>CAZHML010000016.1:0-40413 GCA_964533745.1 uncultured Microbacterium sp.
CCATACCGCGCTCTCCATGAGAGCCTCGGGGGTCGCCTTGCCGTACTTCTCGAGCAGCCTCCGGTCGAGCGATCCGGCGTTCACGCCGATCCGCAGCGACACGCCGGCCGCCTTCGCCGCCGCCGCGATGGCACCGACCTGATCGTCGAACTGGCGGATGTTGCCGGGATTCACGCGCACCGCCGCACATCCCGCGTCGATCGCCTGAAAGACGTACTTGGGCTGGAAGTGGATGTCGGCGATCACCGGGATCTGCGATTTCTTCGCGATGATGTGCAGCACGTCGGCGTCGTCCTGCGTCGGCACGGCGACGCGCACGATCTCGCATCCGGATGCCGTGAGCTCGGCGATCTGCTGCAGGGTGCCGTTGATGTCGGTGGTCTTCGTCGTCGTCATCGACTGCACGCTCACCGGAGCGTTCCCCCCGACGAGGACCTTGCCCACGCGGATCTGCCGGCTCTCGCGTCGCGGACTGAGCACTTCGGGGATCCTCGGCATCCCGAGATTGACTGCTGGCACCCCTCAAGCCTACGCGGAACACGCTGGACGCCTCCCGTGATACCAGGGCGCGCCTGCGCTGACGGTTCCGGCCCTTGGGCGCTATGCTCGGTGTGCGCCTGTTGCGGCGGCAAAAGGACGACAGGAGTGCTGAAGATGCCCCTCCGCGAAACCCAGTCCAGAAGCGTCTCGGCAGGGACCGAGGCGGCCGAGCGGGTCGCGGATGTTCTCGTGCACCTCTCGCGGAGCGACGGACCTACGGGTGTCTCCGCCATCGCGCGCGAACTCGGCTTGAGCAAAGCCGTCGTTCACCGAATCCTGCAGTCGCTCGTTTCGCGCGATCTGGTCGGCGTCGATCCCACGACGCGCGAATACCATCTTGGGCCTGGCGCCGCCGCGCTCGGCGCGCGCGCTCTCACACGTCTTGACCTGAAGACCGTCGCCCGCGATGAGCTCGTCGCCCTCCGCGGTCGGACGCAAGAGACCACGACGCTGTCCATCCTGGTGTCGGACAAGCGGACGTACATCGACCAGTACGAGAGTCCGCAAGAGATCAAGATGACGGTCGAACTCGGGCGTTTCTACCCTCTGTATGCGGGAGCATCTAGCCGTGCGATCCTCGCGTTCATGCCGCCCGCGGAGATCGCACGGGTGATCGAGCACGGATTGGTGGCGTTGACCGACGAGACCATCGACGACCCAGAGCTGCTACAGGCGCGTCTTGCCGAGGTTCGAGCGAACGGCTATGCGACCTCGCAAGGAGAGCGCCAGTCGGGTGCGGGTTCGGTGGCGGCTCCGATCTTCCGCGGGGATGACCGGGTCTTAGGCTCCATCAGCACGTGCGGCCCGCGCGCGCGGTTCGATGCGGAGTCGATTGCCGAATACATTCCACTCGTCCGCGGTGCAGCGGAGCGAATCTCGCGGCATATGGGATGGGATCGGATCTGACGCCGTTTCTGCAAACGAAACGCTTCAGCCGGGACAGTCGTTACCCGAGCGGTATATGACACCTCAGACCCCAGATTTATGCTTGTTTTCGGGAGTCCAGGGGTATGATGGGCGATGAGGGCCGTTCCATTTGACGGAACAATCTCGAAAAACGACGTCCAAGCCGAGGGTGGAAGATGCACGCGTTTGATGCAATAGAGGCTTACCGCGCGATGTCCACGATCCGGCGGTTCGAAGAGCGAGTACTTGCGCTCTCCGTCGCCGGTGAGATCGCGGGGTCGGTGCATCTGTGTCTCGGGCAGGAAGCGATCCCCGTCGGCACGATTGCGGCCCTGCGTCCGCAAGATCGCGTCCTTTCCACCTACCGAGGCCACGGTTGGGCGCTCGCCTCCGGATCCGAGCCGGTAGCCGTGCTGGCCGAGATTGCCCAGCGGGCGGGCGGACTCAACGGCGGGCGGGCAGGGTCGGCAATGCTGAGCGATCCACCACGGGGGTTTCTGGGCGAGAATGCGATCGTCGGTGCGGGCTATCCGATCGGTGCCGGGGTAGCGCTGGCGGCGCAGTCGCGTGGCGAGGACCGCGTGGTCGTCACGTCGGTCGGCGACGGCGCGATGAATCAGGGCAGCACGATGGAAGGAATGGCTCTTGCCGCGGCGCGGAACCTTCCGGTGATCTTCATCTGCGAGAACAACGGCTGGGCGGAGATGACTCCCATCGGAGCGACAACCCGCGATTCCGACCTTGTCGGGAGAGGCCGGGCACTGGGGATCGAGTCGCACGTCGTGGACGGCAACAGCCCGCTCGCCGTCTATGACGCCGTCACCCAAGCGATCGTCACCTGTACGCGCGGCACGGGGCCTGTGTTCCTGGAGTGTAAGACGGCGCGTCTGGGCGGTCACTACAATCGCGACATTCAGCACTACCGGCCGAAGGAGGATCAAGAACTCGCACAGTCGGCCGATCCCGTTAGCCGGCTCCGGATGGAACTCCTCGCCGCGGGCCGGTCCGAGGCGGAGCTCACCGATCTCGATAGAGCTATCGAGCAGTTGATCGCAGAGGTCGAAGACACTGTCATCAGGATGCCCGCCCCTGACCCCTCGACGGTTCTCGATCATCTCTACGATGCACAGCCTCCGATTCTCGCTGCGCCCACCGACGATTCCTCCGGGTCGGAGGAGATGACCTATCAACGAGCCGTCAATGCGGCACTGTCGGCCGAACTGGACTCGCGACCAGAGCTCTTGCTCTACGGGGAGGACGTCGGATTCGCCGGCGGCATATTCGGCGTCAGCCGCGGACTCCAGAAGAGCTACGGGAGCGAGCGAGTGTTCGACACTCCCATCGCCGAAGCGGCGATTCTCGGCAGCGCTGTGGGGGCCGCGATGGAGGGTATGCGCCCCGTCGTCGAGATCATGTGGGCCGACTTCCTGTACGTTGCACTCGACCAGGTGGTCAACCAGGCGGCGAACGTGCGCTATATCAACCGCTCGACGCTTTCGGCCGCACTGACCATTCGCACTCAGCAAGGCGTCACACCGGGATCGTGTGCGCAGCACTCGCAGAGCGTCGAGGCCCTGCTCGCCCACATACCCGGGATCAAAGTCGGCCTGCCTTCGACACCCCAGGACGCCTACGCGATGACGAGGGCGGCGATCGCCGACAACGATCCGACAGTCCTCATCGAGGCGCGCTCGCTCTACCAGCAGTCAGGTCCGGTCGATGTCGCAGCACCGCGGCAGAACGCCAGCGGGGCGCGCCTTCGCCGCAGGGGCGGGGATGTCGCGATCATCAGCTGGGGCGAAATGGTCACCAAAGCTCTCGACGCGGCCGAGCGGCTGAGCACAGAAGGGATAAGCGCCGCCGTCCTGGACCTGCGCTGGCTGCGCCCTCTGGATATGGAGTCGATCTCCCGTCTGGTGCGCGAAACGACAGGTCGCATCGTGATCGCCCATGAAGCGACCGTGACAGCGGGATTCGGCGCCGAGGTTGCAGCGCTCATCATGGATCACCACCTTCTCGAGCTTCCGGTTCCGATCGCGCGCGTCGGCGCACCCGATACGCGCATCCCGAGCGCACCCGTGCTGCAGGCCGCGGTGGTTCCGGACGTGGACGACATCGTCACGGCGGCCCGTGAGGTCGCCGGCGCACCCAGGAGCCGAGTCGCCCATGCCTGAGCGGACGACACTCGCGCAGAACGCAGCGTGGATACGCCTGGAAACGACGCCGGCAGACTGGGACGCTGCGGATCCGGCACTGCTCGAGGACATGCTCGGGCAACTTCACCTCATCCGCGCCTTCGAAGAAACCGTGCTCGAACTGGCAAGCGAAGGGCTCCTCTACGGCCCTGCCCATTCCAGCATCGGCCAGGAGGGCGGGGCGGTCGGTTCGATCATCCGGCTCACCTCCGCGGATGCGGTGAACGGCTCGCATCGCGGACATCACCAGTTCCTGTCCAAGTCGATTCGCCATGTAGCCGAACGACTCGATCTCAAGAATCTTGTGACGGCGAGAGTACAGGAGGTCATCGACCGCACGCTCGCCGAGATCCTTGGGCTTACGCCTGGCTTCAGCGGGGGTCGCGGTGGTTCCATGCACCTGCAGTGGCGCGAGGCCGGCGCGCTGGGCACCAATGCGATCGTCGGCGGCGGGATTCCTTTCGCTGCCGGCAACGCCTGGGTGCAGCGACACGAAGGCTCCGGAGCGCACACGATCACCTACCTGGGCGATGGCGCGGTGAACATCGGATCGGCCCTGGAGACCATGAACCTCGCGGCCGCTTGGAAGCTCCCGCTGTGCTTTTTCATCGAGAACAACCTGTATGCCGTATCCACGCACATCGAGGAGGTCACCGGCGAAGCGCGGCTCTCGGCCCGCGGTCCAGGGTTCGGAATCCCCTCCTGGCGCGTTGACGGGATGGATCCGCTCGCCGTTCACCTCGCCACCGTCGAAGCGCAGGAGGTCATGCGTTCGGGCGGAGGCCCCACGCTCATCGAGGCGGAGGTCTACCGGTTCTTCCATCAGAACGGCCCCTTTCCGGGAAGTGCATTCGGGTATCGCAGCAAGGAGGAAGAAGGCACCTGGGTCGCGCGGGATCCGATCCGGCGCATGGAGCACGAGATGCTCGCGAGGAAGCTCCTGACCCAGGAGATGCTCAACACCGTGCGAGCCCAGTCTCAAGCCGCAATGGCCGTGGCGGTCGACGCATTCGTCGAGCTAGACCCGGACTCAGCCACGGGCGAGCGGAGGATAAAGCCAAAGCTCTGGCCATCCGCTCTCTCCCGCGATGACGGCATCCGCAGCGACCGTCGCGAACTTGAGGATGCGCGCGTCCTCGACCCGCAGGTCTCGCCGGTGTCCGGCACCGAGATGCGGTTCGTCGACGCGGTGGCCGGCGTGATGAACCGGCGGATGCAGTCCGATCCTCGCATCGTGGTACTCGGCGAGGACATCCACCGGCTCAAAGGAGGCACAAATGGCGCGACCCGCGACCTCGCACAGGCGTATCCGGGAAGGGTCCTCGGTACGCCGATCAGTGAGAACGCGTTCGTCGGGCTTGCCGGCGGCATGGCGCTGAGCGGCTCGATCCACCCGGTCGTGGAACTCATGTACGCCGACTTCCTCTGGGTCGCCGCCGATCAGCTCTTCAACCAGATCGGCAAGGTCCGGCACATCTTCGGGAACACGAACTCGGTGCCGCTCGTGTTAAGAACCAAGGTCGCCATGGGCGGCGGTTACGGATCGCAGCATTCGATGGACCCGGCGGGAATCTTCGCCACCAGCGCAGGGTGGCGCATCGTCGCACCATCGACACCCGCAGACTATATCGGTCTCATGAACACCGCGTTGGCCCTGGAGGATCCCGTGCTCGTCCTGGAGCACATCGACCTCTACGCGCGCATGGGTGCCGTGCCCGAAGACGATCTGGACTACCAGCTGCCGTTCGGCACCGCCGCTGTGCGCCGGCAAGGTTCTGACCTGACCCTCCTGACCTATTTGTCCATGGTCCATGAGTCGCTCGACGCCGTCGATCAATCAGGGGTCGATGTCGAGGTCATCGACCTGCGGTGGTTGGACCGTGCCAGTCTCGACTGGGAGACCGTCGGGACGAGCATCCGCAAGACCAATCGCGTCGTGATCGTCGAACAGGGAGCCGTTGGCACCTCTTACGGCGGATGGCTGGCCGATGAGATCCAGCGCCGCTTCTTCGACTGGCTCGACCAGCCCGTTCTCCGCGTCACCGGTGGAGAGGCCTCGCCGACGATCTCGCGGGTCTTGGACCGAGCCGCAATCGCGAAGAGCGATGAGGTGCTGAACGGCATCCGCATGGCGATTGCGGAAATGGGAGAGAGATAGTCGTGGCGACCATCATCAGGATGCCCGAGATCGCTGCCAACACGACGCACGCCCGACTGGAAGTCTGGCTGGTGGCCGAGGGGCAGCCGGTTACAACAGGACAGATCCTCGCAGAGATCGAGACGGAGAAGGCGATGGTCGAGCTCGTCGCCGAGTCCGCGGGGACGCTGCATCGCCGCCTCGTCCCGGGCGGGACGGATGTGAACGTGGGGACGCCCCTCGCCATCCTCACCACCGCAGAGACAACCGAGTCGGAGATCGCCGCTCTTCTGCAGACGCTCGATGCCGATGCCGTCACACTCGATGCCGATGCCGTCACGCTCGCTGCACCAGCGCCGCGCCAGAACCAGGATGGCGGTTCGGAGGCGTTGCCGGACGCGAAAGCACCGGCACCGCGACTGTTCTCTAGCCCCCTGGCGCGTAAGCGCGCGCGGGAGCGCGGGGTCGATCTGGCCGAGATCGACGGGCATGGTCCGCAGGGGCGTATCACGGTGCGCGACGTCGAAGCCCATGTGCTGGCTCCGACGTCTCCTGCCACCGTCAAGAGCCCGACGGCGATCGCTTTCGTCGACATCCCGCACACACCCATGCGCCGAGCGATCGCGAGACGGCTGATCGAGAGCAAGACCACCGTCCCGCACTACTACCTGTCGGCGTCGTGCCGTGCCGATGCCCTGCTGGACATGCGCCGTCAGGTCAACGCGGACGAGACGCGCCACGTCTCGGTCACAGATCTGATCATTATGGCGGTGGCGCAGGCGTTCCTCGATGTCCCCGAGGCGAACGTCATCTGGACCGACGACGCGGTACGCCGGTTTTCGACACTGGACGTCGCCGTCGCCGTCTCCACCGACCAGGGGCTCGTCACACCGGTGCTTCGGGATGCGACCGCGTTGGGCCTCGTCGAGCTCAGCGGCGCCGTGGCCGACCTCGTGGATCGCGCACGAGGCGGGCGCCTGCGTCAACATGAGATCGAGGGCGGCAGCTTCGCCATTACGAACCTGGGGATGTACGGGACAGAGAGCTTCAGCGCGATCATCAGCCCTCCTCATTCCGGCATCCTCGCCGTCGGAGCCGCGCGGAGAGCGCCTGTCGTCGACGGAGGGGCTCTCGTGGTCGGCACCGTGATCGAGGTCACGCTCTCGGTCGACCATCGGGTCATCGACGGAGCCCTCTCGGCGACCTGGCTCGCGGCCTTCCGCAGAGCTGTAGAGAATCCGATCCCGATGCTCCTCAGAGCGGGATGACATCCTTCAGCTTCCACGTCGGCCAGGCAGAGCGTCCCCGAATGCACCACCGGCCGTCCGTGCGCGCCAACTCGTAACGGCAGTCGCCGCCGGCGCGCACCATCGTTCCTGTGCGTGGGTCCTCGTCGCGGACGACGTTCACCATCGTGAACTCCGCGCGCACTGTTGCCACATCATCATCGATCGCCACGATCAGGTTCGAATGCAGATGCTGACCACCGACGCGGACCCCGTCGTTGCCCGAAACATGGTCTCGGAACTCCGTCGGCGTCAACACGCCGAGTCCGATCGGGCTGTAGTCCAGCCGGGCATCGTCGGTGAACAGGCCCTCCCACTCCGCCCAATCCCGATGGTCGAGGCCGCGCGAGTAGCGGGCAAGCGCCTCTTCGATCTCCTGACGATCCCTGATGGCACCGAGCATCCGCCGAGACTCGCCTTCGTTCATCTTCTCCACCACGCGTTCCTCTCTTACAGACTCACAGAATCGCTACGGGATTCACAGGGCTGCCAGCGCCGCCCGCGATCTTCAGGGGTGCGACGACAAGCAAGAACTCCGTCGCAGACGCCGCAGACAGCTCCTCCAGATCGAGGAACTCGAGAAGATAACCACCCTGCCGCTGGATGATCCTCGGGTGGAGTCCATATGGTTCGCCGCCGGGCTCGGCGGGGAGTACATCGACAGCGCCGTTGTCGGCACCGAGTGCAACGAGCTCGTGCCGGGAGAACCATTCCGCCACGTCGAGGGCAAGCCCCGGCTCGCCCTGCCGCTGAACCTCCGGATCATCGGAGTAGCGGTTGATCCAACCGGTTCTGACGAGACAGACATCCCCTCGGCGCAACCGGATCCCGGCCTCGGCCGCGCAGCGGTCGAGTTCATCGCTCGTGATCGCGTCGCCGGGTTCCATGCAATCCACGCCCCGGAAGCGGGCGATATCGAGCAGAATGCCCCGCGTCACGATTGCGCCGACCTTCGCCACATCGTTGCGCTCGATTCCCCTGGGGCTGCTCACTTCGGCGATCGGGACCTCGTTGTACATGAGGCCGTCGATGAAGAAGTGCGAAAGCGCGTCAAGATGGCTGGACGAATGCGAGTTCAGGACCAGCACGTCATCGGCGTGACGGGGAAACCGCCGAGAGACGTGAACAGTCGGCTCCCGCCCTGGGTAGACCGGCCCGGCGGTGCCGACCGGTGCGCCCAGAGCAACCACCCGGCCGTGCTGCACGGTACGGAGCGCAGCGGTCACCACCTCCGGCGTGATGAAGTTGAGAGTGCCGCGCTCGTCATCTTCACCCCACCGGCCCCAGTTCGTGGGGCCGCGAGAGTCCATCAGTCCGCACCGAGAATGGCGGCTGTGAGATCCTTTCGATTCAGCACATCGGAGGCCTTCCCATCCATCATCATGCTGCCAGCCTGCATGACATAGGCGCGATCCGCCATCTTCAACGCGAGGTTCACGTTCTGTTCGACCAGAAGAATCGCTCGTCCTGTGGCGCGGATAGTCTCGATCGTCTCGAACACCGACTTGACGTACAGCGGTGCGAGGCCCAGCGTGGGCTCGTCCAGCAGCAGAAGGCGCGGAGAGGCGACCAGACCGCGAGCGATCGCTACCATCTGCTGCTCCCCTCCGCTCAGCGATCCCGCACGCTGCCGCAGCCGGTCCTTGAGCCGAGGCATCAGATCGACTGCCTCGTCGATACGCTCCTTGCGCATCTTCCGCGCCGAAGGGATGAACCCGCCGAGCTCCAGATTCTCGAGCACCGTCATGTCGCCGAAGAGCTGCCTGCCCTCGGGAACGTGGATCAGTCCGAGAGCGGCAATGCGCTCTGGACGCATACCGTCGATCCGCTGGCCATCGAAGGTGACAGTACCCGTGCTGCCGGCAACGACTCCGGAAATCGACCGGAGCACACTGGTCTTGCCGGCGCCGTTTGCGCCCAGAAGGGTCACGAGCTCGCCTTCTCCCACGCGCAGGCTGACGTCGGTGACCACGTGGGCCAGGCCGTAGTGGACATTGAGATTGGTGACTTCAAGCAAAGGCGTACTCCTCACCCAGGTATGCGGCAATGACGACAGGATCCTTCGCGATGACATCGGGCACGCCCTCGGCGATGTGGCTCCCATCGTGCATGACGACGATACGGTCCGATACCGTCATGATCGCCCTCATGATGTGCTCGATGAGAACGACCGAGACCCCCGACGCGGGAAGACCCGAAATGAGATCCATGATCGTATCCACCTCGGCCGGGGTAAGGCCTCCCATCACCTCATCGAGGAGGATCAACTTGGGTCCCGTCGCCAGAGCCCGCGCCACTTCGAGCCTGCGCCGATTGCCGAGCGAGAGCACGGCCGACTTGACCGACGAGAACCGATCGATGCCGATGCGCTCCATGACCTCATCGGCGAGCATCCGCGCCTCTTTGACAGTACGCACTTGCTGAAGCGCACCGATCACTACGTTGTCCCGTACAGAGAGGTCCAGGAACGGCTGTGAGGTCTGGAACGTACGGCACAGTCCCAGCTGAGCCCGGCGATTGGGCGACATTCCGTCGACCTTCACGCCGTCGAAGACGACGGATCCGGCGTCCGGACGGTCGAATCCGGTCACGGCATTGAAGAGCGTGGACTTGCCAGCCCCGTTCGGGCCGATGACGCCGATGATCTCGCCGCGGTTGACATCGAAGGAGACGTCCTTGACCGCCGTAACGCCGCCAAAGGACTTCGACAGGTGCTGGATCGACAGCAGAACCTCGGGCATATTGTTGTCACCTGTGCCGGTCATAGTGTCTCCTCCGCCTTGGTGATACGTCGAAACGCAGCCTTCGTGCGCCGCCAAAGCGCGGAATCCTTGAAGCTTATGAGGCCCTTCGGGAAGAACAGCAGGGCGACGATGAGCAGGATTCCGTACACCAGCTGGTCCAGCCCAGCGGCGCTTCGCACAAGCGGCTGGAGCAGTTGTCCCAGGAACACGATGAGTCCGACACCGAGCAGCGGGCCGTACAGGGAGCCGAATCCGCCAACGATGGCCATCAACGCGACCTGGATCGAGAAAGCCAGGCTGAAGGCGCTTCCCGGATCGATGAACTGGTAATACTGGGTCCACATCGTTCCCGCGAATGCGGTGATGGTGCCGCTGACGACAAGCGCGAAGACTCGGACCCGGACCGTGCTGATACCCAGTGAGAGGGCCGCATCTTCATTTTCTCGATATGCGCTCAACTCGTAACCGACACGAGAACGCACGAGCGTCCTCACGAGCAGGAGCACAAGAACAAGACTCAGCGCTCCCAGCACGACGTAAGGCCAGCGCTCTCTGAAAATGAAGTTCAGCAACGATGGCTCACCGCTGATGACGATCCCGACGGCCCCGTGGGTGAGGCCGCTCAGTCTGTGAGCCAACGAGTGGAATGTCAGCAGGATCGCGAGCGTGATGATCGCAAAGAACACTCCCTTCAGGCGAATCGCGATGACCCCCAGCAGGAACGCCACGATCGCAGAGAGCAGCATGCCCACGAGCATCCCGATCCACGGGCTGATCCCGTAGTTCACGAACAGAAGCGAGGAGGTGTAGGCGCCGATGCCGAAGAACACGCCGTGACCGAGCGAGAGTTCACCGGCGTAGCCGGAGCTCACGTTGTAGGCGACCGCGGTGATACCCCAGAAGCAGAGGATGAACGCGATCGTCGCAAAGTAGTCGTTCGTAACGACCAGGAATCCGGCGCCTACGAGGAGACCACCGAGAATCGCGAAGGCGGCAATGCGATAGTTTCGATTCTTCGTCATCACAGCACACTCTTTTCTGCGGCGCCTACGAGCTTCGCCCGCCCGTAAAGGCCCTGCGGGCGGATGAGCAGGAGGAGGATCAACAGGATGAACAGGATCGACCCCTGCAACTCTCGGGGCATGAAGTACGCGCCCATGGACTGGATCACACCCACAAGCAGCCCTCCGACCACGGCTCCCTTGAAACTCCCGAGGCCGCCGAGGACGATCGTGATGAACATGATCAGGATGAAGTCGTGTCCGACAGCAGGGTAGAACGGGTAGATCGGAACAAGGAGCGGCCCGGCAACGCCGAGAAGTGCCGTGCTCAGACCGAACATCACCCACCTGGCGCGAGTTATGTTGACTCCCACGAGCTGCGCCGCAAGCGGGTTCTGCCCTGTTGCCCGGATCGACTTGCCGATCATCGTCTTGTTCATGAGGAAGTACAGGCCCACTGCAACCAGAATGGCCGCCGCAAAGGCGATCAGGGAAGCATAGGAGACTCGTACCTCTCCGATCTGTAGCACTTCGTTCACGCCGTCGACGTGGATCGTCCGTTCCGCGCCACCGAAGATCATGAGTATCGCGTTGGTCGCGACGATACCCACGCCGAACGTGACGAAGACCCGGATTTTATGGCTTCCGTGGAGCACTCTCTTCACGACGAGGATGAATGTCAGTGCGCCGAGCAGGAACATCGCCGGCATAACGATGATCACCGAGGCGTAGGGGTTCATCCCCCACACCGTCGTCAGCACATACGTCAAGTACATCGACACCATGAGGTAATCGCCGTGCGCGAAGTTGATCAAGAAGATCGATCCGTATACGAGGGTCATACCGATCGAGATGAGCGCATAGATACCGCCCAAGAGGATCCCGGTTGCCGCAAGTTGCGCGATTATGTCCATGGAAAGTCATCGTTCCGATCTCGTGTAAACGGCACTGTTCACGTGGGCAAGCTGTCAGAGGTTCATGATCCTGATCGCGTTCTCGCCGATCAGATTGGCCTTGGTGACTTCGTCAAATCCCAGTGCATCAACTTCGGCGAGTGATTGCTTGAAGGTCTGGATCGGATGATCTGTGCCCCACATGACCTTGGTCGCACCGTCCTTGTTGGACCACATGACCTGATTGATGTAGTCCAGCAGAACCGGCTCCCAATGACGCGGCGGGTGCCCATCCGCGATGATGTAGACGTTCTCGTAGTTCTTGCAGAGCATCGTCATTTCATGCGCAAAGGGCGTGCCGATGTGGAGTCCGACGATCTTCAGCTCCGGAAAGTCGAAGGCCACGTCGTCGAGCAGGATGGGCCTTGCGACGAACTTCGCGTGCGACCGCGGAGACTGGCTCCCGACCTGCAGCGTGATAGGCACTCCGAGTTCAGCGCACTTGGCGTAAATCGGGTAGTACTTGCGATCGTTGATCGGCACACCCCACCAGTGCGGGTATACATGCACACCCTTGAAACCGAGATCGCGCACGGCGTAATCGATGTACGCAAGAGTGTCCATTGTCGTGAGCGGGTTGATACCAGCCCATCCGAAGAGCCGGGTGGGGTGCTCGTCGATGACGGCCTTGACCTCGTCCACGTGGATCGGATCGATCTCTCCGCCCACTCCAGCAGCCGTGACGCTGGCGATCATGCCTGCCATGTCGACGCCCGCGTCGTCCATCGCGGCGACAAGCTCATCCGCTTTCCACGTCCGCCCGCGCTCCTTTGGGATCTGCAAGTAGTCGTAAAGCGGGAGGCTCGTGTGTCCTCTCAGGTTCACCGATACATCGACGACTCTGCCCATTTCATTCCTCTTTCGCTGGTTGTGGATGTGGAGTTCGGTAGCTCCGGACAAGAATCGATCAGTGGCTGGTGCGCGGAGGAAGCGCTCCTTCCGCGCACCAGCCGACTGATCTAAGGATCGACCGAGCGTGCCCGCTCTATCACCACCGGGGGGTGGGATCGACCAACTGGCCGGTTACCAATTCCTTGGGGGAAACGGTAACCATCGAGCCATCCTGCCACTGCACGACGATAACGGTGGCGCGCTCGTTCTGGCCGTTCTCATTGAACTTCAGGCCCCATCCGTTGATCGATGTTCCGGCGGGAACGTCAGCGGCCAACGCGGCCTTCCGAATGTCGTCGGCGCTGAGCGAGGCCGCATTCGGGAGCACGTCGACCAGGAGGTTGAGAGTCCCGATATAGGCAAGGATCGTACCCTGGCTCGACTCGATACCAGCCTTCTGGAGAAGTTCCTGGTACTTTGCGTGGTTCGCCTTGCCGGTTGCGTTCAGCAGACTCGGGTCCACGCCGCCACCCGGCGATGCTGCGCTGAGGATACCCTGCGCCGCGGCACCAACTCCGTCACGGAACTCGAGCGTGGTCTGCCCCGCACCCGTGCCGACGTAGGCACCCGGACGGAAGTCCAGCTGACCCGCCTGCTTCATGTACAGGATGGTGTCGGCCCCGTAGGAGGTCGACAGCACGATGTTCGCGCCAGCGGCCTTCTGCTTCAGGATGAGCGGTGTCAGGTCTTTGGTGGTCGGGTCGTAGCTCGAGATGTCCACCGGCGTGACGTTGTTCTCCTCCAGGGTGGCGAGGATGCCCTTGGTGGTGTCCTCGCCATAGGCGCCGTCAACGTTCATGACCGCAATGCGCAACTGGTCTTTGCCGAGTCCTAGTTCACTGGCCACATCATTGATCGCATACTCTGCGGCCGCCCTGCCCAGAGCACTCGCTGGCGCGACGGTCCGGAACACGTAGTTGAAGCCCGACTCGGTAAGCGAGTTCGTCACCGCCTGCAACTCCCACAGGATCGTGTTGTTGCGGTCGGCGACAGGAGCGATGGCCAAGGCCAGGTTGCTGCTGAGCGAACCCATGATGACGTCGACATGATCCTGTGTGATGAGGCGGTTCGCGTTGGCGACCGCGGCCGCGGGGTCGACCGCGTCGGTCGGAATGATCTCCACGAGACGACCGTTGACACCGCCGTTCTCATTGACCTGATCGACTGCCGCCTGGATGCCGGCCATGTTGTTCTGACCACCGATGGCTTGAGCACCGCTCAGCGGAAAGATGGTCCCGATACGAATCGGTTCCTTGGTTACCGGCTCATCCGGGTCTTCCCCGGGACCGGCGCAGGACGATACCGCAAGCGCCAGGCTCACGATGCCGCTGACGAGAAGAAGCTTTCGGCCGTTTCTCATTCCGTGCCTCCTTCAATACTTAGTGATGCAGGTGGATAGATCGTGCAAGAATCGTTTCGCTAGTAGAAACAAATACTGAAAGCTCACCGTATCACGCCGCGAGCGGACTGGTCAATACTGCAGCGCCGAGTTGACCGGAATTGACTGCACGTGTTCCTCTAACCGGAATATGTCATCGTTCCAAGAACGCCGCTTTCCCACTTCGGACACCCCGCACCATCGTCCGGCGCGTGAGCGATGATGCAAAAATCTGCATAATTACGGGTCTGATGCCACACAGTCATCCGGATGAGATGAATCTGGTGTCGAATCCCAGACGTACCTTTGTGAGGAACATGTGAAAAGTAAGACGCCAAGATCGTTCCGCTTAAGGGCTTACGTTCGGGTACCTGCGGAGGCTATGATCGAGAACGTCGTCTCTATAAGACGTTCCTTTTAGCGAAACAACTAGCCGGAGGTGAAACGTGATGCCGCTCGACGGTCTGCGCGTCATCGATGCTTCGACGATCCTCGCCGGACCGCTGTGCTGCCAGATACTCGGCGACTTCGGGGCGGAAGTGATCAAGGTGGAGCACCCGACACGGGGTGACAGCCTGCGGGGCCATGGCCGATCGAAGGACGGCGTCTCCCTCTGGTGGAAGGAGGTCAATCGCAACAAAAGGACGATAGGCCTCGACCTCGGGACGCCTGCCGGTGCCGAGATATTTCTCCGGCTCGCGGCGAAGGCGGACATCATCGTCGAGAACTTTCGCCCCGGCACTCTGGAAAAGTGGGGGCTCGGACCCGATCAGCTGTTCCAGGTGAATCCCGGTGTCGTGATCGTCCGGCTCACCGGCTTCGGACAGACAGGCCCCTACTCCAGTCGGCCCGGTTTCGGCACTCTTGCGGAGGCGATGAGCGGATTCGCTCATCTCACGGGAGCACCCGCAGGGCCGCCCACGCTTCCCGCCTTCGGACTCGCAGACAGCATCGCAGGGATCGCCGCGTCATCTGCCGCCCTGATGGCGCTGCGGCATCGCGAAGTCAACGGGGGCAAGGGTCAGGTGGTCGACCTGAGCATCCTGGAGCCGATCATGACTGCCGTCGGCCCCGGCCCGACCGTCTACAGCCAGCTCGGCATCGTCGAAACCCGGCACGGCAATAGATCGACCAACAACTCGCCGCGGAACACCTACCTCACGCGAGACGGGCACTGGGTCGCCGTCTCCAGCAGCGCCCAGAACGTGGCCCAACGCATTGTCACTCTCGTCGGGCATCCTGAACTCATCGATGAGCCGTGGTTCGGAAGCGGGCAGGGCCGGGCGGCTCATGCTGACCTCATCGACGGGTACGTGGGCGCATGGATTGCTCAGCATGACCGCGAAGAGGTGATCTCGGAGTTCGCACGCGTCGGCGGCGCTGTTGCACCGGTCTACACGGCCAAAGACATCGTCGAGGACCGCCACATCCGCGAGACGGAGATGCTCGTAGAAGCAGACGACCCTGATCTGGGTCGGATACTGATGCACAACGTCCTCTGGCGCATGTCGGAGACACCCGGCGAGATCCGTTACACCGGTCGCCCGCTGGGCGCGGATACTGACACGATACTTCGAGACGAGCTTGCATACCCCGCCAAGGAACTGCGCACCCTGCGCCAGAAGGGAGTCATCAGATGACCGACGCGTTGCTCGACGCCGTTCGCGCGGGCGTGAGGGTTGTCGATCTCGGCCGTCCGTACTTCAGCGGTATGCCCCAGTCGCCGAACCATCCGCCGTACACCCGGACGCTGCCCCGACGTCACGGTGACATCGTCCGTCCCGACGGGGGGTCCGCGGCGAACGATCTCATCACCATGGGAACCCATGTCGGGACTCATATCGATGCGCTCGCTCATGTGTCGCAGGATGGGATGCTCCACGGCGGAGCCGATGCCCACGACTCTTGCGTTGCCGGAGGCTATCCGAGTCATGGTGCACACACGATAGCCCCTATGTTCCGGAGAGGTATTCTCCTGGACATCCCCCGCGCACTCGGCGTCGAGGTCTGCGAGCCGGCATACTGCGTCACCGTTGCCGACCTCGAGGCGGCCGCAGAACGGCAGGGCGTCGAGGTATCGGGCGGCGATGTGGTGCTGGTGCGCACGGCGTGGGGACGGCGATTCGAACAGGGTACAGAAGCCTTTCTGGGGAAGGCGACCGGCGTGCCAGGCATCGGCGAGGATGCAGCTCGCTGGCTGGCTGAACGAGAGGTTCTCGCGGCGGGTACCGATACGATCGCTTTCGACTGCCTCCCGCCCGGCGCGGGCCACGCAACGCTCCCCGCGCATCGAATACTCTTGGTCGAGCACGGAATCTACATCATCGAGACCCTGGATCTGGAGGAGCTCGCCGACTCGGGAGCCGGGGAGTTCACCTTCGTTCTCATCCCGCTCAATCTCATGGGCGCGACGGGTTCGCCGGTCCGGCCCTTGGCGGTGCTTTCCGATGGATAAGACGATTGCAGAGTCGCTCGCCAGCTTCGCGCTCGCACAGACCTATGACCGGCTTCCCTCCGACGTGATCAAGAGCGTGCGCGGACGGGTGCTCGACCTCCTCGGAATCTGTGCTGCAGCGACTCCGCTTTCGACAAGCCAGGCCGCGATGGAATGGGTGCTCGCGCAGGGCGGGAAGCCCGTGGCGACGGCGATCGGGATCCCGCAGCGGGTCACCGCCGCGCAAGCAGCGTTCGTGAACGGGGTCCTGGCGCATTCGCTCGACTTTGACGACACACACCTGCCGTCGGTCCTCCACCCCAGCGCACCCGTGATCCCCGCAGCTCTCGCCGCGGCTCAGGCAGGCGGCGCAGGCGGTCGCGAGACGATTGCCGCCATCGCTGTGGGGATAGAAGTGTGCGTGCGACTGGGGATGGCCGGCTTTGACCGGCAATCGGGAAACTCGACGTTCTTCGAGCACGGCCAGCACGCGACCTCGATCTGCGGGGCGCTGGGAGCAGCGGTCGCCGCCGGGCTCCTGCTAGGTCTCGACAAGGCCGGGATCGTCAACGCACTCGGCGTCTCGGCGTCGATGGCATCCGGTGTCATCGAATCCAATCGCACAGGCGGAAACGTCAAGCGGATGCACTGCGGCTGGGCTGCGCAGTCGGGTCTGTCTGCCGCGCAACTGGTCGCCTTCGGCTTCACGGGACCCCCGACCATCCTCGAAGGGCGCTTCGGGTTCTTTGAAGCGTGGCTGCACGGATCCTTCACCGTGGAGGAGATCACCGAGGGACTCGGCGTGATCTGGTCGCTTCCGGGAATCTTCTTCAAGCCGTATCCGGCGAACCACTTCACCCACGCAGCCATCGATGCCGCGATCAGACTGCGAGACTCGGGCATCACGCCCGATGAGATCGAGTCGATCACCGTCGGCGTCGCCACTCCGACGGTGCGCACGATCGGTGAACCCCTCGAGGTGAAACAGAAGCCTGAAACGGGGTACATGGCGCAGTTCAGCGCGCCGTTCGTCGTGGCGGCCGCACTCTGCGGAGGAAGCGGCCTGGGGCTTGGCTTGGACGATTTTACAGACGCGCGCGCGCGCGACCCCCGGCTGCGCGAGCTCATGGCGAAAGTGCGGGTTGTGCCCGATGCCGAATGCGACGCGATCTATCCCTACCAGTTCCCGGCGATTCTGCGAGTGCGCACCATCGCCGGGCAGGAGACGGTCACCAAAGTGCTGGAGAACCGCGGGGGTCCGCAACGACCCCTGACATACGAAGAGCTCAACACCAAGTTCGCCGACAATGCGTCGCGCGTCCTCGATGATGCTGCCGTCTCACGGGTACGCGACCTCGCCGCGCGGCTGGACCAGCTGACCGACATCGGGGCGCTGCTCGATCCGATGGCGCGAGTCGACCTCTCCCTCATCGAGCTCCGGAAGGAACACCATGAATGACCTCGAACTGCTCATCCGGAATGTCCGCGTCGTGAGCGCAAATGCGGCCGAGACGCCCACCTCCGACATCGGTGTGCGGGACGGCGTGATCGTCGAGATCTCGACCGGGATCGATCCCGGTCGTGCCGTGCAGGTCGTCGACGGGGCGGGCAGATTCGCCTTCCCTGGCGTGGTCGACGGGCACCAGCACTGGGGAATCTACAACCCCCTGGAAGAGGATGCGGTCAGCGAATCCCGCGCCTCCGCTCAAGGCGGTGTCACTACCGGTATCACCTATATCCGTACTGGTCAGTACTACCTCAACCAGGGCGGACCGTACCGGGAGTTCCTCCCCCGCGTGCTCACGGCTCTGGAGGGCCGCTCCTATATCGATTACGCACTGCACGTCGCCCCGATGACCAAGGAGCACATCGAGGAACTGCCCGCCATCGCGACGGAGTTCGGCATCACCTCCTTCAAGGTGTTCATGTTCTACGGCGGCTTCGGCCTGCACGGAGCGTCCAGCAGCCAGCGCGAGTTCTTGATGATTCCGGAAGACGAGTCGTATGACATCGCGCACTTCGAGTTCGTCATGCGCGGCGTTCAGAAGCTGAGAGAGCGGTTTCCGCAGATCGCCGATCGGATCTCCCTCTCCCTGCACTGCGAAACCGCCGAGATCATGCGCGCCTACACCGAGATCGTGCAGTCCGAGGGAAAGCTTCAGGGGCTCGAAGCCTACAGCGCAGCACGCCCACCTCACTCCGAGGGTCTCGCCATCTCGATCGCCTCGTACCTCGCCCACGAAACGGCCCTGCCGACCATAAACCTCCTGCACCTGTCGTCGGCGAAGGCCTTGGAGGCCGCCCTGATAATGGCGCGGGCTTTCCCGCACATCGACTTTCGCCGTGAGGTCACCATCGGGCACCTGCTCGCCGACTATACGACGGCCGCCAACATCGGCGGGAAGGTCAACCCGCCTTTGCGTTCGGCACAGGACGTCGAAGCGCTGTGGGAGCACCTGATCGCGGGCGATATCGACTGGGTCGTGAGCGACCACGCGTGCTGCAAGGACGAGGCGAAGTTCGGCGCGGATCGCACCGATGTCTTTCTCGCGAAGTCAGGCTTCGGCGGTGCTGAGTACCTGCTGCCTGGCCTTGTCGGTGCCGGTCTCAAGCGCGGGCTGAGTCCCCAACGCATTGCCCAGCTCACCGCATGGAATCCTGCCAGACGCTTCGGTCTCGAGCACAAGGGCGATCTCGCGGTCGGGTTCGACGCAGACATCGCCCTGGTCGACCCGGAACGCAGCCAGACCATCCGCCCAGAGGACTCCGAGTCGACCCAGGAATATACGCCGTTCGACGGGTTCGCCCTCGACGCCGTGGTCACCGACACGTTCGTGCGCGGCAACCGGGTCGTTGCGGACGGCCGCATCGCCGGTAGCCCGCAGGGCGTCTACCGTCGCCGCAACGACTGAGCGGATTATTAGGATCGCATCTGGCTAGACGAGCATGCCTCGGCGCGGGCAAGGACATCGCGCGCGCCTCGGACGACCGCAGCATCCACCATCCGGCCGTCATCATCCGTCATGACACCGATTCCTGCGTCCAGGACGGCATCGAACGCCTCCACGAGCTGGCGGGCACGGTCGACCTCATCCTTCGAGGGCGTGAACACCTCGTTGATCACGGGCACCTGCGCCGGATGGATTGCGGTGCGCCCGCAGTAACCCAGACGCAGCAGCTGTTCCGTACTCGCTCGGAGTGCCTCCAGATCGCGGAAGTCTGTTGAGGTCGGCGCGACGGGAGCTGCGATCCGGGCCGCGGAACTTGCGATCACGAGCTGCAGCATGATCGAGCGGAACTCCGGTCCGTCGTGGTCGAGGTGAAGTCCGAGCTCGCCCGCGAGGTCCGCCCGGCCGATGCCGAGCCGCGTCGTACGAGGGGCGCTCGCCACCTCGACGGCATCCAGGAGACCGCGTGCGGTCTCTATCAACCCTATGACCTGAAGGCTGCCAAGCGGAACGCCGAACTGAGCCTCGCGCGTAGTGAGCAGGCCGTCCAGTTCAGTGAGCAGGGCGACCTCGGATCGAGGCAGCATCACCCCGGCGATGGGTGCGACGACAGCGGCGAGGTCCGCTTCGGGGTCGTCTGCGTTGATCCGCACCCACACCCTGCTGAGCGCCGCGCGGTTGCCACCGATCCATGATCCCGCCAGCTCTCGCGCGCGGGCCTTGCTCGCGTGAGCCACCGAGTCCTCTAGGTCGATGATGATGGCGTCCGCACCGCGCTGAAGGGCCTTGGCGAGCCGCTCCGGCTGGTCGGCAGGCACATAGAGGTAGCTGCGAGGCGATAGCCCTGAACGCGCGCCGTCCACTAGCACGCTCTCAGCCTACAGGGCCTGAAACCGTGTCCTAGCAGTTCTGCGGGCCTGCGAACCGATCTCTCATCAGCGACGCCACGCCAGCGCTTCGACCTCAACCAGCATCTGCTCATGCGCGAGATGATCCACCCGCACGACCGAGAGATCGTAGCGCGATCGGGGCATCGCCGAGACGATGCTCGAGCGCACGGTGTCCTGCTCCGCGTCCTCTCCGACGAAATAGGCCGTGAGCCGACGCACCTCCTCTAGTGAGGACGACAGCTCCTCCAGAACGCTGGCGACGCTGTGCACGGTCTCCGTCGCTTGCGTCGACACGTCCTCGCCTCGCATGGCGGACCCGTTCGGACCCCGCGATGATTGCCCACCCACGACGATGAGATCGCCGACGCGGTTCCCGTGCCGGTACGGCAGGCGGAACGGCCACGTCCACGGGCGGTTCGGCCAGGCTTCCTGGACCTCTCCTCTGGCCCGCGCCCCGACGACCCCGAGCATCCGGAACTGAATCTGGCCGCCCGGAGCGGCGACGCGAGTCAGAGTGATACCCGTCGCGCAGGGCCCCGGCTCACTGAAGAACTGAGCGCGAGCCAGCGCGGCCTTCTCCCACTCATCGGGCGAGTTGCCGACAAGGTACTCCACGTCTACCAGCAGCACGTCTTCGGGGCTCGTTCCGAGAGCCGCCAGCAGGCTCGCTACCTGTGCCAGGGACTCGCGGCTCTGCTCGAGAATGCCCGCGGCGGCGGCGGCGCTGGTCAGCGCGAAGTATTCTCCCCGACGAGCGGCGGACGGAAACCGTGCGCCATCGGACAGCAGACTCCGACCCTGAGGAACCGCAATCGCCTGGAGGCGAGCCTTCGCCCCGCCGAGCGCCGATACCGGCACAACGCTCACGACGGGATGCGCCGTCTCCGGGAGCAGGTTCGCAAGCTCATCCCGGATCTCATCCACCGCCCCCGGACTTTCCGCGGCGTCGATGAAGGCGTCGACGGCCAACAGCGAAGCCTCGTCAGTGCCTGCCGTCGACAGTCGCTCACGGAGGCGATACACTTCGTCGGCGAGGGTTGGAGAAGCCGCTCTGCTCCCTTCGTCGTCGGCGCTCTCCGCGCCGATCAACAACAGATCCTCAGGCACGCATGACCTTCCATCCTCGAGCTTCTCGGATCAGGCGACGTTACCACGCCGGACGTCGACGCAATGAGGCACGCTGGGCACCTCGCGTGTGATAGTTTCGGAGCCATGCACGCGAACCTCAGCTGGTGGCCCGCCTCCTAGGCGGTGTTTTCGCGTTCCCCCCGAAACCAGACCGCCTGTTCCGGCGGTCTTTTTCGTCGAGCCAGGCACACGAACTCAGGAGTGATCGATGACCGATCCCGCCGCTCTGCTCAGCCGGCTGGCAGCGGACCCGCGAAGCGCCTTCGTGCTCATCGCCCGAGACGGTGCCCGCACCGTCGAGGTCCTCACCGGCGAGATCCGGGATGTGGAGCTGCTGGCGGACATCCCGCTGGGCCCTTCGACGAACTCAGGGACCGGCGGTAGTGACCAGGCTGCGGTCTCTGAGCCTGCTGAGGGGACCGGCGTCGCGCGCGAGGTCTTCGCGATGGTCCCCTACCGCCAGGTGCGTGAGCGCGGCTTCGTCGCGCAGGACGACGGCGCGCCGCTGCGCTGCCTCCTGGTCGACGAGCACCTGCACATCCCCGTCGACGAGGCGCTGAGCGCACTGCCCACGGCACAGATCCCGCTCACAGATGCCGGATTCGACCTCTCCGACGAGGAATACGCTGCGATCGTCGAGCAAGTCATCACCGATGAGATCGGCCGCGGCGAGGGAGCGAACTTCGTCGTCCGGCGCGACTTCACCGCCCGCGTCGAGGCCGATGAGCGCACCGCCGCCCTCACCTGGTTCCGGGCTCTGCTCACCCACGAGCGCGGTGCCTACTGGACCTTCGCCGTCGTGACGCCGGGGCTTGTCGCGGTGGGGGCGAGCCCCGAAGCGCACGTCGTCTCGCGCGGCGGCCTGGTCACGATGAACCCGATCTCGGGCACGTTCCGGCATCCCGAGGGCGGGGCGACCAAGGAGTCGCTCGTCGAGTTCCTCTCCTCCGCGAAAGAGACCGAGGAGCTCTTCATGGTCGTGGATGAGGAGCTGAAGATGATGAGCGCCGTCTGCTCGGACGGCGGACGGATCACCGGCCCGCACCTGAAGCAGATGTCGCGGCTCACGCACACCGAGTACATGCTCAGCGGTCGCAGCCGCATGGACCCGCGCGACATCCTGCGCGAGACGATGTTCGCCCCGACCGTCACGGGCTCGCCGATGCAGAACGCCTGCACCGTCATCCGCCGCCACGAGAAGGCTCCGCGCGGCTACTACTCGGGCGTCGCGGCGCTCTTCACACCCAACGCCGAGGGCGGGCATGACCTGGACGCACCGATCCTCATCCGCACCGCCTATCTCGACGGGGGCCTGCTGCGGGTGCCGGTGGGTGCGACGCTCGTGCGCCACTCCGACCCGCACGGCGAGGTCTCAGAGACGCACGGCAAGGCGGCGGGCGTGCTGGGCGCGATCGGGGCGACCCCGCGCGACCGCGTCGCCGAGGCGCGCGAGGATGCCGACGCCCCCGCCGAGCGAGTTCCCCTGGCCGAGGACCCGGAGATCGCGGCCCTGCTCGCCTCGCGCAACGCGCGCCTGGCCGACTTCTGGCTCCAGCCGCAGAACGACCGCGCAGCCAGCACCTTCGCCGGGCGCTCGGCGCTGCTCGTGGATGCCGAGGACCGCTTCACGACGATGCTCGCCCATCAGCTCCGCCACCTCGGCCTCGCCGTGGACATCGTGGACTGGGACGACGTCACGGATGCCGCGATCGACGCGGCCGATCTGCTGGTGGCCGGTCCCGGCCCGGGGGACCCCCGTGACGAGACGGCCCCCCGGATCAGCCGGATGCGCGAGGTCGTCGCCCGGCGCCGGGATTCCGGATCCCCCCTGCTCGCGGTGTGCCTGAGCCACCAGATCCTCAGCGACCGTCTCGGCATCCCGCTCGAATCGCTCGCCAAGCCGCACCAGGGCCTGCAGAAGAGCGTGCCGATCTTCGGCCAGAACGCCTCGATCGGCTTCTACAACACCTTCACTGCGCGGGTCGAGCCCGGGGTGACGGAGGCGGGCGGGGCCGAGGTGTCGGCGGACGCCGTGACGGGCGACGTCTACGCCCTGCGCGGGCCTGGCTTCGCCTCGGTGCAAGGGCACCTGGAGTCGATCCTGTCGCGCGACGGGATGACGACCCTCGAGCGCCTCGTCGCCCACGCGCTCACCTGAGGCGGATCGGCGACGCCCGATGGGTCGTCGATCCGCACTGCCCCAACGAATGCACGATCCCCATACGACTGCACGAGAAAATCGCC
Organism: uncultured Microbacterium sp.; assembly: GCA_964533745.1. GTDB lineage: Bacteria > Actinomycetota > Actinomycetes > Actinomycetales > Microbacteriaceae > Microbacterium. Next base: position 23,676 of record CAZHML010000016.1, read on the forward strand.
TTTTGGGTCGTGCATTCGTGTTCGGATCGTGCATTCGTAGGGGTGGTTGGACCCAGAGGTCAGGCCGCCAGCCCTACCCGTGCCAAACGCCCGCCGCAGCGTGGGGAGGCACCGCAGCGTGGGGAGGCGAGCGCCGTCACTCGAACTGGCTGTAGTCGGTCACCACCGGACGCACCTCGACCGAGGTCCCCGGGAACACCAGCATCGGCCAGGTCCGCGCGAGCGCGAGGGCGGCATCCCTGTCGGGCACATCGACGACCGTGAAGCCGCCAACGGCCTCACGCGCCTCGGTGAAGGGCCCGTCGACGTCCACCGGGCCGCCGTCGCCGTAGCGCACGGTCATCGCGGTGTCCACCGGCATCAGCTCGGCACCCGCCTCGTCGATCACCGCGGAGTTCCTCTGGAACCATTGGTAGACCTCGGTATAGACCTCCTGCGCCCGCTCGGGCGGAATCTGCGCATCGCGCTCGGGCGTGGAGGTGAACATCAGAACGTACTTCATGATCTTTCCTTCCGTAATGCTGCACGGCTCACCATGAACCGTCGCACGAGATCGGCGAACGGGCAAGACCGACTTCGACACCGGATGAAGGATCGAGGCAGAAAACTCCTACAGCAGCCGGAGCGGATTGATCAGATCCGCAGCCAGCAGCAGCACGCCCATGCCGATGAGCAGGGCCGCCACGACGATCGTGACCGGCACCAGACGCGAGGCGTCGATGGGTTTCGGCGGCGGTCTGCGGAAGAGCTTCGCCCAAGCGCGACGCACCCCGTCCCAGAGCGCGACGACCACGTGCCCACCGTCCAGTGGCAGCAGCGGAATGAGGTTGAACACGAACAGGGCGATGTTGAGGGACCCGACCAGGCTCAGCAGCACCCACACGCGGTTGAGCACCGGGGCATCCACCGCGGCGACCTCGCCGGCGAGCCGTCCGACGCCGACGACGCTGAGGGGGCCATTCGGATCGCGCGGAGCACCGGTGAACAGCGAGACGCCTACGTCCCACAGCCGCACCGGGAGCGTGACGACGATCCCGGCGACCGCTCCGATCTGGTGGGCGGTGAACTCAGCACCGGCGGTGAGTGGTTGCCGCACGAAGCCCACCTGGGCAGACATCCCGACGAAGCCGACCTGCTTGATGACGGGCTTGCCCGCGTCATCGAGCACCGGCTGGCCCCAGCGGTCGAACTCGCCGCGCTCTGCCACGACCGGCGTGATCGTCAGCGCCACCTCGGTGCCGTCGCGGTCCACGACGACGGGCAGGCCTCGACCAGGCGAGGAGCGGATGATCGCGCTCGCCTCCTCGAAGGTCGACACCGGCTGTCCGTCAACCGACAGCAGCGCATCACCGGGGCGCAGACCCGCAGCCGCGGCGGGGGATGCGGGATCCCCGGGCAGGCACTCGGTCTGTGCGGACCCTGCAGGCAGCACGCACTGCGAGATCGCCGAGATGGTCGTCGTCCCCTGCTGGAATCCGATTCCGCTGAGCAGCAACGTGAACACGACAAGGGCTAGCAGCAGGTTCATCACCGGTCCGCCGAGCATCACGACGACGCGCTTCCACACCGGCAACCGGTAGAACAGGCGCGACTGATCGGCGTCGCCGATCGTGTCGTCGTTGGCGCTGCGGGCATCCTGCACGAGGGCGCGGAAGATGCCCTTCGCCGCGGTCACCTCGGAGGAAGGCGGATACATGCCGGCCATCGCGATGTAGCCGCCGAGCGGCAGGAGCTTGACGCCGTACTCGGTCTCGCCGCGACGCCGCGACCACAGGGTGCGGCCGAAGCCGATCATGTACTCGCTCACGCGCACGCCGAAGAGCTTCGCCGGCACGAGATGCCCGATCTCGTGCAGCGCGATCGAGATCGCCAGGGCGACGACCAGAAAGAGAATGCCGCCCAGGTACAGCAGGATGTCCACCCCTCAAAGGTAGTGGGGTTGCTGGGGAATCCGCTGAACCCGACGCCTAGACTCAAATCGTGACCGCTCGCCAGCTCCGACTGCTGCGTGCCGCGGGTGCCTCGGGCATCGCCACGCTCCTCGCAGCGGTCTCGCACGCGGTCGGGGGCGGGGCACTGCCCGATCCCCTCTTCGTCGTCGGCCTGGCGATCCTTCTCATCCCCGTCGTCTCGCTCATGATCGGGCGCGGTCCAGGAAGGTTCAGGATCGCGCTTGCCGTGCTGCTGAGCCAGGGGGCGTTCCACCTCCTCTTCCACGGCCTGTCGGCCACCGTCGGCGGCGCGGGAGCAGCCGCGCACCATGGCCACGCCGAACTCACCATCGCTGGCGCGACCCCTCTCGCGACCGACACAGGCATGCTGGCCGCGCATCTGGTCGCTGCAGCCCTCACCACCCTCCTGCTGTGGCGCGGTGAACGCGCGGTGGTGGCGATCGCACGCTGGGTTCGCGTTGCGCTGCAGCCGATGCCCGCGAGTCCGACGCCCGTCCATCGTCCTCCCGCACCGTGGTCTGACCGGATACTGACACCGCGTGCTATCGCGCTGCAGCCCATCGCGCGCCGCGGCCCTCCTGCGCTCGTGACTGACTGAGCGCTGACACGGTGCGATGCCTGTTCGCCCTATGGCGAGGACGTGGCTGGGCACTCCTGCCGACAGCGCCAATCGCTGATCCCGTCGAGCGACACCCCTGATCGGGGTGTCTCCCCTGGGATCCCACAGCCGGCTCCCGCCGACGCTTCGCGCTGCCCGGAGCCTTCGGCGCGCACCCGCGCGACAGACACGACCAGACAAAACCACAAGGAGAAGAAATGACCACCACCCCTCGTCGCGGGTTCGCCCGCGCCCTGACCGGCTGTGCCCTCGGCACCGCCCTCCTGCTCGCCGCACCACTCGCGGCGAGCGCCCACGTCGGCATCTCACCCGAGGAGGTGCCCCGCGGCGGCTCGGCCGTGGTGACCTTCTCGTTCACGCATGGCTGCGAGCACTCCCCGACGACGAGCCTGCGCATCGAGGTCCCCAACGGACTCGATTCGGTCTCACCGACCGCCGATGCCAACTGGCTGATCGCCGTCGAGCACCGCGCCAACGGCCTCGTCTCTGCGGTGACCTATACCGCAGTGCAGCCCGTCGCCTCCGAGTTGCGAGGCGCGGTGAGCATGGCCGTGCGCATCTCCCGGGATGCGCCGGACAGCCTCGTGTTCCCCGTGGTGCAGACCTGCCAGGCCGGTGTTCACCGATGGACCGATATCGCCGCCGAGGGTCAGGATCCGCACGAACTCGACTCCCCGGCCCCGGTGCTGCGGATCGTGGACGCACCGACTACCGATCACCATGTCGGTCATGGGGAAGGTTCTGGTAGCACCGCCTCGGAGGGTCCGGATGCGGCATCCGTTCTCACCTGGGGGCTGATCGCGGCGAACCTCGCGATCAGCCTCGCCGCCCTGACGGTCGCCCTGCGCACCGCCCGCCGTTCGCGCACCTGAGCGCAGCACTCGGTGCCGGTCTGCCGCGCGAACCTTGTCCCGCGCGGCAGACCGGCACCGTCGCTTTCAAAGCGGGCAGGCGTGAGAGACTGGACGATGCCCGCGCCGAGACGAAAGAAGGTCGCATGGAGCAGAGCATCCCGCCCGTGCCGCGGCCCGCACACAACTCCGCCCGGTCGCTGACCGAGCTTGCCGAGCGCTTCGGGCTCGAGGTCCGGGGCGACATCGACGGGATCGCGACGCGCGGCGTCACCCTCGTCAGTCGCGACATCCACCCCGGCGAGGTCTTCGTCGGCGTGGCGGGCGAGCGCCGCCACGGCGCCGAGTTCGCCGCCGAGGCGCGCGAGCGGGGAGCCGTGGCGGTCGTGACGGACGCCGCCGGTGCCGACATCGCGGCCGAGGCAGGCCTTCCTGTCCTCGTCGCCGAGAACCCTCGGGAGCTTCTCGCGCCCCTGTCGGGGTGGATCTACGGCAACACCGAGAGCATGCCGATCCTGCTCGGCGTCACCGGCACGAACGGCAAGACCTCGACCGTGCACCTGCAGGACGCGCTCATGCAGCAGCTCGGCATCCGCTCCGGCATGTCCTCCACTGCGCGGCGCCACATCGACGGCGAGGTGATCGTCGCGGGACTGACCACCCCGGAGTCCTGCGAGGTGCACGCCCTGATCGCGTACATGCGGGAGCGCGGCGTCACGCACGTCGCCCTGGAGGTCAGCGCCCAGGCGGTCATCCGCAATCGCGTGGACGGGATCGAGTACCTCGTGACGGGCTTCACCAACCTGCAGCGCGACCACCTGAACGAGTTCGCCGACATGGACGAGTACCTCGCCGGCAAGCTCCCCCTGTTCCGCTCCGACCGCTCCCAGCGGGCGGTGGTGTCGCTGGACACCCCCGCGGGCAAGACGGTCGTCGAACACGCCGACATCCCCGTGACGACCATCGCCACCGCCGAGATCGCGCTGGACGCGGAGCTGGCGGCGACCGCCGACTGGCAGGTCGAGGTGCTCGAGCACGGCCTGAACGCGACGCGCATCCGGCTGAGCGGCCCCGCCGTGAGCCTGGAGACCACCGTCCCGACCACCGGCGCACACATGGCGGCCAACGCGGGCCTGGCGATCGTGATGCTGCTCGAGGCCGGGATCGCCTGGGACGACATCGTCACGGTTCTCGAGCGCGACGGCGGCATCAAGGCCGTACTGCCCGGCCGCACAGAACTGGTCACCACCGGCCGCGGCCCGCAGGTCTACCTCGACTTCGCGCACAACACCGACAGCTTCACGATGACCGCCCAGGCCGTGCGGCGCCTGACGAAGGGGAAGCTCATCATCCTGTTCGGCGTGCGCGGATCGGGCGACCAGAGCAAGCGGCACTCGATGGGGCGCGCCGCGGCCGAGGCCGCCGACATCGCGGTGATCACCGATCACCACCTGCGCTGGGAGGAGTCCGAACCCATCCGCGCGGCACTCTACGCCGGTGCTGCCGAGGTGCTGCCGCCCGAGCGGTTGTTCAACATCTCGCCGCCCGAGGAGGCGGTCGTCGCCGCGGTGGCGATGGCGGGCGAGGAGGACACCGTGCTGTGGATGGGACCCGGCCACCAGAACTATCGCGAGATCAAGGGCGTGCGCTATCCCTACAGCCCGCGCCAGCTCATGCTCGACGCACTCCGACGCGCGGGGTGGGGCGAGGACGACTGAGACCCGGAGCGGCCTCGCTCAGGCGAAGCTCCGCCTCGCGGCATCCCGCGCCCACTCCTCGGCCGACGCGAGGCTCTCACGGCTGAGCTCGCCCGGCGCCTCGTGCGCCTCGAGCACGCGCTCGATCGTGTCGACGATGCCGGTGAAGGGGATGCGCCCGGCGTGGAAGGCGTCGACGGCCTCCTCGTTGGCGGCGTTGTAGACCGCGGGGAAGGTCCCCTTGGCGCGCCCCACCAGCTTCGCCAGCCGCACCGCAGGGAAGGCGTCGTCATCCAGCGGCTCGAAGGTCCAGGCCGACGCCGTGCTCCAATCCAGCGGCGCGCCGACCCCGCCGATGCGGTGCGGCCAGTCCAGGGCCAGCGAGATGGGCAGGCGCATGTCCGGCGGGGATGCCTGGGCGATCGTGGATCCGTCGATGAACTCGACCATCGAGTGCACGATCGACTGCGGGTGCACCACGACCTCGATGTCATCGAGGTCCACCCCGAACAGCAGATGCGCTTCGATGACCTCGAGTCCTTTGTTGACCATCGTGGCCGAGTTCGTCGTGACGACCCGCCCCATATTCCAGGTCGGGTGAGCGAGGGCCTCCGAGGGGGTGACGGATGCGAGCTCCTCTCGCGACCTGCCGCGAAAGGGTCCGCCGGATGCTGTCAGCACGATCCTGCGCACTTCGGACCGCTCCCCCGCGCGCAGGGCCTGCGCGATAGCGGAGTGCTCGGAGTCGACCGGCACGATCTGCCCGGGTTCTGCGAGCGAGGTCACGAGCGACCCGCCCACGATGAGGGACTCCTTGTTGGCCAGGGCCAGCGTGCGGCCCGCTTCGAGCGCGGCGAGCGTGGGGCCGAGGCCAATGGATCCCGTCATCGCGTTGAGCACGACATCCGCCTCGACGTCGCGCACGAGCTGCTCGGCCTGCGCGGCCCCGAGCGCCGTGTGCTCGACCTGAAGGCGCTCAGCCTGCTCGGCGAGCAGTTCCACGCGCGAACCCGCGGAGATCCCGACCAGCTCGAACCGGCGGGGATTCGCCCGGATGACCTCGAGCGCCTGCGTGCCGATGGAGCCGGTGGAGCCGAGGACGAGGATGCGACGCATGGGGCCAGCCTACGGGGCGCGCTCGCTACTGGATCGGGTTCGTCGCCAGGATGTCGATGACGAAGACGAGCGTCTCGTGCTCCAGAGCATGGCCCGCGATGGCGGCGTAGCCGTCCTTGGGCGGCATCGCCACGAGGATCTGGGAGCCGACGCGCTGCCCCTCGAGCGCGACCCGGAACCCCGTGACCACCCCCGTGGTGGGGAACTGGGTGACGGCCCCGCGCTTCCAGCTGGAGTCGAAGACCTCGCCGTCATCCCACTTCACGCCGTGGTACTGGACGACGACCATGTCGCCGGGCTGCACGATCGCGCCATCCCCCTGCTTGAGCACTTCGACGCGCGTCTCGGTGGGGGCGGGAGCATCCGGAATCGTGATGGTCGGGACCCCCTGGGCGTCCAGCACGACGGAGGGCATCCCCGCGACCGGCTCGACCGGCGTTCCGGTGGCTCTGGTCGGCAGGAACTCCACGGCCTGAGCCCAGACGACGATGTCGCTCGCGCCCTCGCCCATGCTGGATGCCGGAACCGTGAAGATGACTTCGGAGCCGAGCGGCAGGCACTCCAGCGCCACCACGAACAGCGAGGACTGCTGGGGGTCCAGGAGCATGGGCAGCACGCCTTCGTCATCGCGCGCGGTGGAGTCGAGCGTCTCGCCGGTGTCGGCGTTCACGATCTGGAACTTCATGGAGACGAGATCGCCGGAGTACACGTTCTCGCCGTTGCCGCGCGACACGACGGTGCGCTCGATCTCGGTGAACGCGGTGGTCTCGGGAACGGTGATGCTCACCCAGGCACCGGTGCTCGCGAGGTCGGTGCTCTCGACGACGATCGCGTCGGAGGCGGATCCGGGTGCCACGTCCAGCAGGCAGCCTTCGCCGGGACCAGTGGGGGTTCCGCTCGGAGTCGGCGTGGAGTTGGGTGTCTCCGGGCCGGAGGGAACCAGGCCTGAGCATCCCGCCACGAGCAGCGTTGCGGCGGCGAGGGCGGAGAGCAGAGTGAGGGAGCGGGTGCGCACGGAGTGACCTTTGACCGGGGAACGGGACGCTCCCATTGTGCCTTATCCGCCTTTGCGGGCGCTGAAAGGGCTGCTGGCGGGGCCGCCCAGCTCATGCCCGAAACCGCATGAAAGCGCCACTACCCTAGAGGAATGAATCCTGCGCCCCCGGATCCCGACCAGGACGGCGACGAAAGCCCCTCGCGACGCCCGCGGCACGCAGGGTTCCGCTACGCAACGGGCCGGATGCTGGTCAGCCCCCTGGCGCGGTTGGTCTACCGGCCGCGGGTCGAGGGGCGCGAGAACGTCCCGCGGACGGGTCCGGTGATCCTCGCGAGCAACCATCTCTCGTTCATCGACTCGATCGCGATTCCGGTCGCTGCCCCCCGGCCCGTGCATTTTCTCGCGAAATCGAGCTACTTCGAAGGCACCGGGATCAGCGGTGCCCTCAGCCGCAGCTTCTTCCAGGCGATCGGGGCCATCCCGGTGCGCCGCGGCGCAGGGCAGGCGGCACTGGATGCGCTGGATCAGCAGCGCCAGCTGCTCGAGGAGGGACTCGCCGTCGCCCTCTACCCCGAGGGCACCCGCTCGGCGGACGGACGGCTCTACAAGGGGCGCACCGGCGTCGCCTTTCTCGCGCTGCAGACCGGTGCCCCGGTCGTACCGGTCGGGCTGATCGGCACCGACCGCGTCATGCCGGTCGGCGCGAAGATGCCGTCGCTGCGCGAGCGCGTGACGGTGCGCTTCGGCGAGCCCTTGGATCTTTCCACGCACGGAAACGCCGAATCCGGCAAGGCCCGAAGGACCGCGACGGATGCGATCATGGCCGCGATCCACGCCCTTTCGGGCCAGGAGCTCGCCGGCGTCTACAACGAGGCACCCGCCCAGGGCACGATCGAGAAGATCAAGCAGGCGCTCCCGCACGAACGTCGCTGAGCCGCGCTCCGGGTCGAAGGGAACGGGAGCGCCCACCTAGACTGGCGGCATGAGCACGGACGGGCTGCGGGAGCATCGATACGCATTGACGGCCACCTGGACCGGCAATCGCGGGACCGGCACGAGCGGCTATCGCGATTACGCGCGGGACGTCACGATCAAGGTTCCGGGCAAACCCGAGCTGCTGGCGTCGTCGGACAAGCCCTTTCGCGGCGATCCCGCCCGCTGGAATCCCGAGGACCTGCTGCTCGCCGCGCTCAGCGAGTGCCATCTGCTGTCGTACCTGCACGCCTGCGTCACCACCGGCGTCGTCGTGGTCTCGTACCGGGATGCCGCGAGCGGCCTCATGCGCGAAGACGGACGGGGCGGCGGCGCCTTCGCAGAGGTCGTACTGCGCCCCGAGGTCACCGTCGCCGATGCCACGATGCGGGATGCCGCGCTCGCCGCGCACGAGCAGGCCAACGAGTGGTGCTTCATCGCGAACTCAGTCAACTTCCCCGTCCGCCACGAGCCCACCATCCTCGTTGCTCCCTAACCGCCGCAGAGTAACCTGGCGCATAGGCTGGGAGGCATGCACGAGACCCTGACCGCCCCGCAGCTCGTCGAACTCGCCGTCGTCGAGCGCAGCGGCTTCGTGGAGTCCCGGCATCTCGGTGCGGCGGTCGTGCTCGCGCCGGACGGCGAACTGCTCGCCGCGCACGGCGATCCGGCCGCCCTGGTGCTCCCGCGGTCGAGCCTGAAGCCGTTCCAAGCGGTGGCATCGATGACCGTGGGTGCCGAGCTCACACCGATCGAGAGGGCTCTGGCCACCGCGAGCCACGCCGGCACGGACGCGCACGTCGCGGTCGTCCGAGGGATGCTCGAGGCCGGGGGCCTCAGCGAGGACGACCTCGGCTGCCCACCCGCGTGGCCCTCGGACTCCGCGACGCACGTCGCGCTGCTGCGCGACCTCGGCGAGCGCAGCCGGATCCGGATGAACTGCTCGGGCAAGCACGCCGCAATGCTGCGCGCCTGCGTCGCCGCGGAACTGCCCACACGCGGCTATCTCGATCCCGACCACCCCCTTCAGCTCCACGTCCGAGACACGATCGAGCGCCTGACCGGCGAGAAAGTGACGCACACCGGGGTCGACGGCTGCGGCGCCCCGGTCTTCGCGCTGAGCCTGCACGCCCTGGCCCGCGGCATCCATCGCATCGGCACCGCCTCTGCCCGCTCCCCCTTCGCGCTGCACCGGGTCGCCGCCTCGCTCGTCGAGGCCGTCCGCGACGAGCCGTGGACGATCGATGGCCCTGGCCGCGCCGACACGATCGCGATCGAGACGCTGGGGGTCTTCGCCAAGGGGGGTGCCGAGGGCGTCATGGTGATGGTCGCTCCGGATGGCACGACCGTGGCGCTGAAGGTCATCGACGGTTCGGGGCGCGCGGCGACCATGGTCGCGGCGGCACTGCTCGAGCGGGCCGGTGCGATCGCACCCGAGAGGCTGCGTGAGCTCGTGGAGCGTCTGCCGCTCTCGGTGCAGGGCGGCGGGATCGAGGTGGGCCGCATCCGCCTGGCCGCGGCGCTCGGCGGCGATCTCACGGCACTCCCTCGCTGAGTTCCAGCCCCCGCACCCGCCGTGCGGGTGCACCCGGCCGCAGAAGCCACGCCCGCCCCTGATGCGTACGCGCGTAGGGCGGCAGCTCGCGCATCCCCACGAGAGTGCGCAGCTCGGTCTGGGACTCCGCGAGCACGAGCAGGTCGGCCTCTTCGCGCAGCCGCTGCCACAGCCCCCAGGCGCGCTGCCACGACTCGCCATCGCCCACGACGATCGCGGGCGTGTCACCCGGTGATCCCGTCTCTGACGCCTCCGCCACCGAGTGCACTTCGAGTCCGGGATACCGTGCCCGCAGCGTCTGCGCGAGCCGCGAGGCAAACGGCGCGACGATCGCTGTCGTCCGCTCGGGTGCCCAGACGGGAGTGCGCGATGCCACGGCCTGCAGGGGCGCGGGGGCGAGCGCGAACTGCACCAGCCGCCCTTCCAGCCTGCCGCGTCCCGATGGCATCCCGGGCGTGTAGCCCTGCGCGTCTCCCCCGGCCGCCATGTGCTCCGCGCGCGAAGGGTAGGCGAGGATCGCTCGCCGAGGGAGGAGCTCTGCCAGCCGCGCGACGGCCGCGGTGAGCCTGCTCGCGGTCAGCACCACGGTCGCGCCCGCCTCGCCGGCACCGCGCACGATGCGCTCCCAGCGCTGGGCGAACTCCTGCGCATAGTCCGCGGGGTACTGCGCGAGCACGGCCTCGAGGTCGTCGCACAGCACGAGCCCGGACCGTGGCCGTTCGGCGAGGGAGGCCACTGCATCCCATGCCTCTTCGGGATCCGCAGACACCACACATACGGCGTCCGTCTGCGCCGCGAGCAGGGCGAGGATGCCGGACGTGCCGCTCCCCGGTCCGCCGAGCACCATGAGGCCGCGGTCCTCGCCCACCCGCAGCACGACCCGCTCCTGTCGCTGGCGCTCGGGTTCGTCGGCCAGACCCAGCACCAGCTCGCCCGGCTTCGCTCCCGCATCACTCCCCCTGGGCTCGGCGAGCTCCGCGAGCTCCAGCCGCACGGGCAGCGGTGGCAGCCATGGTCGCACAGCGGGCTCGCACCCGTTCCACGCCGCGCCCGCGGCCTCGATGTCGGCGGCGGGGGTCAGCGCGACCCGTACGAGGTGCGCCTGGGCATCCCGGGGCCGTCGGATGAGCGCAAGCCCGCGTCCGGTCGCGTCACCGGGCAGGTCGGCGGCAGCGTCCGAGCCCACGACGGCTCGACTGTCGGCGGCTTCGGCGACCCGCAGGCTCAGCCGCAGCGGGCAGTTGGCGGCGAGCGCGTCGCGTACGACCCCGGCGGCGCGCTGCGTGCCGAGGATCAGGTGCATCCCGAGAGCCCGGCCGCGAGCGGCGATGTCGGTGAAGACATCCGCGAGCTCGGGATGCTCGTGCAGGAGAGCGGCGAACTCGTCCACCACGATGACCAGGCGCGGCATCGCCACAGCAGGATCCGCGATGTCTCTGGCCCCGGCCGTGGCGAGCACCGCTTCGCGCCGGCGAAGCTCGGCGCGAAGACTCTCGACGCCGCGGCGAGCACCGCCGTCATCGAGGTCGGTGATGACAGCGGTCACCTGGGGAAGGGAGCCCAGCGGATCGAAAGCGGTGCCGCCCTTGAAGTCCGCGAGCACGAAGCACACGCGATCCGGTCCGTAGACCCGTGCGAGCGCGGTCACCCAGGTCACCAGCAGCTCGCTCTTGCCCGAGCCCGTCATTCCGGTCACGATCGCGTGCGGTCCGTCGGCGACGAGGTCGAGCACCGCGTCCCCGCATTCCCCGCGGCCGATCGGCGCGGCAAGGCCAGGCTCCGGATCGGGCATGCTCAGTTCGCCGAGCGAGAGAGACAGGGGTACCGGCATCCCACCGTCATCATCGCCCTCCCAGGCGGCTCCGATGTCCGCGATCTGCGCCCGTGAAAGACCGTCCAGACGCACCCTGGTCGACCCCTCGGCCGTGCGCACGCGTGCCTGACACGGGTCGGTGCCGTCCACGATGACCGATGCCCCGGCGACCGCCTCGTCTCCGTCGAGCACACGCAGCACGGCATCCACGCCGCGCACGTCACCAGCGCCCACGACCACCCCGAGCCGCAGGGCACCCGCCACGATCCGGCGCGCATGCGGCATCCCCGCCAGCCCCGTCTCGTCAAGGCCCGGCCCGACCAGCGCGAGCTGCCCGGGCGAGAACCGGAGACCGAGCTGCACCGCCACCGCGCGCGCCACCGCCACCCCCACGACCAGGGGCATCCGGATGCAGATTCCCGCACCCAGGGCGACGGCCACCGGTGCCTCGCTCAGCACCGCGGCGCGTCGCCGGAACTCCTCTGCGCGCTCGCCCTCGCCACCGCTGACCCGATGCGGTGTCGCGACCTCGCCCGACCCCAGGACCACTTGAGTATCGGCATCGATCCGTCCTCGCCGCAGCGGCTGTTCCCGCAGGCACGCCTCCACACCCGGCAGGGCGAGCCACAGCCGCTCGCGTGCCGTCCGCTGTCGCGCGTCAAGCGCCGCCTGGGCCTGTGCCCACTGCTCCTCGGCGTCGGCACGCGCCTGGCGGCGCTCCCGCCGCCGCCCTCGCCCGCCGTCGAGCACCGAGGCGAGCATCATGAGCGGTCCGAGTCCTGCGAAGCACAACGCCATCAGTGACCCGGTGACGGCCCACAGCACGACGCCGGCGGCGACGGGCACGCAGGCGGCCAGGAGCGGTATCGGCGCACGCCGCGGTGAGGGCGGCTCGGCCGGGAGCGTGATCGCATCGGGAGAGTCCATCCCCCTATCCCACGGCAGGGCAGGCCTGCACGGCGATAAAAGCCGCCTCCGGAGAACTACTCGGCAGATTCGTCGTCTGTGGAGGGGATGTCGCCGCCCACGTCCGCGCGCGCCACAATGACCGTCACGTTGTCGCGCCCGCCATTCTCGAGCGCCGCCGCCAGCATCGCGGCCGTGGCCTCGCCGGGATCGGGATGCGTCGTCACGAAGTGCAGGATCCCGTAGTCGGTCAGCTCCTTGGTCAACCCGTCCGAGCAGGCGACGAGCACATCCCCGTCGCGGATGTCCACAAGAACGTAGTCCGGCGTCGTCACCTCGCTCGCACCGACCGCGCGCGTGATCACATTGCTGTAAGGATGGCCTTCGGCTTCCTCGGCGCTGAGGCGTCCCGAGGCGATCATCTCCTGCACGACCGAGTGGTCGGTCGTGAGCTGGACGATCCCCCCGTCGCGCGCAAGATAGACCCGCGAGTCACCGATGTTCAGCGTCGTCCAGGCCGGCGCACCGTCGTCGTCGCCCAGAAAGAACCCGGTGAGCGTCGTGCCGGTGCCCTCGTCGGTCGCTTCGACCTGCGCGACGATCTCGGCGGTCGCGCGCTGGATCGCCTTCTCGATGGCACCCGTTTCGACCTCGCCGGATTCGACCACCGCGCGCAGTTGTGCGATGGTGATGCGGCTGGCGATCTCGCCGCCGGCATGGCCACCCATCCCGTCGGCGACGACGAAGAGCGGATAGCCCGCGAGGAAGGCGTCCTGGTTCGTCTCGCGACGCCTGCCCACATCGGTCACGCCCGCCCAGTGCAGAGTGAGAAGGCGCCCGTCGGCGAGCATCTGGCTCTCCGAGCCCTGCTCCAACTCAGCCATGGCTTCTCTCTCGGTCGGGTGCGAGTGGCCTGCTCGAACACAGGCTCCCCGCCAGAATAGGCGATGCCGTCACACCTGCGCGCCGGGATCTTTCGGCAGCGGGAAGAACGCGTCGACCGCCGCGAGCTCCGCAGCATCCGGAGTCCACCTCGTACCGGCCGCGGCGTTGGCGATGACCTGCGCGGGAGTGGTGGCACCGGCGATCACGCTCGAGACGCCGTGCTGGGCAAGGAGCCATCCGAATGTCGCCTCGAGGATGGTGATGCCCCGTTCGGCGCAGAAGTCGCCGTAGGCCTCCAGCGCGTCCCAGGGTGCGTTCTGCCAGACGTGCGGGCGCCTCTTCATGATGCGGGTGTCCTCTGGTCCCCCCTCCCGCGTGAATTTGCCCGTGAGCAGGCCGTTGTGCAGCGGGAAGTACGGGAAGAAGCCGAGTTCGTATTGCCGCACCGCCGGCAGCACCTCGCGCTCGGCGGCACGGGCGAGCAGCGAGTAGTGGTTCTGCGCCGAGATGAAACGACCGGTGGATCGCGCACGGCTGGTGAACTCTGCCTCGGCGATCTGCCAGCCGGCGAGGTTGGAGTGGCCGTAGTAGCGGATCTTGCCCTCGGCGACGAGGTCGTCGAGCGCGTCGATGGTCTCGGCGATGGGGGTCTCGGGATCGGGTTCGTGCAACTGGTACAGGTCGATCCAGTCTGTGCGCAGACGTCGCAGCGACTGCTCGACGGCATAGCGGATATAGCGACGCGACCCGCGACCGGAAGGGTAGTCATAGCCCATGCCCATGCTGTGGCCGAACTTCGTCGCGATCACGACCTCGTCACGGCGTCCGGCGAGCGCCTCGCCCATGAGCGTCTCGCTCAGTCCCGGCTCTTTGCCGTAGATGTCGGCGGTGTCCAGGAAGAAGACGCCGTGCTCGAGGCCCGCCTCCAGCACGGCTCTGGTGCCTTCCAGGGTCTCGGTGGCGCTCCCCTCGCGACCGAAGTTGTTGCATCCGAGTCCCGTTGCCGAGACCACCAGATCCGAGGCGCCCACGCGGCGCTGTGCAGTGCTCATCCCTCAACGCTAGCGGAGAGCCGGCAGGGCCGGGACCGCGAGACCGCTGAGGTTGCACGTTGTCCATTGCGCGCCGACGGCGGGATCAGTATGTTGAGGGTGGTGGGCGTAGCTGCTCCGCCGAGCCCATGAGCAGGCGCGTCTGCACATGGTTCATTCAATGAGAGGAATCACTAATGAGTGACGCCAACACCCCTGACCCCCAGGTGCCGCCGGCACAGCCCGCAGCACCTGTTCCGCCCCAGTACGGCTACCCCGCGGCAGCGCCTGCCGGACCGCTGACGCCCGAGCAGGACCAGAAGATGTCGATGTGGGCGCACCTCGGCGGCATCGTCGGGTTCCTGCCGTCGCTGATCATCTGGCTGATGTTCAAGGATCGCGGGCCGAAGACCAACGTCGAGGCCAAAGAGGCCTTGAACTGGCAGATCACGATCACCATCGTCCAGATCGCCTGGTCGATCGTGATGGGCATCATCGCCGGCGTCATCGTCGGTACGGCGATCTCGTCGGGCAACCTGGGCATGCTGGGCCTCGCCAGCCTGTTCACCTTCCTTGCCTGGGTCCCCTGGATCGTGAATGTCATCTTCTCGATCATGGGTGCTCTGAAGGTCAACGGCGGCGGCAGCTACCGTTACCCGGTCAACTTCCGGTTCATCAAGTAAGACCCGCACGAGGGGGGGCCGCAGCCACGGCTGCGGACCCCCCTCGTCATGCCACAGCGACGAGGTCGAGCACGCCGGGCTCGGCCGAGGAACGCAGTCCGACGCCGCTGTTCGCGGCCCAGGCCAGCAGATCGCCCGCCGAGCGCACCCGTGGACGGTCATTCGCAAGCGCCCGCACGAGCAGCCCCTTCGTCTTCTTGTTGAAGTGATTCAGGGCCTTGCCCTCCCGGGTCACGACCCGGACATATGCGGAGGGCAGGGATACCGGAACCGGCCCCAGCGCCACATAGGCGTCACTGCGGAGGTCGAGTACGAAAGCAGGCCCCGCGGTCGCAAGGGCGCGACTCGTGGCATCCGCCCAGTGTCGGCGTAGCGGGGGGATGCCGGGAAGCGCCGTCCCCGCGGCGAGCCGATAGGCCGGGATCCGGTCGAGACTCCCGACCGGCCCCCACGGTGCCGTCTGGATCCAGACGTGCTGCCCCAGCCAGCGTCGCGCGGCTGGGTCCAGCGACGCCGCAGCGAGCGCTTCGTAGAGCACGCCGGTGTACCGGTCGACCGCCGCCATCGTGGGCGCTGCGCGCAGCCGCGCGTTGTCTTCGACTTCGCCGAGCTGGCGATCGCTGAGTTTCAGGATTCGCCGCGCGCGCTCGATATCCGCTGAGAGCGCCACCAGGGCATCCGTCGCCTGCTCCCGCTCAGACAGCAGCTCCGGCAGCGCGAGCGCGGCGAGATCCAACGGCCGGCCCCCGCCACCGGGACGCTTGGTCTCCGAAGGTGGCAGCAGGATTCTCATAGGGATCGGAAGCGCCGGTCACCGCGTTTCGACTCGCTGCGCTCGCTCAACGACCAACTGCTTTTCGTTGAGCGAGCACGGCGAGTCGGAACGCAGCAGTCCTCAGCCCAGCAGCGCGGCGTTGCCCGCCACGATCGTCAGGTCGCTGCCCTCCATCGACACGAAGCCGTCCCGCGCGCTGGCGAGGATCTTCGTGCCGTCGGCCTGGGTGATGCGCACCTGGCCGTCATCGGCGAGGTTCGCCAGCACCGGCTCGTGACCCGACATGAAGCCGATCTCGCCGATGACGGTCTTGGCGACGACGAGCGTCGCCTCCCCCGTCCAGACCTCCGCATCCGCGGAGACGAGCGTGACCTGAAGCGCCATGGCTAGCCGTTCTCCTTCTGGATCTTCGCCCACTTCTCCTCGACGTCGCTGATCGGGCCGACGTTGAAGAAGGCCTGCTCGGCGACGTGGTCGAAGTCGCCGCGGCAGATCGCGTCGAAGGACTCGATGGTCTCCTTCAGCGGCACGGTCGACCCCTCGACGCCGGTGAACTTCTTGGCCATGTAGGTGTTCTGCGAGAGGAACTGCTGGATGCGACGGGCGCGGGCCACGACGACCTTGTCCTCTTCGGAGAGCTCGTCGACACCGAGGATCGCGATGATCTCCTGCAGCTCCTTGTTCTTCTGCAGGATCTGCTTCACGGTCGTGGCCACGCGATAGTGGTCCTCGCCGAGGTAGCGGGGATCGAGGATCCGCGAGGTCGAGGTGAGCGGGTCCACGGCCGGGTACAGACCCTTCGACGCGATCTCACGGCTGAGCTCTGTCGTGGCATCCAGGTGCGCGAAGGTGGTCGCCGGCGCCGGGTCGGTGTAGTCGTCGGCGG
>CAZHML010000017.1:0-39549 GCA_964533745.1 uncultured Microbacterium sp.
TGTCCGGAATGACATGAGACACCCGTCCGGGATCCCCTGAAACCAGACACTGTCACCCCGACTCAAGGGGGAAAGCCCCGCCATTCGGCGGGGCTTTCCCCCTTGATCGATGTTCCAGGCGAGGCCCCACGGTGCAGGAGGCTCCACGCGCCGCCCTCCCACCCAACCGAAACGCACCTCTACACCTCGCGGCGCGTGGAGGGCACCGTGGGCACCCCTCGCAAGCGGACCTCCCGGGCTCGCATCGCGAGCCCGGACCTACCCCTCTTCCGCCGGTCGACCTCCTATCGCCTCGTCGGGCACAGCCCGTCGGGCACACTGACAACCGCCTTCCTCGACGCAGCCCGAGGGGCCACTCCGTCAACTCCCCTAGGCTTGATCTCACCATGCCCTCCCCCCGCCTCATCGCCTTCGACCTCGACGACACGCTCGCGCCGTCGAAGGGTCCCATCGACCGGCGAATCGCCGATCTCCTGCGTGCGCTGCTGCAGCGCGTGGAGGTCGCGGTCATCTCCGGCGGCAACGAGGCGCAATTCCGCGAGCAGGTGCTGAGCCGCCTCGGCGAGGCGACCCCGGAAGAACTGGACCGCCTGCACCTGCTCCCCACCTGCGGCACCCGCTACCTGCGCCACGCCGAAGGCGAGTTCGTGCTGCTCTACGCGCTCGATCTGGATCCCGAACAACGGGATGCCGCCTTCGCGGCCCTGCAGGAGGAGGCCGAGCACCTGGGATTGTGGGAGCCCGAGCCCTGGGGCGAGATCCTTGAGGACCGCGGCTCGCAGGTGACTTTCTCGGCGCTAGGGCAGCAAGCCCCGCGTGAGGCGAAGCACGCCTGGGATCCGGATGGCGCAAAGCGCGACGCCTTGCGCACGGCCGTCGCCGCACGCCTCCCCGGCCTCGAAGTGCGCTCGGGCGGGTCCACCTCGATCGACATCACCCGCGCGGGCATCGATAAGGCCTTCGGGATGCGCGAGCTCGCCGAGCGCACCGGCATCCCGTTCGCCGACATGCTCTTCTACGGAGACCGGCTCGACGAGGGCGGCAACGACTACCCGGTACTCGCCCTGGGCATCCCCTGCGTCGCCGTCACCGGCTGGGAGGACACCGCCGACCGGCTGGAAGAACTGCTGCCCGCACTCGGCTGAGCCTTGAACCGCGACAGCGCGTTTCGTCTCGGTCGCCTGCGGCGTCCTCGCTCAACGACCGACCTCTCGCTCGTTGAGCGAGGACTCGCGAAGCGAGACCGAGACGAAACGCAGCACCGCCTCAGCTCAGTCGTCCACCCGACTCGCGCAGATAGCAGGTGCCGCAGAGCGATTCGTAGGTGACCGTTTCGACGTCCCCCGCTCCATCGATCGCGACCTGGTCACCGTCGAAGACGAACCGGCCGCCGATGCGCCGCCCGTTGAAGACCGCCTTGCGCCCGCACCAGCAGATGGTCTTCAGCTCCTCCAGCGCGTGCGCGATCGCCAGCAGCCGCGCCGACCCCGGAAAGGCCTGCGTGCGGAAGTCGTTGCGGATGCCGTAGGCCAGCACCGGGATGCCGTCCTCCACAGCGATGCGGAAGAGGTCATCGACCTGCTCCGCCGTGAGGAACTGCGCCTCGTCGATCAGCAGGCAGGCGACATCCGCCGGCTCCGTCGGGATGAGACTCTCCTCGCTTTCGCGCCGGATGCGCTCGCGCTCGCGGCCGAACAGCGCGCGGGCGTCATCCGTGCCGGCGATGAGGAAGTCCACCTCGCGGGTCACGCCCAGCCGGCTCGTGATCTGGGTCGCGCCCTTCGTGTCCAGGGCGGGCTTGGCCAGCAGCACCCGCTGGCGGCGTTCCTCGTAGTTGTAGGCGGCCTGCAGCAGCGCTGTGGACTTTCCGGAGTTCATCGCCCCGTAGCGGAAGTACAGCTTCGCCACGGCGGGCCTACCGCGCGATCCCCAGCACGGCAGCAGTCTGCTCCATCGACGCCGCGGCCGCCTTCTCGTCGTGGTTGAGGGTCTGCCCGGCGGTCGGGATGAGCTCACGCAGCGTGACCTCCCAGCCGAAGTAGCGATCCGGGAAGCAGCGCCTCAGCAGCCCCAACATGATCGACACCGCCGTCGACGCGCCCGGCGAGGCGCCGAGCAGGCCTGCGATCGAGCCGTCCGCCGAGGCGACGACTTCGGTGCCGAACTGCAGGATTCCCCCCTTGTCCGGATCCTTCTTCATCACCTGCGCGCGCTGACCGGCGTTGATGAGCGTCCAGTCCTCGTCCTTGGCCGTCGGCATGAAGGTGCGCAGGCTCTCGACCTTGCGGCGGTGGTTCTTCATCAGCTCGCCGACGAGGTAGCGGATCAGGCCCGGGTTCGCGAAGGCGACCCGCAGCATCGGCCAGAGGTTGTGCGGGCGCACCTGCGTGACGATGTCGAGGATCGATCCGGACTTCAGGAACTTCGGGCTGAACGTCGCGAAGGGCCCGAACAGCAGCGAGGACTCGCCATCGACCACGCGCGTGTCCAGGTGCGGCACCGACATCGGCGGTGCGCCGACGGATGCCTGCGAGTACACCTTCGCCTGGTGCTGCGCTACGACATCGGGGTTCGTGGTCTTCAGGAACTGCCCGCCGATCGGGAAGACGCCGTATCCCTTGATCTCGGGGATGCCCGAGCGCTGCAGGAGTTTGAGCGCCCAGCCGCCTGCACCGACGAAGACGAAGCGGGCGCGGATGCTACCGGGCGTACGCCCGACGCGGTTGCGGTACGTCACCAGCCAGGTGCCGTCCTTCTGACGCTTCAGGCGACGCACCTCGTGGTCGGTGCGCACCGAGACGCCCTGCGCTGCGAGGTGGTCGAAGAGCTGCCGCGTGACGGCACCGAAATCGACATCCGTTCCGGCGGGGATGCGCGTCGCGGCAAAGGGCTCGCCTTTGCGACGGCGCTGCATGAGCAGGGGCGCCCACTGGTTGATGACGCGCGGATCCTCGCTGTACTGAATGCCGGCGAACAGCGGCTGTTGCGCGAGCACCTCGTAGCGCTCTTTGAGGTAGGCGACATCGCTCTCGCCGCGCACGAAGGTCATGTGCGGCACGGCGTTGATGAAGGTCGACGGTTCGCTGAGGATACCGCGCTCGACGAGGGACGCCCAGAACTGCCGGCTCTGCTGGAACTGCTCGTTGATGCCCACCGCGCGAGCGGGGTCGAGCGGCGCGCCTGCGACCTTGGGCATGTAGTTCAGCTCGCACAGCGCCGCGTGGCCGGTGCCGGCGTTGTTCCACGCCTGGGAGCTCTCTTGGGCGACCTCGCCCAGTCGCTCGAAGGCGACGATCTTCCAGTCCGGCTGGACTTCGTGAAGGAGGGTGCCCAAGGTGGCGCTCATGACGCCACCACCGATCAGGACGACATCGACGGTTTCACTCACCGAACCAGTCTAGTGGTGCCCGCCCGAGGCTCCCGATGCCCCTGCACTCCCGATCGCGGGGTCAGAAAACGCCTGTTGCGGGGCATCCGGATGGGCGTTTCCTGACCCCGCGACGAGGCGCGGCAACATGCTCAGTGCACGGGGATACGGGCAGCGACGAGCTCGGCGATCTGCACGGCGTTCAGCGCTGCACCTTTGCGGAGGTTGTCGTTGCTGATGAAGAAGGCCAGGCCCCTGCCCTCCGGGGCGGACTGATCCGCGCGGATGCGGCCGACGAAGCTCGGATCCTTTCCCGCCGCCGCAAGGGGCGTGGGGACCTCGACGAGCGCGACGCCCGGGGCGTCCGCCAGCACCTCCCGCGCACGCTCGGGGCTGATCTGCCGCGCGAACTCGGCGTTGATCGAGAGCGAGTGCCCGGTGAACACCGGGACGCGCACGCACGTCCCGGCCACCCGCAACGCGGGAAGCTCCAGGATCTTGCGGCTCTCGTTGCGCAGCTTCTTCTCCTCGTCCGTCTCTCCTTCGCCGTCCTCGACGATGGTGCCGGCCAGCGGGATGACGTCGAAGGCGATGGGCGCGACGTATTTCTGCGGCTCAGGGAACTCCACCGCCGAGCCGTCGCGGACCAGGCGCAGCGTGTCACCCTGCGCGAGCACGCCCTGCACCTGCCCGAGCAGCTCCTCGGCACCGGCCAGACCTGAGCCGCTGACGGCCTGGTAGGTGCTCACCACGAGCCGCTCCAGGCCCGCCTCGGCATCCAGGGCCTTCAGCACCGGCATCGCCGCCATGGTGGTGCAGTTGGGGTTCGCGATGATTCCCCGCGGCCGGTCGTCGATGGCGTGCGGGTTGACCTCGCTGACCACGAGCGGCACCTCGGGATCGCCGCGCCAGGCACTGGAGTTGTCGATGACGACGGCACCGGCCTCGGCGAAGCGGGGCGCGTGCGCACGGCTGCCGGTGGCACCGGCCGAGAACAGCGCGATGTCGATGCCCGCGGGGTCAGCCGTGACGACATCCTCGATCTCGACCTCGATGCCGGCGAAGGTCAGCGTCTGCCCCGCCGAGCGCGCCGTGGCGATGAGTCGCAGCTCCCGCACCGGGAAGGCGCGCTCCTGCAGGATGTCACGCATGACGGCACCGACCTGGCCGGTGGCACCGACGATCGCGAGCGAGAATCCGGCGTCGGAGATGCGGGTCATGGTGGTCCTCAGCGTCGTGCGGGGCGACACGGACGCGGCAGCAGCACCACGCCCGGGCGTCGCTGTCAGGGTTTCCGAGAGTCTACAGCTAGCGTCCGGTGCCCGCGTGCACCACGGCCTCGACCTCGCCGTCGAGCCCGTAGGCGGTGTGCACGGCGCGGGCGGCCTCGGCGAGCTCATCACCGGCGACGACGACCGAGATGCGAATCTCGGAGGTCGAGATCATCTCGATGTTCACCCCGGCATTGCTCAACGCCTCGAACAGGATCGCCGAGACCCCGGAGTGCGTGCGCATCCCCGCGCCGACGACCGAGAGCTTGCCGATCTGGTCGTCGTGCACGAGGCTCTCGAAGCCGACCCCGGGCTGTTCGGCGGCGAGCGCCTTCATCGCGGCCACGGCATCCGCCTTCGGCAGCGTGAAAGA
Organism: uncultured Microbacterium sp.; assembly: GCA_964533745.1. Taxonomy (GTDB): domain Bacteria; phylum Actinomycetota; class Actinomycetes; order Actinomycetales; family Microbacteriaceae; genus Microbacterium. The sequence goes on from CAZHML010000017.1 coordinate 5,012, forward strand.
GATGTCGGTGCGACCGGTCGCGGCGGCCGAGACGTTCTGCACGATCATGTCGACGTTCGCACCGGACTTCGCGACGATCTTGAAGATCTCCGCGGCCTTGCCCGGAACATCCGGGACACCGATGACGGTGATCTTTGCCTGGGTGAGGTCGGTAGCGACCCCGGCGACGATCGGCTCTTCCATTTCTGCTCCCTCGGGTAGGCGGGGATCGGTCATCCCCGGGCCTAAGACGTACGTTCCCTCACCCGACGAGAACGTCGAGCGGGCGTGGATGCGGACCCCGTGCCTCCGGGCGTACTCCACCGCGCGGATGTAGAGCACCTTCGCGCCGTTGGCGGCGAGCTCCAGCATCTCCTCGCTCGAGATGCGGTCGAGCTTGCACGCGAGCGGGACGACACGGGGGTCGGCGGTGAAGATGCCCTCGACGTCGCTGTAGATCTCGCAGACGTCCGCCTCGAGCGCGGCGGCGAGTGCGACGGCCGTCGTGTCGGAGCCGCCGCGACCGAGCGTGGTGATGTCTTGGGTGTCCCGGTTCATCCCCTGAAATCCTGCGACGATGACGATCGCCCCCTCGTCGAGCGCTTCGCGCACGCGGACCGGGGTGACATCGACGATGCGCGCTGAGCCGTGGTGCGAGGTCGTGATCATCCCGGCCTGACTGCCGGTGTAAGAGCGCGCCTCGAAGCCCATCGACTGAATCGCCATGGCCAGCAACGCCATTGAGATCCGCTCCCCGCTGGACAGCAGCATATCCATCTCGCGCGGCGAGGGCAGCGGAGTCACTTCGCGAGCGAGATCCAGCAGTTCGTCGGTGGTGTCACCCATGGCACTGACGGCCACGACGACGTCGTGCCCGCCACGGCGCGTGTCGACGATGCGCTTGGCGACGCGCTTGATCCCGTCGGCATCCGCGACCGACGAGCCACCGTACTTCTGGACGATCAGCGCCATTCGAACCACTCCGGAAAGGACTGCGAAACGGCGGACGCCGCCCCGATTCTCAATCCTAGAGAGCGATGGATGCCACAAAAGCCATATGACGACGAGGCCTTCGGGGTTAGCATGGCGTCATGTCCGTTGCGCAGGAGACGATCGACCGCGTCTGGAGTCGCGCGCTCGACTTCGATACGCCGGGCGACGCTGCCTACCCGGGGGACGCCGCCCTGCACACGCTACTGGTCTTCCACGGCACGGTGCTCAATGGCGGGCTCTGGAATGGCATCGAGTCTCATATGGATGACGAGGACTACCCGATCGATGCGATCGTCGAGGCCTATCGTTTCTTCGATCTGGAGTCGGCAGCCGCCACGATCGAGCGTGCGGCGACCGAGTACGAGACCCTCCTGCTCAACGAGGATGGCGACGTCGACGAAGAGGCCTTCGACGAGGCCGAGATGCGCATCGACGAGAGCTATCACCTCGAGGACGCGGCCGTCGAAGAGGCACTCGCCCTCGGCGTGCAGCAGGATCCGGATGCCTTCGCGCCGGTGGACTGAACGGGCGGATCAGCCAGGGGCCATCGGGGGCAGTTCGTCGCTCGCGCCTCTGCGCGAACGCAAGACTCCGCCGGTGGCGGCCAGCCAGCATCCCAGCAGCACGAGCGGAAAACCGATGATCAGAGCCGGCGTCAGATCCTCACCCAGGATGAGCACGCCCAGCATGATCGCGACCACCGGGTTGACGTAGGTGAACAGCGGCGCGCGCACCGGACCGACCTCGCGGATGAGCGCGAAGAAGCCGATGAAGGCGACCGCGGTGCAGAGCACGCCCAGCAGAACGAGCGAGATCGTACTGCGAGCGCTCGGGATCTCGTGCTGAGTGAGCGCGGCGATGGGAGCATAGACGATCCCCACCGCCAGGAGCGAGATCGTGATCGACCCGAGCGAGGGCACGTCCTGCAGTTTGCCCGCGATGATGAAGGGGGCGATCGAGTAAAGGATCGCGGTCAGCAGCACCGCCCCGACGGCGAGGAAGACGAGAAAGCCGGGATCCAGGGATCCGGGTCCGCCGATGATGATCGCGACTCCGACGAAACCGATGACGAGCCCCGTCAACCGCAACGGTCGCAGCACCGATCGGTCGCCTCCCATGACGGCGATGAGGGTCGCGAACAGGGGGACGGTCGCGACGAGGAGCCCGGTCAGACCCGAGGGCAGGGACTGCTCGGCGTAGCTCAGCAGCAAGAAGGGACCGGCCATCTCCACCGCGCCGAGGGCGAGCACCCACCGCCACTGGACGAAGGCGGGACGTAGGGCACCCTGTCGCAGCGCAAAAGGCAGCAGCAGGAGACCGCCCAGCAACGTGCGCCCGGCCACCACCCCGGCTGGCGAGATCGTGTCGACGGCTTCTTTGATGAAGAGGTAGGGTATCCCCCACAACAGCGACATGGCACCGAACAGCAGCCAGCCCCGCAGGGACACCGCACCCGTGTGGGCGGCGTTCATAGTCTCCTTCGGCCTTCGAAGGCCCGACCGAGGGTCACCTCGTCGGCGTACTCGAGGTCGCCGCCGACCGGCAGCCCGGAAGCGAGTCGCGACACGGTGATCTCAAGTGTGCTCAGCAGCCTGCTGAGGTAGGTCGCCGTCGCCTCGCCCTCGAGGTTGGGATTGGTGGCGATGATGACCTCCTGCACGGTGGCGTCCGCGAGCCGGGTCATGAGCGGTGCTATGCGCAGATCCTCCGGACCGATGCCCGCGATGGGGCTGATGGCACCGCCGAGCACGTGGTACAGGCCGCGGAACTCGCGGGTGCGCTCGATCGCGGAGACATCCTTCGCGTCTTCGACGACGCAGATAAGGGCCGGATTGCGGCGTGGATCGCGGCAGATCGCGCAGCGATCCTGCTCGGAGACATTGCCGCAGACCTCGCAGAACCGCACGCGCGTGCGGATGTCGGCGAGGAGTTCGGCGAGCCGGGCGACGTCGAAGCTCGGCGTCTGCAGGATGTGGAAGGTGATGCGCTGCGCCGACTTCGGGCCGATGCCGGGAAGACGGCCGAACTCGTCGATGAGCTCCTGAACGATGCCGTCGTACATCAGGCGAACTTCGTCGGAGGCTCGAAGGGCTCTTCGCGCAGGAACGTCGCACCGAGCACCTGGCGCACGACCGCCTCGCCGTAGCGCTGGGTACCGGCCTGCGGCGCGGCGGGGGCGGCGGGGGCTTCTTCTGGTTCGTCGTCGCCCGGCAGCGGCAGCTCCACCTCGTCGACGTTCCCGTCCACGGGCGCGGCAGGGGGCGTCGCCTCCGCCTCGGCGGGCTCGTCGTCGACCGCGAGCTGTGCGAGGACGGCGGGTGGGCCGTCATCCGCGTCGGCGGGGGTGTCGTCGTCGGTGCTGGCGTTCGGGTCAGTAGCGGTCTCGGCGAGGGGGCTTGCCGCGGCATCCGGGCCTTCACCGCTCGGAATCGGGGCGACAGCCCATTCGGCGACCGCGGCGTTCGCCGAGCGAGACGCCGGGCCGGATGCCGTACGAGCGGCCCCGCCCTGCCGCGGACCGGAATCCTTCTGAGCGGGCGAGGGCTGGTCGGCCGCGGGAAGCGATGCCGGAACGTACTTCACCCGGACCCCGAGCTCGGCGAGGATCGCGTCGCGCAGGTCGTCGGAAGGGCCGGAGCCCGGCTTGCTGCCCTTGAAGTCCGCGAGGGTGGCGGGATCGGGAAAGCCGAGTGTGAGCACGGCGCGTTCGGTGTCGAACCCGACCGGCTGCGCCTTGAGGACCGCCATCCATGAGACGCGACGGGTCTTCTCGAGGCGTGCGAGAATCGTGGGCCAGGTCGCCGTCAGCCGCTCGAAGGTGACGGGTTCGGATGGGGTGGTCGCCTCGGTCGCTGAGGATGCCGAAGCGCCCGAGGGCGGGTCCTCGGTCGTTGAGCCTGCCTGCCCTGAGCCCGGTCGGAGGGTCGAAGCGCCCGGGGGGGCCGATGCCTCGGTCGTTGAGCGAGCGGAGCGAGACGAAACGTCCGGACCGCTGGCCGCGTTCTCGCCACGTTTCGCCTCGGTCGCTTCGGGTCCTCGCGGGGCGACCGGAGCCGACCCCACCGCATCCGCCAGCACCCGCGCCACCATCAGTTCGAGCTGCAGGCGCGGCGAGGTGGCCCCCGCCATGTCATCGAGGGCGGCGCTGACGATATCGGCCGTCCGCGAGAGGCGGTCGGCCCCGAAGGTCGCCGCCTGCTCGCGCATCCGGGTCAGCTCCTCGGCGCTGCGCCCGTGCAGGACCGCAGCGGCGGCGGCGCCGACCGCGGCGATCACGATGAGGTCGCGCAGGCGCTCGAGCAGGTCATCGACGAAGCGGCGGGGATCCTGTCCGGTCTGCACGACCCGGTCGACCGCGGGAAAAGCGGCTGCCGCATCCGCCGCGGCGAGGGACTCGACGATCTCGTCGAGAAGGGCGGCGTGCGTGTAGCCGAGCAGCGACACCGCGCGCTCATAGCGGACCGTGACAGCGCCCTCTGCGGCATCCGAGCCCGCGATGAGCTGATCCAGAAGCGAGAGAGTGTCACGGGGGGATCCGCCGCCGGCGCGCACGACCAGGGGCAGCACGCCCGGCTCGACCTCGACGCCCTCGGAACGGCAGAGCGCGTCGACGTACTCGAGCATCGCCGCCGAGGGCACGAGCCGGAAGGGGTAGTGGTGCGTGCGCGAGCGGATCGTGCCGAGCACCTTCTCGGGTTCGGTCGTGGCGAAGATGAACTTCACATGCGGGGGCGGTTCTTCGACGAGTTTCAGCAGGGCATTGAACCCGCCCGAGGTGACCATGTGCGCCTCGTCGATGATGAAGATCTTGTAGCGGTCGCGGGCGGGGGCAAAGATCGCCCGCTCCCGCAGGTCGCGCGCGTCATCGACGCCGCCGTGACTGGCCGCATCGATCTCGACCACGTCGAGCGAACCACCGCCCTCGCGACTGAGCTCGAGGCAGCTCGGGCAGCTGCCGCAGGGGGTGTCGGTGGGGCCTTCCGCGCAGTTCAGGCACCGCGCGAGGATGCGCGCCGAGGTGGTCTTTCCGCAGCCGCGCGGGCCGGAGAACAGGTAGGCGTGCCCGACCCGGTCGCCACGCAGCGCCGTCATCAGCGGATCGGTCACCTGAGACTGCCCGATCATCTCGCCGAAGGCCTCGGGCCGGTAACGGCGGTAGAGCGCTGTGGTCACCACCCCAGCCTACGGCGTGCCCCGGACATTCGTACCGCGGCATCCGGACGGCACGAACCGACCACTCCGGCGGCATCCGATCCCGTCCCGATCTGCAGATCGGGACGGATGCGGCGACGCGTCACCTCAGCCCGCCACCAGCCCGAGCGCCTCTGCGGCGATCTCGCGCTCCTCGTCGGTGGGGACGACCAGCACCTCGACCACCGAGTCGTCCGCCGAGATGCGACGGATCCCGGATCCCGCCGCCTCGTTGCGCGTCGCATCCAGCCGCAGCCCCATGAAGCCGAGCGTGGCGAGCGCACCGGAGCGCACCACGGCGACGTTCTCGCCGACCCCGGCTGTGAAGGAGATCACGTCGACGCCGCCGAGCAGCGCGATGTACGCGCCCGCATAGGCGCGCAGACGCCGGATGTAGACATCCAGCGCGAGGGTGGCGGCGGCATCCCCGGCCTCCACCCCGGCGAGGACATCGCGCATGTCCGAACGACCCGACAAGCCCAGCAGTCCGCTGCGGCGGTTGAGCAGCTCGTCGAGGTCGTCGATCGAGGCACCGGCCGTGCGGGCGAGGTGAAAGAGCGCGGCGGGGTCGAGGTCGCCCGAGCGCGTGCCCATGACGAGCCCCTCCAGGGGGGTCAGCCCCATGGAAGTCTGCACCGAACGCCCGCCCTCGATCGCGGTGACCGAGGCACCGTTGCCGAGGTGGAAGACGATCTGGCGGAGCCCTGCGAGGTCGCGGCCGAGGAAGCGCGCGGCCTCGCGGCTGACGAAGCGGTGGCTCGTGCCGTGGAAGCCGTAGCGGCGCACCTGGTGCTGCCTGGCCACCTCGGCGTCGATCGCGTAGGTATAGGCGGCGGGTTCGAGGGTCTGGTGGAAGGCGGTGTCGAAGACGGCCACGTGCGGGATGCCGGGGAAAGCCCTCTTCGCAGAACGAATGCCGGCGAGGTTGGCCGGGTTGTGCAGCGGCGCGAGCACCGAGAGCGCGTCGATCTCGGCCTCGACCTCGTCGGTGATGAGCGCGGGGGCGACGAAACACGAGCCGCCGTGCACGACGCGGTGCCCGATGGCTACGGGGGGATGCTCGTCGAGGGAGGGGCCGTAGGCGGCGAAGGCCTCGCGCATGACCTCGAAGGCGCGGTCGTGGTCGCCGATGGACTCCTCACGGCTGCGCGTCGCGTCGAGCACGGTCGGCACGGCACCCCCGGTCCCTGAGCTCGTCGAAGGGCCGAAGGCGCGTACCGTGTGGGCTGCCACGCCTCGCGACTGGCCGATCCTCTCGATGATCCCGTCCGCGAGGGTGCGCCCGGCCCCCGGGTCCACGAGGCTGTACTTCAGCGACGAGGAGCCGCTGTTGATGACCAGGACCACGCTCATGCACTCACTCAAGCACACCCGAGGCCGGATGCCGCAACCGATGTGGCGTCACTCGTTGTCGGATGCCACGTCCACAAGCGACAACGAGTGCCGACGACTTCACGCGGAACTCTCCTGCGCCTGGATCGCCGTGATCGCGATGGTGTTGACGATGTCGCCGACGAGCGCCCCACGGGAGAGGTCGTTGATCGGCTTGTTCAGCCCCTGCAGCACGGGGCCGATCGCCACAGCTCCGGCCGAGCGCTGCACGGCCTTGTAGGTGTTGTTGCCGGTGTTCAGGTCGGGGAAGATGAAGACCGTCGCGCGCCCCGCCACGGGCGAATCCGGCAGCTTCGTCTTGGCCACCGCCGCGTCCGCGGCCGCGTCGTACTGGATCGGGCCCTCGACGGGCAGCTCCGGCATCCGCTCGCGCACGAGCGCCGTCGCCTCACGCACCTTCTTGACCTCGGCTCCGGATCCCGACTCCCCCGTCGAGTACGAGAGCATCGCGACCCGCGGCTCGATGCCGAAGCGCGCTGCCGTCGCAGCCGAGGAGATCGCGATGTCGGCAAGCTGCGCGCTGGTCGGATCCGGGATCACGGCGCAGTCTCCGTAGACGAGCACGCGGTCGGCGAGCGCCATCAGGAAGACGCTCGAGACGACATCCACGCCCGGCGCGGTCTTGATGATCTCGAAGGCGGGCCGGATCGTGTGCGCCGTGGTGTGCATGGCTCCCGATACCATGCCGTCGGCGAGGCCCAGATGCACCATGAGGGTGCCGAAGTACGACACGTCGGTCACGATGTCGGCGGCCTGCACCTCGGTCACGCCCTTGTGCGCGCGCAGGCGCGCGTACTCGCTCGCGAACCGGGCGACGAGCGCGGGATCGGTGGGGCTCAGGATGCGCGCCTCGTCGATGTCCACGCCGAGTTCGGTGGCCCGGCCGCGGATCGCCGCCTCGTCGCCCAGGATCGTGAGGTCCGCGATCCCCCGGGCGAGCACGGTCGCGGCGGCGCGCAGGATGCGGTCGTCCTCCCCCTCGGGCAGCACGATGCGCCGCCGGTCGGCGCGCGCCCGCTCGATGAGCCCGTACTCGAACATGAGAGGCGTCACGACGCTCGATGAGGCCAGGCCCAGCGCGATCGTCAGCTCGGTGAGGTCGACGTGGGTCTGGAAGAGGGCGAGAGCGGTGTCGTAGCGACGGCGCGAATCGGCGGCGAGACGTCCGCGTGTGTTCGTCACCCGCACGGCGGTGTCGAAGGTGCCGAGGTCGGTGGCGACGACGGGCAGCGCCTGCGCGACGCCGTCGAGCAGGCGCGTGACGGGTTCGGGCAGCTCGAAAGGGCCGTTGAGCACGATTCCTGCGATGGAGGGGAAGGTTCCGGATGCCTGCGCGAGCAGAGCCGCGAGCAGCACCTCGCTGCGATCGGCCGCCACGACGAGCACCGCGTCCTCGGTCAGGCGCGCGAGCACGTTCACCATCGACATCCCCGCGACGACGACGCTCAGCACCTCGCGCCCGAGCGCCTCGGGATCGCCCGCGATCAGCCTGCCGTCGACGGCAGCCATGATGCCGCGCATCGAGGGGGCCACGAGCGTGCGATCCTCGGGGATCGCCCACACCGACGCCGTCTCGGAGTGCACCGCGCGCACCGCCTCGATGGTCTCGGCCAAGCGCTCGGGGTCGGCGCGGTTCACGATCACCGCGAACAGCTCCGCGCGTTCGTGGGCGAGCTCCGCCAGGGCGAGCGCAGCGATCTGCCCCACCTGCGCCGGGCTGCGCGCGATCGAGGTGCCGAGCTGGTCGGCCTGCTGCTGGCGGTCGCGGCCACTGAGCACGAGGAGTACGGGGGCACCGAGGTTGGCCGCGACGCGGGCGTTGTAGCCGAGTTCGGCGGGGCTTCCGACATCCGTGTAGTCGCTGCCGACGATCACGACCGACTCGCATGTGGCCTCGACGGCCTTGAAACGCTCGACGATCCGCGACATCGCGGCATCCGGGTCCTCGCGGACGTCGTCGTAGGTGACCCCGATGCACTCCTCGTAGTCCAGATGCACGCCGTCGTGGGCGAGCATGAGCTCGAGCACGTCGTCGCGCTCGGTGGCCGAGCGCGCGATCGGACGGAAGACACCGACGCGCGGCGTCACCCGCATGAGTGCGTCGAGCACGCCGAGCGCGACCGTCGACTTGCCGGTCAGTCCCTCTGCCGAGGTGAGATAGATGCTGCGCGCCACACGAACAGCCTAAGTGGCCACCGGTGCAGGATGAGGGTTTCAGCCGCCCGCGACGCCGAGGCGGGTGCGAAGCGCTCCGGCCAGCGACTCGACATCGTTCTCGGAGAGCTTGTCGTACATGCCGGTGAGCGGTGTGAGCGGAACGATCAGCTCTGCGCCGTCCCGCGTGACCGTGACCCACAGCGAGGGGTAGTTGAGGGTCTTGAGGGTGCCCTTCGGGTTGATCGATGCGACCCCCGCCTGGACCGAGGTGATGTCGGCGGCCGGAATGGACACGATCTGCCCGATCTTCTTGTCGGCGATGGTCAGCGCCGTCTCGCTCGCGGTGATCACCGGCACGGTGTACCGAGTGATGCGCGGCTCGGCAGAGGTCTCCCCCACCAGAGCGCGCAGCCGCGCGATACTCTCGGGCAACGGAGGCGCTGGTGCGATCCGAGCGCTCACGGTGCCGCCGGCGACCTCGTCGACGCTGCGCTGGGCGCGCTTCGAGAAGATCCACTTCACCAGCAGCACCACACCGGCCAAGAGTGCAGCCATGATTCCGTAGTAGCCGAGGTTCACCCCTCCAGCCCCGCCAGAGGCATTGCCGGCGTGAACCAGGGTGAGGGGGAGGAAGATCATGTCGGGCTCCATTCGGGATCACAGGGAAGGCCCTCCGCGCACCCGGCAGAGCCTGGTTACCCTTGCTGCGTTTCCGCCCTGGGGGAGTTGGCCGGGATGCCGCCACGCGGAGAGCCGGAAACCATTGTATCCCGCGCCCCGGCGCCTCACGCCCGCGGGATCCGGCCCGCCTCCAAGCCGCACGGGTTACGATCGACGGAACGCGCGCACCGCTGCGCGGCGGGAAGGACAGCATGACGGCACCCGACGCCCCCCTCGACGTGACCGAGTTCGCGACGCAGACGACCGCGATCCTGGACTCCATCGGCACTGTGATCGATGGCAAGCCGGATGCTGTGCGCTTCGCCCTGGTGTGCCTGCTCGCCGAGGGGCACCTGCTCATCGAGGATGTGCCCGGCGTCGGCAAGACCATGCTCGCCCGGGCGCTCGCCGCGAGCGTGGATGCCACCGTGCGCCGCGTGCAGTTCACGCCCGATCTGCTTCCCGGCGACATCACCGGGGTGTCGATCTACAACCCGGTCGCGCAGACCTTCGAGTTCGCGCCCGGGGCGATCTTCGCGCACATCGTCATCGCGGACGAGATCAATCGCTCCTCCCCCAAGACGCAGTCCGCGCTGCTGGAGGCGATGGAAGAGGGGCAGGTCACCGCCGATGGCCGTACCCATCCGCTCCCGGTGCCCTTCCTCGTGGTCGCCACGCAGAACCCCCTCGAGATGGAAGGCACCTACGCCCTCCCCGAGGCGCAGCGAGACCGCTTCATGATGCGCATCTCGATGGGGTATCCGGATGCCGCGGCCGAAGCCCTCATGCTGCGCCAGCGCGACACCGTGAATCCCTTGACCGCGATCGAGCCCGTGACCGACGTCGCCCGGCTCGCCGACCTCATCGCCTTTGCACGCGGTGTGCACATCTCGCCCGCCATCGAGGAGTACGCCGTCGCCCTCGCGCGGGCCACCCGCAACGATCCCGCCCTGCACCTGGGTGCAAGCCCCCGCGCCACCCTGCAGCTCGTGCGCGCGGCGAAGGTGTGGGCGGCGCTCGAAGGGCGCGAGTTCGTCATCCCGGATGATCTGACCGCGCTGCTGGTCCCCGTCTTCGCGCACCGCCTGCTCACCTCGCGCGGTTCGCAGCGCGCGGGCTCCGGTCACCTCGAAGAAGTGCTCGCCCGCATCGCGCAGACGACCCCGGTGCCGCACGCCGCGCGGAGATGACATGGGCGAGCGCCGGCTGCTGACCAGGCGGGGGCTCGCGGTGCTCGCGGCATCCCTCGTCTGCTTCGTCGCCGCCATCGCGCTCACCGCCCCTGTGCTCGCGCACGTCACGCTGTTCTTCGCCCTGCTGCTGGGGATGGGCACGCTGGTGGTCTATATGCCCGATGCCCGCGGCGAGGTGGCCCGCGTGGTCTCGACCGACCTGATCGCCGTCGGCGAGTGGGCCGACGTCGAAGTCCGCCTGCGGGTGCGCGGGCGGCTCATCCGCCGCGCGCGCTGGAACGACACGCTGCCGGCGGCACTCCGCGGCGAAGCCGAGGGCTTCGTCGCGGCGGAAGACGACACCGCCGACACCCGTGTTCCGCTCACGGTCCGCTATCGCGTGCGCGGGATCCGCCGCGGCGTCTGGTCGCTGGGGCCGTTACGGGTGCGCACGAGCGATCCCTTCGGACTTGTGAACCGCCGTCAGCGGGTGGGGGCGAGCCGGATCGTCACCGTGGTGCCCGCGCTGGTGCCGGTGCCGGAACTGGGGACTCTCCCCGGCGCTGTCGGGGGAACCGCCCAGACCGCATCGCAGCGCATCGGCCCTGGAGTCGACAATCTCGCGCCGCGCCGCTACTTTCCGGGTGACTCGACCCGGCGCATCCACTGGCGCGCGACCGCCCACCGCGGCGATCTCATGGTGCGGCAAGAGGACGAAGAGACCAGCCCCGACGCGCTGGTCGTGCTCGATCTCAGTCCTGTGCGCTGGGCGGCACGATCGGCTCATGCCGATCCCCTGTTCGAGCGGGCGGTGAGCGTCACGGCCTCGGCCGCTCTGCATCTGGCCGAGACAGGCTACCTTGTCGACGTCATCGACAGCGCGGGGGTGCTTCTGGGGAGCCTTCGCGGTCACGAGGACGACACGGACGCGCTGCTGGTTGCCCTGGCGTCGGTGAACCCTCGCCGGCCCGATGCGGTCGCGCACATCGAGGCGGCCCCGCACGGGCCTGTGGTGGTGGTCACTGGCCGCATTGCTGACATCGCCGCGGACCTGCCCCGCCATCCCGGCGGTGCGGCCCTTCTTCTCGCCGCAGACCCCGAGCCCGCGGCGCTGGAGTCGCTGCGCGCGCAAGGGTGGCATGCCGCGCGGCTCGACGAGGGGGGGCCGGATGCCTGAGCAGATCGCCTCACGCGCAGCGTCCGCGCGCCGCGTGCTCATGCCCCCGGTCTTCGCTCTCGCGGGGACCGCGGTGGCGCTGTGGCCCTATCCCACCGTCATCCAGCAGCTCGACTGGGTACCGCCCATCGTGTTGCTGGCCGTCGCTCTCGTCCTCGTCGGCGTGCTGACGCGCGCCGCGCTCGCGAAGCTGCGCGCGACCACGGCTGTGCTGTGCGCACTCGGCGTGCAGCTCGTGGTGCTCGCCTGTGCGCTGACGGCGATGTTCGCCCCGGAGAGCACCTTCTGGGGGGTTCTGCCCAGCTGGGACACGCTGCAGGCCGTGCCCGAACTGTTCTGGCGAGCGAGCATCGACATCTGGTACGGCAATTCTCCCCTGGTGCCCACCTCGCCCGTGATCTTCATCGTCACCGCCGCCCTCGGCACGCTGGCCATCGTGCTGGACCAGCTACTGGCCCATGGCAGGGTCGTGATCGCCGCACTCGCGATCGCCGCGGTCGGCGGTGGTCCCCTCATCGCGGCAGGCACGTCGGTCGAGGCTGGCTGGTTCGCCGCATACGGCGTGCTGGTCCTGCTGCTCCTCCGGCACAGCCTTGCGCGCGACGCCCGCGCACCTCGCCGTTCGCCGCTCTGGCTCACAGCCCTCGTCGGCACCACGGCGATCGCCGTGACCGTCTTCATCAGCCCGAGCTTCCCCCTGCCCGGGCTCGTCTTCGGCGCGAACCAGCAGGTAACCCTCAACCCCACGCTGAACCTCGGCGAAGATCTGCGCCGGCCAGACAGTGTGGATGTCATCTCACTCGCGACAACGGCCTCGGCCCCCTACTTGCGCATCGCGACGCTCACCGAACTGCGCGGCGAGGTCTGGCGCGCCGACACCTTCGCCCGACGCCCCCTCGGCCAGGCTCTCTCCCGCGAGGAGCTCTCGGATGACGCGCCGTTGCAAACCACGTCGCTGCGCATCCAGAACGTCGACGGCCGCTCCCTGCCGGTGCCTTACCCGGCGCTGGGTGCTCAGGGCATGACGGGCGACTGGTTCGCGTCGGCCGAGAACCGGACCATCATCAGCGGCGGCGGCACCTCGCGCGACCAGGACTACACCGTGATATCGCTGCGGCTGACGCCCACCCTCGAGCAGATGCAAGCCGACCGCGCGGGCGGTTCGCTGGACCCCGCGAACTGGGAGCTGCCGGGCGACATCCCCGAGAGCGTCGCACGCCTGGCGAGGGAGGTGACCGCCGAGGCCGAGACGGACGCCGACCGGCTGCTCGCGCTGCAGGCGTGGTTTCGCAGTCAGTTCAGTTACTCGCTGAACACCCCGGTCGAGGAGGGCTTCGACGGCTCCGGCGCGCAAGCGGTCGGAGTGTTCCTGGAGGTGCGCGAGGGCTACTGCGTGCACTTCGCGGCGGCCTTCACACTCATGGCGCGTTCTCTGGGCATGCCCGCGCGCATCGTCGTAGGTTTCCTGCCCGGCACGCCGACCGGGCAGTATCGCGGCGAGGAGACTCTGTACCGGGTCACGAGCGATCAACTGCACGCCTGGCCCGAGGTGCATTTCGAAGAGTGGGGATGGCTCTCGTTCGAACCCACCGCCTCGCTCGGCACTCCTACGCGGCTGCCCACCGAGGAGGAACAGCAATCCGGGCAGCAAGAGACGCCTCCGAACGAGCCGGGGAGGACCCCTGACCGCACCGATGCCCCGGATGACGGACTCGCCCCGCCCGACAGCACGCTGAATCCCGATGGAACCCCTGCGACACCCACGGCGATCAACCCGCTCCCCTTCTTGCTCGGTTTCGCAGCCGTACTGCTCGTTCTCGCCACGCCCGCCATCCTGCGCTCGGTGCGACGGGGCACCCGGATGCGGCGCGCGGCGCGCGGCGATGCGGTGGCGGCGTGGACCGAGCTCGAGGACACCCTGGCGGATCTGCGCATTCCCATCCCCGATGCCGAGAGCCTCCGCGCGCGCGCCGAGCGGCTGGTACGCGACCACGGGGCCGCGGTCCTGGCGCTGCACACCCTGGTCGATGCTGCCGAAGAGGCCAGCTACGCCGCCGCCCCGGGAGAGCCGCGCGACCTCGCCACTCCCCTGCGCCGGGTTCTGCGGGCGCTACGCGCTCAGGCGGGCAGTGGGCGCGTCGCCGCGAGGCTGCTGCCGCGCTCGCTCGTACCGGGACCCTTCCCCCCAACCACCCAGGAGTGATCGGCGCAGGGCACCGCATCGCAGTCCTCGCAGGCGACGAACTGACGACGGCAGGAGGGGTCGGGGCAGTTCGCCGTGCGCTTTGCGGGCGCGCCGCACCCCGCGCACGAGCCGATGACCGCGGCTCGATCGCTGAAATCGATCGAACCGCGCCGATCGAAGACGTAGAGGGATCCTTCCCAGAGCCCCTCGTCGCCGAAGCGCTCGCCGTAGCGGACGATGCCGCCGTCGAGCTGGTAGACCTCGCCGAAGCCGCGTGTGCGCATCAGGCTCGAGAGCACCTCGCAGCGAATGCCGCCGGTGCAGTACGTGACGATCGGCCTGTCCTTCAACGCGTCGAAGGTGCCCTCGTCGAGCAGACCGGCGAAGTCGCGAGTGGTGTCGGCATCCGGGATCACGGCGTTCTTGAACCGTCCGATCTGCGCCTCCCAGGCGTTACGGCCGTCGAAGAAGACGACCTCGTCGCCGCGCTCGGCGACCAGCCGGTGCAGGGCTTCGGGATCCAGGCGCGTGCCGCCGCCGACGACACCGCGATCGTCGACGCGCAGCTCGCCGGACGCACCGAAGGAGACGATCTCGTCCCGTACCTTGATGCTGAGCTTGGGGAAGTCGAGGCTGCGGCCGTGGTCGTCCAGGCCCGTGCCCTCGCTCCACTTGAGGTCGACGCCACGGAAGGGTGCGTAGGAGCGGAAGGAACGTGCCCACTTCTTCAGCGCCGGCAGGTCGCCGCCGAGGGTGCCGTTGATGCCGTCCTTCGAGATGATCACCCGACCGCGCAGCCGCAGCGCTTCCCCCAGGTCGCGCTGCCACAGCCGGATCGCCTCGGGGTCGGCCAGCGGCGCGAACCTGTAGAACAGCACGATCTTGGGGGTAGGCACCCTGAAGATCTTAGTGCGCAGGCTCCAGCAGGCCGATCTCGTAGCGACGCGGGGTGCCGAAACGGTGCGCGGTGATCGAGACCGCCTGCTCGCGCAGGAACGTCAGCAGCTCGACTCGGCCGGCCGAGACGACCTCGTTCGCGTACAGCGCCACCGCGGGCGAGCCATCGGTAAGGGCGGCGAGGTCGCTCGCAGAACCACCGACGAGGCGGATCCGCCCGCCGTCCGCCGCGAGCTGTCCCACGTGCTCGCCCCACTCGTCGGCACCGTCGGTGCGGTGCTTCACGCCGTGCGCCGACAACCAGGCCCGCAGGGGCTCCGGCAGCACCGTCGCGGCGCTCACCGACACGTGCGATCCCGCGCGGACGCCCGCAGCCACCACGCGCAGCAGCTCGGCTATGCGCTCCCCCTCGAAACGCACCGTCACCGGCACCGCCTGGTAGCGCAGCGCGTTCTGCTCGGTCGCTAGGCCGGTGGCATCCTTCACGGCCCCGAACTCATCACGCCACGCGACGATGTCGGTCGCGAGCGCGGTGCGCAGCCACTCGGCATCCTTCTGATCGCCGAGAGCCTCGACGGCGGAGGCAGCCAGTTCGTCGGCATCCGTCGCCGCGGGTGCGGCATCGATCCAGCGCGAGAGTCCGAACAGGTAGCTCGGGCCGCCCGCCTTGGTGCCGGCACCCACGGCAGCCTTCTTCCAACCACCGAACGGCTGCCGCTGCACGATCGCGCCGGTCGTGCCGCGGTTGACGTAGACGTTGCCCGCCTCCACCGACGCGAGCCAGGTCTGGATCTCGTCCTCGTCGAGGGAGTGCAGCCCCGAGGTGAGGCCGTAGTCGATCGCGTTGACGAAGGCGATGGCCTCCTCCAGCGTGCGTGCGGTCATGACACCGAGTACGGGGCCGAAGTATTCGGTGAGGTGATAGGGCGAGCCGGGGGCGACGCCCTCCTTGATCCCGGGCGTCCACAAGGCCCCTTCTGCGTCGAGCTTCCGCGGCTCCATGATCCAGCGCTCACCCGGCTCAAGGATCGTGAGGGCGTGCAGGAGCTTCCCCTCGGCGGGGCCGATCAGCGGGCCGATCCGGTTGGAGCCGTCCCACGGCATCCCGACCCGGTAGGCGCTTACCGCGTCAACGAGCTGGCGACGGAAGCGCTCCGAGGTCGCCACGGACCCGACGAGGATGACGAGGGATGCCGCCGAGCACTTCTGACCGGCGTGGCCGAAGGCGGAGTACGCGGCGTCCTTCGCGGCGAGGTCGAGATCGGCGCTCGGGGTGACGATGATGGCGTTCTTGCCGCTGGTCTCGGCCAGCAGCGGAAGGTCGGGGCGGAAGCTGCGGAAGAGCTCCGCCGTCTCGTAACCGCCAGTGAGGATGAGTCGTTCGACGGCGGGGTGGCTGACCAGGCGGGTGCCCAGGTCCCGCCCCTCGAGCTGCACGTACCGGAGCACCTCGCGCGGCACGCCCGCGTCCCACAGCGCCTCGACCATCACCGCGCCCGAGCGGCGCGCCTGGCGGGCCGGCTTGATGATGACCGGAGAGCCTGCGGCCAGCGCAGCCAGCGTCGAGCCGGCCGGGATCGCGACGGGAAAGTTCCACGGCGGGGTCACGACGGTGAGCCTCACGGGCTCAGCGCGCGCGCCGTCGACCGCGTCGAGCGCGAGAGCGCTTTCGGCGTAGTAGTGCGCGAAGTCGATCGCCTCGGAGACTTCCGGATCCCCCTGCTCGAGCACCTTGCCGCACTCGGAGCCCATGACCTCGAGCAGCTCCGCGCGGCGGCGCTCCATGATGTCGCCGGCGCGGTGCAGGATCTCGGCGCGCCCTTTCGCGCCGAGCTCGCGCCATCCGGCACCCGCGGCAACGGCAGTGTCGATCACCGCGTCGATCGCCGCGACCGAGTCGTGGGTGTTCGCCGCGACGGTCTCGTTTCCGAGGGTCGAGTTCTGCATCCGCGATCGGATCCCGTCACCCCAAGCACGGTTGGCGGCGAGGCTCGGGTCGGTGTCGGGGGTGTTGTGAAACGTGCCGCGGAGGGCGGGTGCCGGCGCGGCCTGCCGGTTCTGCACGCGGTTCGGGCCGGGAACCTCGGCGGGCATGGCGTCGACCGAGGCGAGGAAGCGGTCACGCTCACGGTCGAACAGGGCGGGATCGGCATCCAGGTCGAAGACCGCCGACATGAAGTTCTCCTGCGACGCCCCCTCCTCCAGACGCCGGATGAGATAGGCGATGGCGACATCGAACTCCGCCGGGTGCACGACCGGGGTGTAGAGCAGGAGGGATCCGACCGTGCGGCGGACCACCTCGGCCTGAGCCGAGGCCATGCCGAGCAGCATCTCGAACTCGACCCCGCTTGTGGCATCGCGCTTCTGCGCGAGGAGCCAGGCCAGCGCGATGTCGAAGAGGTTGTGCCCGGCGACGCCGATGCGCACGTTCGCGGTGCGCTCAGGCCGCAGGGCGTAGTCGAGGACGGCTTTGTACGAGGCGTCGGATGCTTGCTTGCTGTGCCAGGTGGCAAGCGGCCAGCCGTGCGTCTCGGCATCGACCATCTCCATCGGGAGGTTTGCCCCCTTCACGACGCGCACCTTGATGGGGGCACCACCGGATGCCACGCGCTCACTCGCCCACTCCTGCAGGCGGATCATCGCCGCGAGCGCGTCGGGCAGGTATGCCTGCAGGACGATCCCGGCCTCGAGTTCGTGGAACTCGGGCTTGTCGAGGATCGTGGTGAAGACCGCGAGGGTGAGGTCGAGGTCCTTGTACTCCTCCATGTCGAGGTTGATGAATTTCTTGCCGCCGGTCCCTGAGCCTGCCGAAGGGGTCGCCGCAATCCCGTACAGCGGACTCAACGCCCCGACGGCATGCTCAACGGCATCCTCGAAGGCCCAAGGGCTGTGCGGCGCGACCGTCGAGGAGACCTTGATCGAGACATAGTCGATATCGTCGCGCTCCAACAGCTTCCGAGTGCCCGCGAGTCGCTTGGCGGCCTCTTCCTCGCCGAGGATCGCCTCGCCGAGGAGGTTGACATTGAGGCGGATGCCCTCGTCTTTCTTCTTGATGTGCGCGATGGCCTTGCCGAGGCGGGCATCGGTGGCGTCGACGATCAGGTGGCGCACCATGCCGCGCAGCACCCGGCGGCTGATCGGCACGACGATGCCCGGAAGGAGCGGTGCGACAAGACCGCCGAGACGGATGAGGACGCGCAACACCCAGGGGAGAAAGGCCGGGGTCAGCGGCACGATATCTCGCAGGTTGCGTGCGGCGACCCGCGTGTCCTCGGGGCGGACGACGCCGTCGACGAAGCCCACCGTGAAGGCGAGGCCGTTCTCGTCGCGGAGCACGCCGGCGAGGCGCTCGGCCGCCTTGTCGACGGGGATGTCGCGGCTCTCGACCAGCCAACGCCGGACGAGGGCGATGGCGTCCTCGGCGAGATCGCGGATCTGCACGGCGTCAGCCTGAGACATGGGGACTCCTCGTTCGATGAATACGCTTCCTCCCAGTGTCCTCGCAGTGATACTTTGTGAAAAGCGCACATTTACGACGATGACCATTCGTTTTCATCGATGAGAAGAGGAATCCGTGTTCGAACTGCGACGCCTCCGCCTCCTGCACGAACTGGCGCTGCGCGGCACGATCGCCGAGGTCGCAGCGGCGCTCTCATACAGCCCTTCGACGGTGTCGCAGCAGTTGTCGCTGCTGGAGAGCGAAGCAGGAGTCGCCTTGCTGGAGCCTGCCGGGCGGCGCGTGCAACTCACCGATCACGGCCGGCGGCTCGCCGCCCACGCGGCCCGGATGCTGGAGCTGGACGAACGAGCGCGCGCCGACCTCGCCCGCGACGGCGATGTGCGCGTGCGCATCGCCGTGATGCCGACCGCCGCGCAGACCCTCGTGCCTGCGGCACTGTCGATTCTGACCCAGACCGCGCCCGGCCTGCGGCTCGAGGTGTCCGAGCTCGCTCCCGAGGAGGCGCTGTTCGAGCTGACGGCGCGCACCTTCGACCTGGTCGTGGCCGAGCAGTACCCGGGCCATGCCCGTGCCTACGGCGAGGGGATCGAGCGCTCCCTGCTCGGCCGGGATCCCATCCGGCTCGCCCTGCCGCCGGGCGACACCGCCACGGGGCTGGCCGACCTTCGCGATCGGGCGTGGATCCTCGAGCCGCGCGGCGCGGCCGTGCGCGAGTGGGCGGTGCAGCAGTGCCGCAGCGCCGGCTTCGAGCCCGACGTCCCGTACGAGGCAACCGACCTGACCGCGCACGTACGCCTGGTCGCCGCCGGTCACGCCGTGGCGATGCTGCCCGACCTCGTCTGGAGCGGCGATCGCGCGCAGGTGCGGCTCGTCGACCTTCCCGGCTCGCCCGTGCGCGAGATCTTCGCCGCGATCCGCTCCTCCTCTGCTCCGGATGCCGGGATCGGTGCCGTGCGCGAAGCGCTCACCGACGCCCTCACGGCGCACGAGGTGCGGTGAGGGGTAAGCAGCCGTGCGTGCTCATTCGAAGGATGCGGTGGAGACGTTCCGCTGATAGGCGAAGAGGATGTTCGTGCGCGTCGAGGCGACGTTGGGGTCCCCGGATAGGTTCTCGACGACGAATCGTCGCAGGGCAGAGGAGTCAGCGACGGCGACGTGCACGATGAAGTCGTCGACGCCACCGAGGAAGAAGACCTGACTGACCTGCTCCAGCTCGCTGACCCTGGACGAGAACGCGCTGATGCTCGCCTGCCGCGCTCCCGGTCGGAGGGTCACCCCGATGATCGCCTGCAAGCCGTTGCCCACGTGAGCCTGGCGGACGATCGCCTCGTAACCAGCGATCACCCCGCGCTGCTCGAGCCGCCGCACACGCGTGTGCACCGTGGATTCCGCGAGTCCGACGGCGTGCGCCAGTTCTCGATTCGTCGTCCGGCCGTCCTTCGCGAGCAGGTCAAGAATACGCCGGTCGATGTCATCGACCGGCTCCTCCTTGCGAACAAGCTGCGCCATATCGATCCCTTTTGCAGTATCTTCAGAAACTTTTATCAGATTATCCCTCTCCTCCCGGAAAAAGTTCGTCAATAGGAAGAATCTACTGATGTGTCTCCGATACTGATGGACGACGGAAGGGGTCAGGATGCGCGTCGGCGTTCCCACCGAGATCAAGAACAACGAACAGCGCGTCGCCATCACGCCCACCGGTGTGCACGCACTGGTCGCGCGCGGCCACGAGGTCTGGGTGCAGTCGGGAGCCGGATTGGGATCGAGGATCTCGGATGACGACTACCTCGCCGCCGGCGCGCACCTGGCCGAAGACGCCGATGAGACCTGGGCCAAGGGCGACCTCCTGCTCAAGGTCAAGGAGCCCGTCGAGCCCGAGTTCGCCCGGCTGCGATCCGACCAGACCCTGTTCACGTATCTGCATCTCGCTGCGGCCCGGGAGTGCGCACACGCCATCCTCACCGCTGGCACGATAGCGATCGCCTACGAGACCGTCCAACTCGATGACGGATCACTCCCCCTGCTCGCACCCATGAGCGAGGTCGCCGGCCGCCTCTCGATCGTCGTGGGCGCGTATCACCTTCTCGCGCCTGCGGGCGGGCGCGGCATGCTGATGGGCGGCGTGCCCGGCACGCGCAAGGCAAAGGTCGTCGTGATCGGCGGAGGCGTGGCGGGTGAGCACGCGGCCAGGAATGCCGTCGGCCTGGGGGCGGATGTCACGGTGATCGACCTCTCGCTGCCCAGACTGCGCGGACTGGAGGCGAGCTTCGGCAACGCTATTCAGACGCGCCACTCCTCGCCTCTTGAGATCGCCATGCAGGTGAAAGACGCCGACCTCGTGATCGGGTCGGTGCTCGTTCCGGGCGCCGCGGCCCCCAAACTGGTCACCGACGACATGGTCGCGGAAATGCGCGAGGGAGCGCTTCTCGTCGACATCGCCATCGACCAGGGCGGATGCTTCGAGGGCTCCCACGCGACAACGCACGACGCGCCGACGTTCCCCATGCACGGAACCCAGTTCTACTGCGTCGCGAACATGCCCGGTGCGGTCCCAGAGACTTCCACGCGCGCACTGACCAATGCGACGCTCCCCTACGTCTTGCGGCTCGCCGACCAGGGCTGGGAGGCTGCGAGCGAGCACGACAGAGCGCTGGGCCGAGGCCTCAACGCCGCCAACGGTCGCATCGTCAATCAGGCCGTCGCCGAGGCGCTCAGTTAGCGACCTTGGCCTCCAGACCAGCCGACAGGGACCATCCTGACCGCCTTCGTAAAAAGGAGCCGTGTAAGCTCACCCCATGAGCCAGGCCGTTTCGCGTGGTGTTCCGTCCCGCGCCCCTGACCTCCTCGAACCGCCGCTGCTGGCGCGAATCCGTGAGTCCGTCATCGGCGACGACCGAATGATGCACGGTCCGTTCGGACCCAAACCAGTAACGTATGCCGACTACACCGCCAGTGGACGATCCCTGGGTTTCATCGAGGACTTCCTCCGCACTGAAGTGCTGCCACGCTACGCGAACACCCACACCGAGTCGAGCGGGACCGGCCTGCAGACGACGAGGCTGCGCGAGGACGCCCGCGAGACCATCCGGCAAGCGGTCAACGGCGATGACGACACCGTTGTGATCTTCACCGGCAGCGGATCGACCGGTGCGATAGACAAGATCGTCTCGATCCTCGGCCTGCGCGTGCCGGCCGCTCTCGACGAGCAGCACGGGATCACGGCGAGGATCCCTGAAACCGAGCGTCCCATCGTCTTCATCGGCCCGTTCGAACACCACTCGAACGAGCTGCCCTGGCGCGAGTCGATTGCCGATGTCGTCGTCATACACGAGGATGCAGACGGTCACATCGATCAGGACCAACTGGCTGCCGAGCTCCACGCATACGCCGAACGGCCGCTGAAGATCGGGTCGTTCAGCGCGGCGAGCAACGTGACCGGCATCCTCAGCGACACCCACGCGATCACGCGTCTGCTGCACGAGCACGATGCGCTCGCCTTCTGGGACTTCGCCGCAGCCGGACCCTACGTCGATATCGAGATGAACCCCCGCGACACCTCGACACCGGATGCCGGACCCGCCCGCAAGGACGCCATCTTCCTCTCGCCGCACAAGTTCATCGGCGGGCCCGGCACTCCCGGGGTCCTGATCGTGAGCCGCGGCGTCCTGCGCAATACGGTGCCCGCGGTCGTCGGAGGCGGAACGGTGAGCTATGTGAGCCCCCTCGGTCACCACTACATCACCGACCTCGCCCACCGCGAAGAGGCAGGCACCCCGGCCATCATCGAATCGATCCGTGCCGGGCTCGTCTTCCATCTGAAAGATGCCGTCGGGGTCGAGGTCATCCACGCCCACGAACGCGACCTGCTTCGCCGTGCCATGGCTGTCTGGGGTAAGCATCCAGCGATTCAGATTCTGGGCAACCCCGATGCCGAGCGCCTTTCTATCATCTCGTTCGTCATACGGCTGCCCGATGGACGATACCTGCACCACAACGCCGTCGTCGCGATCCTGAACGATCTGTTCGGCATACAGGCCCGCGGGGGATGCTCCTGCGCAGGGCCCTACGGGCACCACCTGCTCGGCATCGACGACGACATGAGCGCGAAGTTCGAGAAAGAGATACTCGCAGGATGCGAGGGCATCAAGCCGGGCTGGGTGCGGATCAACTTCAACTACTTCATCGACGACGAGGTGTTCGACTACATCGTCAACGCGGTAACGCTGATTGCCGACTTCGGCGAGAGACTGCTCCCTCAGTACCGCTTCGATCCGTTGACGGGGCTGTGGCGCCACTACAATGGCCCCACCGAGCCGCCGTTGCGGTTCTCTGGCATCGACTACGACGACGAGGGTCGACTCCGGTATCCGATCGCAGACGACGTGGCTGTTGTTGGTGCCCACGCGGCAGCGCTCGCGGCGGCACGGGTCCTGTTCGAAAGCCTTCCCGAGCCTACGGGAGCAGAAGCCGACCTGACGGCGGAGCTTAGCGCTGATGCGGAGCGGCTGAGAGGGTTCCGGCTTCCGACCGAATCGCTGCTCTCGACCTAGAAAGGAGTGGGCTCCCCACCCTTCTCGGTTGCACTCAACGGAGGATGCGGTGAGCGGAGGATGCGGGATTCGAACCCGCGAGAGCTTTCACTCAACACGCTTTCCAAGCGTGCGCCATAGGCCACTAGGCGAATCCTCCATGGCCTCGAAGGGCCGCGAACAATCCTATCGTGCCTGGTTCGGGGCCGTGACCGGGGGCGGATGCCGCGGCATCCGGATCCACGGCCAGGCCACCGCTGCGCCAAGCAACGCCACGCCCGCTCCCAGGACGACCCCGCCGATCACGTCGGTGAGCCAGTGCGCCGAGAGCATCGTGCGCGACCACGCCATGACGAGCACCCAGAGCACGCCCGCGAGCCCGACCCAGAGCCGCGGGAACAGCATCCACATCACGACCGCGATCGTCGCCGCGTTCGCCGCGTGCCCGGAGGGGAAGGATCCGTGGTCAGAGAGCACGAGCATGTCCTCGGGCCGCACCCGGTCGAACAGGTGCTTGAGTGCCTGCACGACCAGAGCGCTCGCGGCGAAGGCCCCGGCGGCCAGCAGCGCCGCGGCCGGGCGCCGGGCGAGCAGCAATCCTGCGACGATCACGGCGGGGATCACCAGGATCGCCACCCATCCCCCGCCGATCCGGTCGAGCACCGACGCTGCGGCGGCGGCGGCATCGGTGCGCATCCCCGCGATCGTCGCGCTCCACCACGCGTCCACGGCCGGAACGTCGCCGGCCAGGATCCAGGTGAGCGCCGCCCCCAGCAGCACGGCGAGCGCGAGACAGGCCGACCCCGCCCAGGCAGCACCATGTCGCGTCATCGTCCCATTCTGGCGCAGAAGCTCCTCAGGGGTTCAGCAGCCCCACGGTGCGCGGGCGCACGATCAGCCACAGCGAGAGGATGCCCACGATCGCGCATCCGGCCATCACCGCCGCCATCGTCGTCGCGGTGGTGCCGGCATCCGCGGAGATCACGCCCACCAGCGGCGAGATGACCGCCGCGACGCCGAAGGTGCTCGCACCGAGCAGGGACGCCGCGGTCCCCGCCGCCGCGGGATGCCGGTCGAGCGCGAGAACCTGCACGTTCGGGAAGGTGAAGCCGCACGCGGCCATGAACAGCCACAGCGGGATGATGGTGCCCCACAGCCCCAGTCCGAGCTGATCGGCCACGATGATCGCCGCGCCGAACAGCAGCAGCGCCGCGGTCGACCAGGCCAGCACCCACTGCGGCCCGAAGCGGGCCGCGAGCCGCGCGGCGACCTGCACCGAGACGACCACCCCGAGCGCGTTGGCGGCGAACAGCAGGCCGTACTGACCCGCGTCCATCCCGTGCGTCTGCTGGAACAGGAAAGGCGAGGCCGACAGATACGAGAACAGCCCCGAGAACGTCATCCCGCCGATGATGAGCACGCCGATGAAGACCCGATCGCTCAGCACGCTCGCATACCGCTGGCGCGCGGTCATCACGGCCCTGTCCCTGCGGCCCTCCTTGGGCAGGGTTTCGCGGATGAACAGGATCGTCGCAACGAGCATGACCGCGCCGTAGGCGGCGAGCACGAAGAACAGCCCTCGCCACGGCATGACCGCCAGCAGCGCCGAACCTATGAGGGGTGCCGCGACCGGAGCCACGCCCGACACCATCGCCAGGCGCGAGAGCATGATGACCAGGCGCCGGCCACCAAAAAGATCGCGCACGATCGCCATGGCCACGACGCCCCCGGCCGCCGCGCCGATCCCCATGAACACGCGTGCCGCAGACAGCAGCTCCAGCGTGGGCGCGATGGCCGCGGAGGCGCTCGCGAGAACGTGCAGCGCGGTGACCGCGATGAGGGGGACGCGGCGCCCGACCTTGTCGCTGAGCGGACCGACGACCAGCTGCCCGATGGCGAAGCCGATCATGGTGCCCGATAGCGTGAGCTGGATCGCCGCCTCGGTGGTGGCGAAGTCCTCCTGCAGCGTGGGAAAGGCCGGAAGATACAGGTCGATCGTGAACGGCCCGAGGGCGGTCAGGGCTCCCAGCAGGATCACGTAGAGCAGGCGGCGGCGCACCGGCAGGGCATCGCCAGGATGCCGCACGACGACGGGGTTGTTCGGGTCCCCGACGACGCGGATCGCGCCCGTGGGCGAACCGGGCACGCGCGAGGGGGGATCGGAGGAGGTCACAGGTGTCCCGAGCGGAGGAGGAGGCCGGATCCGGCTGGAGTCAACGCTATCGGACTTCGGGAGGCCTCAGAGCCGGCCCAGTGCCTGCTCGAGATCGGCGATGAGATCGGCCGCGTCCTCGATGCCTACCGAGACGCGCACGACATCCTCGGGAACGGCCAGTTCCGTGCCGCGCACCGAGGCATGCGTCATCTCCGAGGGGTAGCCGATGAGCGACTCCACGCCGCCGAGTGACTCGGCCAGCTGGAACAGCTCGGTCGCCTCGGCGAAGGCGCGCGCCGCCCCCGGACCGCCCGTGAGGGCGAGTGAAAGCATCCCGCCAAAGCCGCTCATCTGCCGCGCGGCGATCTCGTGACCGGGATGCGAGGAGAGACCGGGATAATACACGCGCGAGAACTCGGGGCGGGCGGCGGCCCACTCGGCGATGGCCGTGGCGTTCTCGGAGTGCTGCCGCATCCGCAGCGCCAGCGTCTTGATGCCGCGCGTGGTGAGCCAGGCATCCAGCGGGGCCGACACAGCGCCGACGGCGAACTGCTGGAAGACCACCTGCTCCACGAACCTGTCATCGCCGAAGACCACCGCGCCACCCAGCACGTCGGAGTGCCCGCCGAGGTACTTCGTCGTGGAGTGGACGACGACATCCGCCCCCAGGCTCAGCGGCTGCTGCAGCGCGGGCGAGGCGAAGGTGTTGTCCACCACGACCACGGCGCCCGCGGCGTGCGCGATCTCGGCGGCCGCGGCGATGTCCACGATCTTCAGCAGCGGGTTGCTCGGCGTCTCGATCCACACGATCTTCGTCGCAGGTGTGAGCGCCGCGCGCAGCAGGCCGGGATCAGCGAGGTCCGTCGTGGTCGTCTGCACGCCCCACTCGCCCCAGATCCGGGTGAGCAGGCGATGCGTGCCGCCGTAGACGTCGTTGCCGATGACGACATGGTCGCCGGGGCGCAGGATCGCGCGCAGCAGCGCATCCTCGGCGGCGAGCCCGGAGGCGAAGGACAGCGCGCTCGAACCGCCCTCGAGAGCCGCGAGCTGGGTCTGCAGCGCGGAGCGGTTCGGGTTGCCCGAGCGGTTGTACTCGTAGCCGCCGCGCAGCCCTCCGATCCCGTCCTGCACGAAGGTCGAGGTCTGGTAGATCGGCGGGATGATCGCACCCGTGGCGGGGTCGAACTCCTGGCCAGCGTGGATGGCGCGCGTGGCGAAGCGGTGATCGGACATGCACTCAGCCTACGGCTGGCGATGCCGCGGCGGACTCCTGCGTTACGCCGCGCGTCAGCGCGAGAGGTGGGCGAGCAGGTCCTGGCGCGTGAGCACGGTGTACGGCTTGCCGTCCTCGGTCACCAGGAGCGCATCGGCACCGGCCAGCGCCTCGCGCGCCTGGGTGATCGAGTCCCGGATGCCGATGAGCGGCATCCGCTGGCCGACGTGCCGGCCGACGGCATCCGCCGGCTTCGCCTCACCGCGGAAGAGCAGGTCGAGCAGGCCCCTCTCGTCGACCGTTCCGAGCACCTCGCCCATCATCACGGGCGGCTCGGTGCTGAGGACGACCAGCTGCGAGACGCCGAACTCGGTCATCATCCCGATGACCTCGAGCACCGTGTCGCTGGGATGGGCGTGCACGAGCGCGGGGATCGCACCCGGCCCCTGAGCTGGCCGGATCGCATCGCGCGCCGCGAGCACGTCGGCCACCGTCTCGCCTTCGGGGGCCTCGCTGAAGCCGTAGGCGCGCATCCACGAGTCGTTGAAGATCTTGCCGAGATATCCGCGACCGCCGTCGGGCAGGAGCACGACCAGGACGGCCTCTGCGGGGAGGTCCTTCGCCACGCGCAGGGCACCGGCGACGGCCATGCCGCTGGATCCGCCGACCAGGATCCCCTCCTCCCTGGCGAGGCGGCGCGTCATCGCGAAGGACTCGGCGTCTCCCACCGCGACGATCTCGTGCGGGACGGCCGGGTCGTAGGCACCCGGCCAGATGTCCTCGCCGACGCCCTCCACGAGATAGGGACGCCCGGTGCCGCCCGAGTAGACGCTGCCCTCCGGGTCGATGCCGATGATGCGCACCGCGTCATCCGACACCTCGCGCAGGAACCGGCCCGTGCCGCTGATCGTGCCTCCGGTGCCGATGCCCGCGACGAAGTGGGTGACTCCGCCCTCGGTGTCGCGCCAGATCTCGGGGCCGGTCGTCTCGTAATGGCTGAGCGGTCCGTTGGGGTTCTCGTACTGGTTCGGCTTGAAAGCACCGGGGATGTCTGCTGCGAGCCGGTCGCTGACGCTGTAGTAGGACTCGGGGCTGTCGGCGGGGACCGACGTCGGCGTCACGACGACCTTGGCGCCGTAAGCGCGCAGCACATCGATCTTGTCCTCGCCGACCTTGTCGGGAAGCACGAAGACGCAGCGGTAGCCGCGCTGCTGAGCTACCAGCGCGAGCCCGACACCGGTGTTGCCGCTCGTCGGCTCGACGATCGTGCCGCCCGGTCGCAGGAGTCCGTCGCGCTCGGCCGCATCGATGATGCGCGCGGCGATGCGATCCTTGCTCGACCCGCCGGGGTTCAGGTACTCGAGCTTGACGAGCACCGTGCAGGCGATGCCCTCCGTGACGCGCTGCAGCTTCACCAGGGGCGTGTCGCCGACGAGGTCGGCGATGTTCTCGGCGTATCTCACGTCATCCAGCGTACGGGCAGGGCCGGAGAAGGCGGATGCCCCGGACGTAACAGTCCGGGGCATCCGAGGTTTCGACTCGTTCGCGCTGCGCACGAACTCGCTCAACCTGATTCGATGCCGGGTCAAGGTCGCTGCGCGACCGTGACCCGGCCCGACTCACTTGAGGGTGACCGTGGCACCAGCCTCTTCGAGAGCGGCCTTGGCCTTCTCGGCGGTCTCCTTGTTGGCGCCCTCCAGGACGGCCTTGGGAGCGCCATCGACTACGGCCTTGGCCTCGCCGAGGCCGAGCGAGGTGAGCTCGCGGACGACCTTGATGACCTGGATCTTCTTGTCGCCAGCAGCCTCGAGGATGACGTCGAAGGAGTCCTTCTCCTCCTCAGCCTCCGCGGCACCACCGGCACCACCGGCGGCGGGTGCCGCAGCGGCGACCGCGACCGGAGCCGCGGCGGTGACCTCGAAGGTCTCCTCGAACTTCTTCACGAACTCGGACAGCTCGATGAGCGAGAGCTCCTTGAACGCGTCAAGCAGCGCGTCAGTGCTGAGCTTTGCCATGATGTTTCTCCTTGATTGGGGTTTGACTCACCGCGCCCTGGATCAGGCGGCGGACTCCTGCTTCTGACGCAGCGCGTCCACCGCACGGACGGCGGCGGCGAGCGGTGCGTTGAACAGATAGGCGGCTCCGAACAGCGAGGCCTTCATCGCGCCGGCGAGCTTCGCCAGCAGGACTTCACGGCTCTCGAGGTCGGCGAGCTTGCCGACCTCTTCGGCGGACAGGGGGGCACCATCGAAGAAGCCGCCCTTGATCACCAGAAGAGGGTGTGCCTTGGCGAAAGCACGCAGACCCTTCGCCACGGCGACCGGGTCACCGTGCACGAAAGCGATGGCCGAGGGGCCTTTGAGGTCCTCGTCCAGCGCGGTGATCCCTGCGTTGTTCGCAGCGATCTTGGTCAGCGTGTTCTTCACCACGGCGTATTCCGCGTCCTGCCGGATGCTGTTGCGGAGCTCACGGAGCTCCCCCACCGACAGACCGCGGTACTCGGTCAGCAGAACGGCGGTCGAGTCCTCGAAATGCTTCGTGAGCTCGGCGACCGATGCTTCCTTCTGCGCCATGGCCACTCCTTGTGTATGCGTGATGCCGCACGGAGGTGGGGCATCGACCTCAGCCCGCCGCCCCTGGCAAAGAAAAAGGCTCCGGCGCAAGCGCACGGAGCCTGGTCATCCCGATCGGGATCAGTTCGTGTCACCTGCGCAGGCCTTCTGCTCTCGCAGAGACTTCGATCGCGTCGCGCTTTCGCGCACCACGATGACCGGCGGTCTTCGGTTGCCACAACTCTACGGCATCCGCTCCCCTCGCCCAAATCCACGCCACCCCACCTCGCCACCCCACCTCGCCACCTCGCGTCCCCTTGCGCCGAACCCCCACCGCAACGCCGAACCCCCACGCGTCTTACGCAAACCGGCTGGGGGCTCGGCGCTTGAGTGGTGGTTCGACAAGCACCCTGCGCCTACGGCGCCGTGATCCCGAAAGAGGCAAGACGCCTGCCGAGCGTCAGGTGCGTGCCGATATGCGATGACCCCCAGCGAGCGAAGCGACGATGAGTGCGCCCCCGGACCCAGTCCTCGCGCTGCTTCTCCTCAAGCATGATCTGCTCGATCGTCTTTTCTCGGCGGAGGGCCTCGTCACGGTACTTGCCTTCGCCATCGAACTCGCCGAAAGCCCGCACATCGTCGAGCCCGAAGTCCACGAAGTACGCGCCGCCGCCAGGCGCAGCTACCTCCACCTGCAGGCTCGGTGCCGCGAAACCGAGCCGCCACAGGTGCAACCGACTCACACTCTCCCCGGGCAGCTGCGCCCGCCCGTCCGCGAACGCAATGACCTGTCGGGCTCGACGGATGCCACGCAGGTGCGAACGGGCGGCACGGGCGAGCAGTTCGGCACACCACTGCTCGGCCAGCTCCTTGTCGTAGGAGTTTCTGTCGACCGTGAACGAACGCAGCGCGGCATCCGTTGCCGAGACCGCCGATTCCATACTCGACGTGCGCGCAAGGTCCAGCACGGTGCGCTCGAGGGAGGTGCACTGCATCCCATGGCGCACGATCACATCTTCTGGACGCAAGGCGCCCTCGTGCCTGTGCACATCGGGCGAGTTGCTCACGTGGTGAGGAGTTCCCACCATGGTGTGGACTCTGCGTGGAGAACTGCGGTACAAGGGCAGTGCATGGATGACAGCGGCGGACTCGAAGGCGAAGACGGGTCCGTCGCCACGCGCCGATCGATGCACCGCGATCACATGGAGCAAATGCCGCGTCTCCGGCCAGAGCTCCTTCCATTCGTCTTGGGGCGCATACCAGCCCCGACGGATGCGGCGCAGGCGCCCAGCCGCGACCTCTCGCTCGATCCCACGTTCAGTGAAGCCTTCGGCGTGGAGATCATCTCGAGTACGAAGGAGTGCAGAGATCTGTTGCGCGGAGACGGTGTGTGGCATCTCTCCAGAATTGCTCGGTGAGCACCGCCTCGAAGCGTTTCTCCCAGGATTTCGAAGACTTCTCCCGTATCCCCGTTTGTGCAGAGTGAGTCAGGGTGATGTCCCGATGGCCGAACCCCCATTTTGGCGCCGAAGCACCACTCGAATGACGTAAGTGTCGTGGGGGTTCGGCGCCATAGTGGGGGTTCGGCAGGGGTGGGCGGGATCTCGGGAGCGGCGCGCCCGGGCGCGAAGCGACGCCCGGGCGGGTAGGGTCGGAGCGTGACCCCGGAACTTCAGGCGCGCATCGTCGCGGACGCGCGCGACCGGGTCGCGTGGCTGCGGGCAAGGTCGCAGGGGATCACGGCGACGGATATCGCAGGCCTGACCGGTGAGAGCTCGATCCCGCGTGCCGCCGACGCGAAGCTCGGCGGATCCCGCTTCGGCGGCAATGCCTACACCGAGCACGGACGGCGGCGCGAGCCCGAGATCGCCGCGTGGATCGCGGCGACGCACGGCATCCGTCCCTCCACGGCGCTGTTTCACGCGGAGGTCGAGCGCCGCCATCTCGCCACGCCCGACGGGCTGACGGTGGACGCCGAGGGCCGGGTGCTGCTGGCCGAGATCAAGACGACGAACAAGCCGCTGCGCACGATTCCGCGGACCTATCTGCGCCAGGTCTGGTGGCAGCAGCATGTCCTGGGTGCCGAGCGCACCCTCTTCGTCTGGGAGGAGCACGAAGGCTTCCGTCCCCTGCACGATGAGCCGAGATCGGTGTGGATCGACCGCGACGACCGCGAGATCCGGCACCTGGTGACCCTCGCCACCGGCCTCATCGACGAGCTGTACACCCGCACGACCGGCAGCCCCGCGCCGACGCGGGCAGCCAGACCGGATGCCGCGAGCAGGCGCGAAGCGCTCCGCGAGCGCGACCTCTTCCGGGCGCTGGCACTCGCGGACTGACGGGGCCCAAGCGACGCACGCGGCCCTGGCCACCGGCCGCGCCGTCGTCACGAGGCGACCCGCGAGCAGCATCGGTCATCCCCCGAAGACCCGCGATCGCACGTTCGCAGGGCATTCAGTTGACAGAGATCAACCTTTCGAATATGGTTGACCTTCATCAACTTCTTGCTCGCACCCGGACGCCTGCCGCATCCGACCGCGACCGATTCCCCGAAAGCCCATGACCGCAACCGCTGACACCTCCGCCCGGATGACCCACCGTCAGGTGCTCGAAGCCCTGACCGGGCTTCTGCTGGCGATGTTCGTCTCGATGATCGCCACCACGGTCGTCTCCACCTCGCTTCCCGTCATCGTCTCCGAACTCGGCGGCGACCAGGCCGTCTACACCTGGATCGTCACCGCGACCCTGCTCACCACGGCGATCTCCACCCCCATCTGGGGCAAGCTCGCCGACCTGTTCAACCGCAAGCTGCTCATGCAGCTGGCGCTGGTGATCTTCGTCGCCGCGACCGCGGCCGCCGGCTTCGCGCAGGATCCGGGTACGCTCATCGCCTTCCGCGCGGTCCAGGGCATCGGCGGCGGCGGGCTCGCCGCGCTCAGCCAGGTGTTGCTCGCCGACATCATCAGCCCGCGCGAGCGCGGCCGCTACATGGGCCTGTTCGGTGCCGTGATGGCCGTGGCCACCGTCGGCGGACCGCTGCTGGGCGGGTTCATCACCGACACCCTGAACTGGCGCTGGAACTTCTTCGTCTCGATCCCCTTCGCGGTGGTCGCCCTGGTCCTGCTGCAGAAGACCCTGCACATCCGTCCCGTGGCAGCCCGCAAAGTGTCGATCGACTATCTCGGGATCGTGCTGCTGTCGACATCCGTATCGCTTCTTCTGATCTGGATCACGAACGCCGGGACGAGCTTCGACTGGTGGAGCGCGCCGACGCTGCTCATGGTCGGCGGCGCCGTGCTGGGCGTCATCGCCTTCGTGCTCGTCGAGCTGAAGGTCCCCGGGCCCCTCATTCCGCTGGATCTGTTCCGCAACCGCACCTTCACCCTGGCCGTGATCGCCTCGATCGCCACGGGCGTCGCGATGTTCGGAAGCTCGGTGTATCTCGCCCAGTACATGCAGCTCTCCCGCGGCGCGAGCCCGACCGAAGCGGGCCTGATGACTCTCCCGATGATCGCGGGGCTGCTGATCTGCTCCATCCTGATCGGCGCGCTGATCACCCGCTACGGTCGCTGGAAGGTGTGGCTGGTCACCGGGTCGCTCCTGCTCGTCGCCGGCACGGCCCTGCTCGCCACGATCCGCTACGACACGGACTTCACCCTGGTTTCGGTGTACATGTTCCTGCTCGGCGCGGGAGTCGGGATGACGATGCAGAATCTCGTGCTCGTCGTGCAGAACACCGCGCGTCCCGAAGAGATGGGCGTCGCCAGTGCCGGGATCACCTTCTTCCGCAGCCTCGCCGGTACGGCCGGCGTCGCCCTCATGGGCGCAGCCGTCGCATCCGTCGTCTCAAACCTCTTCCTGAACGGGAAGGATCGCCTCACGGCCGCCATCATCCAGCTCGGCGACAAGGGGGCCGAGGTCGCTGCTTCGCTGCAGTCCGGCGTTCTGCCCGAAGTGCGTCTGCTTCCCGAGACGGTGCGCGTCATCGTCGAGGACTTCTACGCCCAGGGGATTTCGCAGGCCTTCCTCATCGCCGTGCCCTTCGCGGTGATCAGCGTGATCGCGGTGATGCTCCTGCCGAACATCCCGCTGACGAGGATGACCACGAACGAGCGGGCCGAGGCGGAGACGCGCGCGGAGGCGGACCCCGCGCCTGCTTCAGATGCGATCACGACGCTCGAGACCCGCCGTGCGCATGAGGAACCCCATGTCTGACCGGGATGCCGACCAGGAGCAGACGGATGCCATCCGTGAACTCGAGAACGAGTTCGGCGTGCTCGTACACCGCTACCGCCAGGTCATCGGAGAACTCGCGAACCGTGTGAGCGAGGGGATGCTGCCCGGTGCCTACAAGGTCTTCACCACGATCGTGCGGCACGAGCCCGTCACCGCATCCGCCCTTGCCGAGGAGCTGATGGCCGACAAGGGACAGATCAGCAGAACCGTGCGCGAGCTGGAGGATCTACGACTCATCCACCGCACCCCCGATCCTGCCGACCGCCGCTCCTGGCTCCTGTCGGCGACACCCGAGGGTCTTGCGCGGCTGGAGGCCGCCCGCGCCGGCTACGGCGGCGTCATGGCCGCCACGCTCACGGGTTGGGAGGTCTCGGACATCCGGCACTTGACCCGGCTGCTGCACGCACTCAGCGAGGGCGGGGCTTCGCAAGGATCCTGACTCGGCCGCGTACGGACCGGCTCGCGCGTCTCGCTGCGAACTGAGCCGCCCGCATCTCTCGCTAGGGTCGAATCGTGCTCAGTCTTCTCGCCGGTCTCGGCCTCGGTCTCTCGCTCATCGTCGCCATCGGTGCGCAGAACGTCTTCGTGCTGCGTCAGGGCATCCGCCGCGAGCACGTGCTGCTGGTCGTGGTGATCTGCGCGGTGTCGGACGCGATCCTCATCGTCGTCGGCGTCGCCGGCCTCGGGGTGCTGCTGGAGACCGTGCCCTGGCTCATCGACGCGGCCCGATGGCTGGGGGCGGCGTTCCTGATCGGCTACGGGATGCTGGCGGCCTGGCGCGCCTGGCGCGGGGGCGACGAAGGGCTGTCGGCAGAGGATGAGGTCGCCACCGTCGACGCAGGCAAGAACGCGGCCACGTCCGGCACGGCACGACGCAGCACCGCAGCATCCGTCGCACTGACCGTGCTCGCCCTCACGTGGCTGAACCCGCACGTCTACCTCGACACCGTGCTGCTCCTGGGCTCGGTCGCCGTCACCCACGGTGAGGCGCGCTGGATGTTCGCCACGGGTGCGGTGATCGCCAGCATCCTGTGGTTCAGCGGGCTCGGCTTCGGTGCCCGCTACCTCGGCCGCTGGCTGCGAACCCCGCGCGCCTGGCGCGTTCTGGACGCCGGCGTCGCCGTGGTGATGGTGGCGATCGCGGTGAGCCTGGTCATCCCGGTGTTCACGGGATGAGGGTCCGAACCGTCGCACACCGGCCATCCCTCGCCACCCGCACGAATGCACGACCCGAACACGTCTGCACGACGTATTCGGCGAATATCTCGTGCATCCGTCTCGCGATCGTGCAGTCGTAGGCGAGAGGATGCCGCCCGCGAACGCCGGAGGCCCTCACCCGTGCGGGTGAGGGCCTCCGGGACTGCGTCAGATCGCGGCGACATCCAGCGGGATGCCGGGACCGAACGTCGTCGAAACCGCACCTTTCTGGATGTAGCGGCCCTTCGAGCTCGAGGGCTTCAGCCGCACGATCTCCTCGAGCGCCGCGGCGAGGTTCTCGCCCAGCTGCTCAGCCGTGAACGAGGCCTTGCCGACGATGAAGTGCACGTTGGCGTGCTTGTCGACGCGGAACTCGATCTTGCCGCCCTTGAT
>CAZHML010000018.1:0-38683 GCA_964533745.1 uncultured Microbacterium sp.
TCGCCTTCCTGCGCAACCTCGAGCGCGGCGAGGCCTACCAGGCGCTCGCGCCGACCCTGTGGGACATCGACTTCCGCTCCGCGATCGCCCAGGCCGAGCTGGAGGATCGCGATCAGCAGGCCGCCTACCACCGCATCGCCTTCCACGGGCGGGACGGTGAGGTGCACATCGAGAGCACCCGTCCAGAACTCCTCCCTGCCTGCGTCGCGCTCGTGGCGCACCCTGACGACGAGCGCTACCAGCCGATGTTCGGACAGACCGTGCGCACGCCTCTCTTCGACGTGGAAGTACCGATCCTGGCTCACCCCCTCGCCGTGAAGGACAAAGGCACCGGGATCGCCATGATCTGCACCTTCGGCGACGTGACCGACATCGTGTGGTGGCGGGAGCTGCACCTCCCCAACCGTACGATCCTCGGGCAGGACGGCCGCGTTCTCCCCGACGCGCCCGAGGCACTCACTTCGGACGCCGCCCGGGCAGCCTATGCGGAGCTCGCGGGCAAGACCGTGTTCAGCGCGCGCAAGCGCATCGTCGAGATGCTCGAGGAGTCCGGCGACCTGAAGAACGTGTCGGCCCCCTTCAGCCACGTCGTGAAGTTCTACGAGAAGGGCGACCGGCCGCTCGAGATCGTCTCGACCCGGCAGTGGTACCTGCGCAACGGCGCGCGCGACGAGGAGCTGCGCGAGCGCCTCATCGCGCTCGGGCGCGGGATGAGGTGGCATCCGGACTTCATGCGCGTGCGCTACGAGAACTGGGCGAACGGCCTCACCGGCGACTGGCTGGTCTCGCGGCAGCGCTTCTTCGGCGTGCCGATCCCGGTCTGGTACGCGCTGGACGAGAACGGCGACCGGGTGGAGGGGGGCGTGCTGGTCCCGGATGCGGAAAGCCTGCCGATCGACCCGACTACGGATGTGCCCCCGGGCTACGACGCCCAGCAGCGCGGTGTGCCGGGCGGTTTCGAGGGCGAGCGCGACATCTTCGACACCTGGGCGACCTCGTCCCTCACTCCGCAGCTCGCCGGCGGCTGGCAGCGGGATGAGGCGCTGTGGGCGCTCGTGGCACCCTTCGACGTGCGCCCGCAGGGGCAGGACATCATCCGCACCTGGCTGTTCTCCACGATGCTGCGCAGCGCGGCGGAGGACGACCGCGCGCCGTGGACGGATGCCTCGATCTCGGGCTTCATCGTCGACCCCGATCGCAAGAAGATGTCGAAGTCCAAGGGCAACGTGGTCACGCCCGCCGACATCCTGAACAGTCACGGCTCGGATGCCGTGCGCTACTGGTCGGCATCCAGCCGTCTGGGCGCAGACGCCGCCTTCGACCCGCAGAACCCGACTCAGGTGAAGATCGGGCGGCGCCTCGCGATCAAGGTGCTCAATGCCGCGAAGTTCGTGCTGTCGTTCCCCGTGCCCGAGGGTGCTCAGATCACGCACGCGCTCGATGCCTCGATGCTGAAGACCCTCGACGGCGTCGTGCGGGAGGCCACGAAGGCTCTGGATGCCTACGACCACGCGCGCGCCCTGGAAGTCACCGAGGCATTCTTCTGGACCTTCTGCGACGACTACCTGGAACTGGTCAAGGAACGCGCCTACGACCGCACCGACGTGGGTCAGGCATCAGCCGCCCTGGCGTTGCGGATCGCGCTGTCGATCCTGCTGCGGCTGCTCGCCCCCGTGCTCGCCTTCGCCACCGAGGAGGCCTGGTCGTGGTTCGAGGAGGGATCCGTGCACACGGCGGCCTGGCCGGACGCTTCGGCGGACTCAGCGAGCGGTTCAGAGGGCTCGGCGACCGGCGCGATCGACGGCGACCCCGAGGTGCTCGCCGTCGCGAGCGAGGCGCTCATCGGCATCCGCCGGGCCAAGACCGAGGCGAAGGCTTCCCAGAAGACGTCCGTCATCCGTGCCATGATCACGGCCCCGCCCGAGAGGTATGAGGCGCTGCGCGCCGCCTCCGCCGACCTGTGCGCGGTCGGGCGGATCGCCGAACTGGGCCTCGCCGTGGGCGATGAGCTTGCCGTGACCCAGATCGAGCTGGCGGCGGACGAGTGATGCGACTGGGGACGCGCTGGCGATCGGGCGAGGAACCGCCGCCCTCGGTACCCGCGGAGCTGCGTGCGGCGATCGTCGATGTGGAGAGGCAGGCAGCAACCGGCGGTCACTGGACCCTCACCTGGCTCGAAGGTCGGCCGGTAGCCGAGTTCGACGCCGGATGGGACGTGCTGCAGGGCGTTGACGGCGAGGTCGTCATCCGCCCCTTCTGAAAGAATGACGGCGGGCCTCCGAGCCCGCCGTCTTCTTCTCACACGCGGCCTGAGCCGTCCTTACATCCCCAAGATCTGCTTGATGAGGCCGGGGGCGATGATGAGGAGCAGGATCGTGCCGACGATGATGAGCACGATCATGATGATTCCGACGATGATCCCGGCCTTGGCAGGGCCGTTGGGAACACCGAAAGCCTTCGACTGACTGTGGGCGATGATGCTGAGGATCAGGCCGATCAGCGGCGAGACGATCGCGAGAATCAGTCCGACGATGCCCAGGGTCTTTCCTGGTACTGCGCCCTGCGCCTCTGGAGCCGGCGGAGCAGCCTGGTACTTCGGATCAGACATGGACTCGTCCCTTCTGTCGCCCCTGAGGTCGGGGACTTCCCGGTGTGCTCCGGATCCGGAGCCCCTGGGACAACACGATAGCGGAGCAACGCCCCTTCGTCACCGGGTTTCCGAGGGCTCGTCGTATCGCGAGGCAGAGTGCAGCAGCGGGGCTGCCAGAAGCGCAGCGATGAGGACCGCACCGGCCGCGATCAGGTAGGGCAGCCGCAGGTCGATACGCGCTACCCAGCCGCCCAGTAGCGTCGCGGCGGGAAAGATCCCCCAGGTGACCGAGCGGATCACGCCGAGAACCCGTCCGAACAGATGATTCGGCACGATCGCCTGCCGCAGTGCTCCCCACGGGACGTTCCAGATCGAGACGGCGAGGGCCAGCAGTGCGTAGGTGGCCACGGCCGTGATGACCTCAGGCGCGATCCCCACCCCGAGCAGGGCGACAGCCGAGACGAGGTTCGCCCACAGCATCACGGCACCACGACCGAAGCGCTCCACGAGGCGCGCTGCCACGAGTGATCCGATCAGGGCACCGGCTCCGATCCCGGCGGTCACGAAGCCGATCGCCGCGGGCTCGACGTGCATGACGTCCAGGAAGTACAGGATGGTGGGTGCCTGCGCGAAGGCGAAGGCGGAGCCCACGACGATGGTGAACGCGGTCATCGCCCGCAGGAAGCGGTGGTTCCACAGATAGGACACCGCCACGCGGGTGGGCACCAGGGCATCCGGCGTCTCGGCGGCCGGATCCCGGAAGGGCCGAGCCGCCGCCAGCGGCAGCAGGATCGCCAGAGCGATCGGCACGAGATACGCCAGTCCGCCGGTCCACAGCGGCAGCGCCAGCGCGACGGCGAAGAGCACGCCGCCGATCGGCACCGCGATGAAGCTGTCGATCGTGATCTGCGCCGCCTGCATGAAGCCGTTGGCGCGATCCAAGGCCGGGCGTTCGACGATCGCCGGGACGATCGCGTTCGTAGCGTTGTCGAATAGGGTCTCACCGAGTCCGAACACGAGCGTCGCCGCCAGCAGGCTCCAGATGCTGAGATGACCGGTGATCGTCAGCAGCGCCAGCACGAGCGCGGTGCCTGCGCGCAGGGTGTTGGCGATCGCCATGATCCAGCGGCGGTCGAAGCGGTCCACCAGCATTCCCGCCGGGAGCCCGAAGACCAGCCACGGAAGAAAGGCGAGCGCCCCGAGAGCGGCGATGACGAAGGGGTCCCGAGTGAGCGTCGTCGCGATCAGCGGAACTGCCATCCGCCCGATACCGTCGGCGAGGTTGCTCAGGGCGGCGGCCGTCCAGAGTTTG
Source organism: uncultured Microbacterium sp. (assembly GCA_964533745.1). GTDB lineage: Bacteria > Actinomycetota > Actinomycetes > Actinomycetales > Microbacteriaceae > Microbacterium. The sequence continues at coordinate 3,903 of CAZHML010000018.1, forward strand.
CCGAAGGCAGACCCGAGGGGCGGACGCCGCCCTGCGCCAGTCGGCGCTGCGACCGTCTCGCTCATCGCGGGAGAATACCCGAGTGTGCGAGCGCGACGAGGTCGCGGCGGGACTGCTCGACGGCTGCCCGGGTGCGCAGGGCCGCGTGGTCGTGCGCCGTGACGGCACGATCTTCGGCGCGGCGTGCCACGAACCCGGCGATGCCCGCCGACAGGCGCAGCAGGAGGCGTTCGACGATCGTCGTGTGCGGATAGCGGATGGTGAGCGTGGTCATGATCTCTCCTCGAGGTCGGGAAGCGGGAAGACATCGGCGCGGATCGTGACGGGGCGCACGTCCTCGCCGGTCTGGTGACGGTAGGCGTCGACGGTTTCGTCGATGATCGCCATGATTCGCAGTGTCAGCTCTTTGCTCTGCTCGGGCGTGAGCCGGGCCGATGCGGTCGAGATGAGGCTGCCCTCTTGCCAGCGCTCGGTTTCGCTCACGAGACCGCGTTCGGCGAACTCGAGAAGCTGGTTCTGACGCTGGCGGAAGAACTCGTTCATCACGAGCTGGGTGGCCGCCCGGCCTGCCGGCGTCTTCATCGCCTCGGGACTCGAGAAGCTGACGCCGCCGACCGGTCGCTCCCACCAGCGCTCGCGCGTGGTGCCCCGCCCCTCGACCTCGCGGATGAGGTCGTGCTGGGCGAGAGCTCGCAGGTGATAGCTGGTGGAGCCGCTCGACTCCCCCAGGCGGACCGCGAGCGAGCTCGCGGTCTGCGGTCCGTACTGGCTCAGGATGTCGTAGATGCGCACGCGCAGCGGGTGCGCAAGGGCGCGCATGGCTCCCGTGTCCAGAACGCGGTCCTCGCGGTGCCGCGCTTCGACTCGTTCGCGCTCTTCGTCAGGCATCCTCTGCTCGTTCATGTCCTTCAGGCTAGCAGTGCAAAGAAATCTTTGCAAGTATTTCTTTGCAAGATTTCCTTTGCATTCCTGTTCCGGCGGAAACGCGGCTCGGATAGGCTGACGTGCATGGCTTCCGAGAACCCCCTGCTCTCCCCCTCGTCCCTCCCCTACGCGCTGCCCGACTACACGGCCATCAAGCCAGAGGACTACCTGCCTGCCTTCGAGGCCGCCTTCGCCGAACATCTCGTCGAGATCGCGGCGATCACGCGCGCCCGCTCGATGCCGACCTTCGAGAACACGATGGTCGCGCTCGAGGCCAGCGGTGAAAGCCTCGACCGCGTGGCGCACGCTTTCTACACGGTGAGCTCGGCGGACGCCACGGATGAGATCCAGGCCGTCGAGGAAGCGCTGGCCCCCTTGATCGCCGCCCACGAGGATGCCATCCGCCTCGACGAGCACCTGTACTGGCGCGTGAAGACCCTCTTCGACCAGCGGGAGGATCTGGGTCTGAGCCCCGAGCAGCGCTACCTGGTCGAACGCCACTACACGGAGATGACGCACGCGGGTGCCGCCCTCGACGCGGAGGCCAAGGCGCGCCTCACGGAGCTGAACCAGCGCCTGTCGACCCTCACCACCGCCTTCGAGAAGAACCTGCTGGCCGACACCAACGAACTCGCCGTCGTCTTCGACTCCGCAGAGGAGCTCGCCGGCCTCGGCGAAGGCGAACTCTCCGCCGCGGCCCGCAGTGCCGCCGAGCGGGACCTGGAGGGGCGCTATCTCATCACGCTCCCCCTGTTCACCGGGCACCCCTACCTCTCGGACATGAGCGACCGCGAGAGCAGGCGGCGCATCATGGCCGCCTCCCGCTCGCGCGGATCACGCGGCGGCGAGCACGACAACCGCGAGGGGCTGCTGGAGATCGTGCGGCTGCGCGCCGAGCGCGCGGCGCTGCTCGGCCACCCCTCGCACTCCGCGTGGGTGACCTCCGACGAGACGGCGAAGACCCCCGAGGCCGTGGAGGACATGCTGCGCCGGCTCGCCGGTCCTGCCGCCCGCAACGCCGAGGCCGAGCGCACGGCGCTGCAGGCGATCATCGACGAGAGCGAGGCCGAGTCCTTCCCCGCCGAGGCGCACGACTGGCCCTTCTACACCGAGAAGGTGCGGCTGGCCCGCTACGACATCGACACCGCGGCCCTGCGGCCCTGGTTCGAGGCCGAACGCGTGCTGCAGGACGGCGTCTTCTTCGCCGCCACCCGGCTCTACGGCATCACGTTCACCGAGCGTGAGGACCTCGTCGCCTACCATCCTGGTGCGCGCGTCTTCGAGGTGCACAACGCCGACGGCAGCGCCCTGGGGCTCTACATCCTGGACCTCTACACGCGCGACTCCAAGCGCGGCGGTGCCTGGATGAACCCGATCGTCAGCCAGTCGGCCCTGCGTGGCACGAAGCCCGTCGTCGTGAACAACCTCAACGTCGCCCAGCCCGGCGAGGGGCAGCCGACGCTGCTCACCTTCGACGAGGTGACGACGCTCTTCCACGAGTTCGGCCACGCCCTGCATGGCCTGTTCGCCGAGGTCACCTATCCGCACTTCGCCGGCACCAACGTGTTCCGCGACTTCGTGGAGTTCCCCAGCCAGGTCAACGAGATGTGGATCCTCTGGCCCGAGGTGCTCGACAACTACGCTCGTCACCACGAGACCGGCGAGCCGCTGCCTGCCGACATCGTCGAGCGGCTCCGCGCGACCGAGACCTTCAACCAGGGGCACGCGACCAGCGAGTACCTCGCCGCCGCCTGGCTCGATCAGGCCTGGCACCGGCTCGGCCCTGACGCCGAGGTCACGGACGTCGCCGCTTTCGAGGCGGCGGCGCTCGCGGATATCGGCCTCGACAACCCCGTCGTCCCCACGCGCTACTCCTCCACCTACTTCGCGCACGTCTTCTCGGGCGGCTACAGCGCCGGCTACTACTCCTACATCTGGAGCGAGGTGCTCGACGCCGACACCGTCGCCTGGTTCAAGGAGAACGGCGGCCTCACCCGTGAGAACGGCGATCGCTTCCGCGAGCGTCTGCTGGGCGTCGGGGGCTCGAAGGATCCGCTCGAGGCCTACCGCGACTTCCGCGGCCGCGACGCCGAGATCGCGCCGCTGCTGAAGCGCCGCGGGCTGGAGGGGTGAACCCGCGGGGTCACAGCCCTCTGATGACGGCCTCCTGCACGGCGAACACCCGCCGGTAGGTGGGGATCTCCTCCTCATTGGACAGCAGCGTGACCGTGACGTCGTGCACGGGATCGTGGCGCGAGAAGGCGCTTATGCCATGGTCTCCTCCGTCGGCGGCGACGGTGCCGGCTTTCAGCCAGACGCCGAACCCGTAGCCGGTGGGATCGTTCTCGTCGCCGTCATCCTCATCGTCGTCGTACACGCTGACGTCGGGCGTGACCGGCGCGGTCATCGCGTCGACGAGTTCGATCGGGATGAGACGGCCCGCGTAGAGAGCCTGCCAGAAGGAGTGCATGTCCGCGACCGTCGTGCGTGCTCCCCCGTCGCCGACCCCGACGACCGGGATGTGGAAGATGTTGCTCGTGCCGTCCTCCTTGTACCCGACGGCCGAGAGCGGCTCCAGCTTGTCGCTGCGGGCGAAGTCGGAAGAGGTCATTCCCGCGGGCTGGAACACCCGCTCGGCGACGAGACGCCCGTAGGGGACTCCGGCGACGCGTTCGGCGATGATGCCCAGAACCACGAATCCGCCGTTGCAGTACGCCCACCTCTGCCCCGCCGGGAACGCCGTCTCGAAGCCGTCGAGCACCGCGAGGTAGGCCTCTGCGCAGTCCAGCTGCTGCACCGGGACGGACATCGGCGCGTACTGGTCGACCTCCTCGTCGAGGTAGTCACCGATCCCGGAGCGATGGCTGAGCAACTGCTCGATCGTGACGTCGTCGGCGATCAGCGGCAGGTCGGTGCCGAGCACCGAGCGCGCCGTGGCGTCCAGGCGCAGCCTCCCCTCGGCGACGAGCGAGAGGATCGTCACCGCCGTGAAGGTCTTCGCGACGCTCGCCGCGCCGAAGCGGGTCTCGAGGGTGTTCACCACCCCGAAGCTGCGGTCGGCGAGCCCCCTCGCCCAGCCTGCCACCAGCGTGCCGTCATGATGGGCGGCGAGCACGCCGCTGAAGCCGTCGAGATCGAGATCGCCGGTGTCGCTCGTGTCGAGCGCGCCGAAATCCGGTGCAGGAATCATGGTGCGAGCCTAGCGACGCCGACACCCGACGCGGATCACGATCCCGTCACGACGCCCGCCGCGGCAGGCTCAGGCCGTCTTGCGCCTGCCCTCGAGCACCACGGTCGGGGGCGCGCCGTCCTCGACGGCGGCGCGAGTCACCACGACCTTGGTGACGTCTTCGGCCGAGGGGATCTCGAACATGATCGGCCCCAGCACCTCTTCGAGGATCGCGCGCAACCCGCGGGCACCGGTCTTGCGACCTGCCGCGAGATCCGCGATCGAGCGCAGCGCATCCTCTTCGAACTCCAGCTGCACGCCGTCGAGCTCGAACATGCGCTGGTACTGCTTGACCAGGGCGTTGCGCGGGCCGGTGAGGATGTCGATGAGCGCATCCTGATCCAGCGGCGTGACCGAGGCGACCACCGGGAGGCGCCCGATGAACTCGGGGATCAGGCCGTACTTGTGCAGGTCCTCGGGCAGCACCTCGCTGAACAGGTCGAGCTCGCTGTTCTTGTCGTACAGCGGCGCGCCGAAGCCGATGCCGCCCTTGCCGATCCGGGCCGAGACGATGTCTTCGAGGCCTGCGAAGGCCCCGGCGACGATGAACAGCACGTTCGTGGTGTCGATCTGCAGGAACTCCTGGTGCGGATGCTTGCGCCCGCCCTGCGGCGGCACTGCGGCCACCGTGCCCTCGAGGATCTTCAGCAGCGCCTGCTGCACGCCCTCGCCCGAGACATCGCGGGTGATCGAGGGGTTCTCGGCCTTGCGGGCGATCTTGTCGATCTCGTCGATGTAGACGATGCCGGTCTCGGCGCGCTTCACGTCGTAGTCGGCGGCCTGGATGAGCTTGAGCAGGATGTTCTCGACATCCTCGCCCACGTAGCCGGCCTCGGTCAGGGCCGTGGCATCCGCCACCGCGAAGGGGACGTTGAGCTTGCGGGCGAGCGTCTGGGCGAGGTAGGTCTTGCCGCAACCGGTCGGCCCCACGAGCAGGATGTTGCTCTTGGCGATCTCGACCTCTTCGGCCTTCTTCTCGGCCGCCTGCAGAGTGCCGTGTGCGCGTACGCGCTTGTAGTGGTTGTAGACCGCGACCGATAGAGCGCGTTTGGCATCCTCTTGACCGACGACGTACTCCTCGAGGAAGGCGTAGATCTCGCGAGGCTTGGGCAGATCGATCTCAACGGTTCCCCCGGACGAGGACTCCGCCATCCGCTCCTCGACGATCTCGTTGCACAGTTCGACGCACTCGTCGCAGATATAGACGCCCGGGCCTGCGATGAGCTGCTGCACCTGTTTCTGGCTCTTTCCGCAGAAAGAGCACTTGAACAGGTCGGCGCTCTCACCGATGCGTGCCATGCGCGTCCTCCTCAGCCGATCTCGGGTTCGTCACCGACACTAGCCGCTGCCACCCCCACTGGGCGTTAGGCGCGCTTGCGCGTGCTGAGGACCTGGTCGACGATGCCGTACTCGAGTGCCTCCTGTGCCGAGAGGATCTTGTCGCGGTCGATGTCGCGGTTGACCTCTTCGGCCGTCTTCTTCGTGTGCACGGCGAAGGTCTCCTCCAGCCAGGTGCGCATGCGCATGATCTCGGCCGCCTGGATCTCGATGTCGGAGGCCTGGCCGTGGCCGGCCTCACCCATCGCGGGCTGGTGGATCAGCACCCGGGCGTTCGGGAGTGCCAGACGCTTGCCGGGCGCGCCCGCAGCCAGCAGCACCGCAGCGGCCGAGGCAGCCTGCCCGAGCACCACCGTCTGGATGTGCGGGGCGACGAATTGCATCGTGTCGTAGATCGCCGTCATCGCGGTGAAGGAGCCGCCGGGCGAGTTGATGTACATCGTGATGTCGCGGTCGGAGTCCTGGCTCTCCAGAACCAGCAACTGGGCCATCACGTCATCGGCCGAGGCGTCGTCGACCTGGACGCCGAGGAAGATGATGCGGTCCTCGAACAGCTTGTTGTAGGGATCCTGGCGCTTGTAGCCGTAGGCCGTGCGCTCCTCGAACTGGGGCAGGATGTAACGGCTGCTGGGCAGGTTTCCCGCGGCGCGGAAGGTGGGTGTGTACATGATCGCTCTGTTCTCCTTCGCGCTACTTCTGGGCCGTGCCGCCGCCGCCGCTGACATCGGTCGCATGCGCGCGGATGTGGTCGACGAAGCCGTACTCGAGAGCCTCTTCGGCAGAGAACCAGCGGTCGCGGTCGCCGTCGGCGTTGATCTGCTCGACGGTCTTGCCGGTCTGGGCGGCGGTGATCTCGGCCAGGCGCTTCTTCATGTCGAGGATCAGCTGGGCCTGGGTCTGGATGTCGCTGGCCGTGCCGCCGAAGCCGCCGTGCGGCTGGTGCAGGAGCACGCGGGCGTTCGGGGTGATGTAGCGCTTGCCCTTGGTGCCGCTGGTGAGCAGCAGCTGACCCATCGAGGCCGCCATCCCGATCCCGACCGTGACGATGTCGTTCGGCACGAACTGCATGGTGTCGTAGATCGCCATGCCCCCCATCACGGAGCCGCCGGGCGAGTTGATGTAGAGGAAGATGTCCTTCTCGGGATCCTCTGCGGCCAGCAGGAGGATCTTCGCGCAGATCTCGTTGGCGTTGTCGTCGCGCACCTCTGAGCCGAGCCAGATGATGCGGTCTTTCAGCAGCCTGTCGAAGACGCTCGTGGCAATGAGGGGCTCTGCAGCCATGTCAGCTCCTGTGTGTCGGGTGTCGCGTTCTTCGAATCTACCGGCGCGCGCAGAGCACGCTGCACGTGTTCGCCCTGGGCATAGCGCGCGTCGCCGAAGGCGACATCCGCCCTCGGTGAGGAGTCCCCCGCTACTTCTTGGCCTTCTTCGCCGTGCTCTTGGCGGGTGCCTCGGCAGGCTCAGGGGCATCCCCCGCCTCATCGCTCGGGATGATCGCCGACAGGTCGACGCTCTTGCCCGCGGTGTCGACGACCTTCACGCCGCGCAGCGCCAGGGCCAGAGCCTTGTTCCGCGCGATCTCACCCATGATCGAGGGAAGCTGGTTCGTCTCCTGCAGCGCCTCGAAGAACTCCTGCGGGGCCATGCCGTACTGCGCGGCCGACTGCACGAGGTACTGGCTCAGCTCTTCCTGCGAGACCTGCACGTTCGTCTGCTCGGCGATGGCGTCGAGCACGATCTGCGTGCGGAACTGCTTCTGGCTGTCCGCGGTGACCTCGGCGCGGTGCACGTCGTCGTCCAGACGCCCCTCGGACTCCAGGTGGCTGTGCACCTCGTCTTCGATGAGCTGCTCGGGAACCGGGATCTCCACGCGCTCCAGGATCGCTTCGACGAGCTTCTCGCGCGCCTCGGCCCCCTGAGCGAAGACGCCCTGCTGCACGACGCGTCCGGCCAGGCTCGCGCGAAGCTCGGCGATGGTGTCGAACTCGCTGGCCATCTGCGCGAAGTCGTCGTCGGCCTCGGGAAGCTCGCGCTCCTTGACCGCGGTGACGGTGACCGAGACCTCGGCCTCCTGTCCCTCGTGGTCGCCGCCGATGAGGGTCGAGCGGAACGTGGTGTCCTCGCCCGCGGTGAGCGATTCGATCGCCTCGTCGATGCCCTCGAGCAGCTCACCCGAGCCCACCTCGTACGAGACGCCCTCGGCGCGGTCGATCTCGGTGTCGTCGATCACGGCGACGAGGTCGAGCTCCACGAAGTCGCCCGTGGCGACCGGCCGATCGACCGGCACGAGCGTGCCGAAGCGCGCGCGCAGCCGGTCGAGCTCGGCATCCAGCGCGGCATCGTCGGTGGCGACGGGTTCGACGGTCAGAGTGATGTCGCTGAAACTCGGAAGCGTGACCTCGGGCCGGATCTCGACCTCGACATCGACGATCAGGTCGCCAGAGAAGTCCTTCTCGTTCGGCCACTGGGTGATGTCGGCGGAAGGGCGTCCTACCGGGCGCAGCTGGTGCTCGGCGACGGCGTCGCGGAAGAAGCGGTCCAGCCCCTCGTTCACGGCGTGCTCGATGACCATGCCGCGTCCCAGACGCTGATCGATGATGGGTGCCGGCACCTTGCCCTTGCGAAAGCCGGGGATCTGCACGTCCTGTGCGATGTGCTCGTAGGCGTGCTCGATGCTGGGCTTGAGGTCCTCGGGGGTGACCGTGACGCTGATCTTCACCCGGGTGGGGCTCAGCTTCTCGACGGTGCTCGTAGCCATCTGCAGTGTTCTCCTTGGTCTCTGCGCGAGCGCGCGATAGCGGGGCGTGAGTCGGGACGACAGGATTTGAACCTGCGACTTCCCGCTCCCAAAGCGGGCGCTCTACCAAGCTGAGCTACGTCCCGGTAGAACCCGCGCGCGCGGGAACGGCCCTCAGAAGTCTACCCGACCGGGCCTTGCGGTTCTGTCCGCTAGACTCGAACCCGTCCCTGACCGGGGGGTGTAGCTCAATGGTAGAGTCCCAGTCTTCCAAACTGGTCGTGCGGGTTCGATTCCCGTCACCCCCTCAGATTCGCTCGTCGACTGGGGAGGTTCTGTGACAGACGCGAACCTCGCTGGAGACCACGAGCTGCCCACGGCCTTCGCCGGAACGGTGGATGCCGCGCCCCGGCTCCCGCGGCGTCGCCGACGCACCGGCCTCTGGCTCAGCATCCTCGCCGTCGTCCTCGTCGCGGGTGCCGCAGCGGGCGGACACGCCTGGGCGAACCTGCGCTATGACGCCGCGGTCGAGCAGTGGTCCGAAGCGGCCACCCAGGTCACAATCGCACAGGACGCGCTGACGAAGGAGATCGCCCGGCACGACGCACTCGCCGCCACGGCCTCGCAGCTGCTCGACGCGGACGGCGGGCAGATCACTCCCGCAGCGACGCGGGAGAGCCTCGAAGAAGACCTCAGCCAGGCATCTGAGCATCTCACCGAGGCGAGGATGCTCGTGACTCGATCGCTCCCCCGAACGCCGGCCAAGCCCTCCTGGCCCTGGGAGCTCGTTGCGGGGGCCGATGCCTTCGACGACGACCTGCCGGCCCTGCGCGCGCGCACCGCTGAGCTGCGCGGCACGGACGCGGCACTCGGCTCGGACCTCGTCTCCGCGGCGATCAGGGAGCGCTTCGTGCCCGAGTCCGTCGACGCCGTCGAGAAGTTCGAGGCCGGTCATCTCTCCGCGCTCAACGCCGATGTGATCGAGCTCCGGCTCGCGCGCGACGCTCTGAGCAAGGCGCTCCGCCAGAGCGATGACGAGATCGTCGCGGCCTACCTCCATCTCAACGATGCTGCCGCCGTCGCCGCTGCCTCGCACGAAAAGGTGCTCGCGAGCAAGGCCGGGCCGCTGCGCGCCAAGCGCCTTCAGGTCGAGGCCTGGGCGCGCTCGATCGCGGGCGGTGTGCTCCTGGACTTCGAATGGAAGCGGATCGTGAACAATCGCGGCCTGAACGGCAGCGCCGGGGGCCTGGCCACCTGGAACGCCGCGCACGGGGGCTTTTCCACCATCACGCTGTCGAACTCGGTCGCCGAGCGCTGGCCCTCGGCGGTGATGAAGGCGCTCGTCGCGCACGAGGTCGGGCATGCCATCTCGGCCAAGTGCTACGACATGTTCGACTGGCAGGACCGGGATGCCAACGAGCAGTGGGCGACCGCCTGGGCGCTCAGCCGTGGCCACACGGCCGACGGCAACGGCGTCGCACTGTACGGCTACCCGCCGAAGTCGCTCATCGAGAAGGCGAAGACCTGCCGCTGAGAAGAGGTCGAGATCAGACCTCGCCGCGGCGCTCGCGGCGCTGACGCAGCGCATCCTCGAGCAGTTGCTGGGCCTCTTCTTCGGTACGACGCTCCTTCACATAGGCGAGGTGCGTCTTGTAGGGCTCCGTCCGCGAGAGCTCGGGCGGGTTGTTCCGGTCACGGCCAGCCGGAAGACCGGAGTGCGGATGGTCGATGATCTCGGGGATCTCTTCGTCCGCGAGGCCCGCGGCGAAGTGACGCACGGTCTCGTTGCCCAGGGCGTCCCAGTACGACACTGTGATCCGATCCGCGTGATACCCGTGATCCTGCTCGCCCATGGGGCCGGATCCGACCCGCGTGCCGCGGATCGCGTGTCCGCCAGCCGACACCCTAGAACATCCCCTGGAACTTCGTGATCAGGCCCAGAGCCACGATGGCGAGGAACCAGAGCAGCGCCAGGACGATCGTGAAGCGGTTGAGGTTCCGCTCGGCAAGCCCCGATGAGCCGACACCCGACGTCATCCCGCCGCCGAACATATCGGACAGGCCACCACCGCGACCCTTGTGCAGAAGGATGAGGAGGGTCAGCAGGATGCTGGTGACGCCCAGCAGAACCTGCAGGACGAACTCGAGAATTTCCACGAAGAAGAAGCCTTTCGCCGGGACGGAAGTCCACGTAAGGATCAAGTATACGGTCACCGGGTCGATCGACCCGTTTCGTCAGACTCCGATGTGCTTCTCGAAGCGGACGATGGCGGCGAACTCTTCGACATCCAGGCTCGCCCCGCCGACGAGTGCGCCGTCGATGTCGGACTCGCGCAAGAAGCTCGCGATGTTCCCCGCTTTGACCGATCCGCCGTAGAGCACCCGGGTGCGGGCAGCGGCATCCGCGTCCAGGCAGGAGCCGATCACGCCGCGCAGGGCCGCGCACACCTCTTCCGCCTGGGCGGGGGTCGCCGCCTGCCCGGAGCCGATGGCCCACACCGGCTCATAGGCGACGACGATGTCGGCCGAAGCCGGTACGCCCTCCAGCGCCTTCTCGAGCTGGCTGACCGGCACGGCGCTCGCGCCGAAGCGCTCGAGATCCTCAGCGGTCTCACCCACGCAGATCACGGGCACGAGACTGTGCCGCAGCGCCGCCTGCACCTTCGCGGCCACGACCTCGTCGCTCTCCGCGTGCAGCGCTCGCCGCTCGGAGTGGCCGATGATGACGTAACGTGCCTGGAGCCGCGCGAGGAACGCCCCCGAGATCTCGCCCGTGTAGGCACCGGAGTCGTGCATGGACAGATCCTGCGCGCCATAGGCGAACGGGATGCGATCGGCATCGACGAGAGTCTGGACGCTGCGGAGGTCCGTGAACGGCGGGAAGATCGCCACCTCGACCGCGTCGCTGGAGTGCTTCGCATCCTTCAGCGTCCAGTGCAGTTTTTGCACGAAGGCGACCGATTGCAGGTGGTCGAGGTTCATCTTCCAGTTGCCCGCGATCAGCGCCGTGCGCGCGCGGGGGGTCAGCTCTGCCATCCGAGTACCTCCAAGCCGGGGAGCGTCTTGCCCTCGAGGAACTCGAGGCTCGCGCCCCCGCCCGTCGAGATGTGTCCGAAGCGATCGTCCGTGAAGCCCAGCATCCGCACCGCGGCGGCCGAGTCTCCCCCGCCGACGACGGCGAGCCCGTCGACGGTCGTGAGAGCTTCGGCGACGGCTCGCGTTCCCGCCGCGAAGGCGGGGAACTCGAAGACGCCCATGGGGCCGTTCCAGAAGACGGTCCGGGATGCCGAGATCAGCTCGGCGAAGTGCTCTGCGGCATCCGGCCCGATGTCCAGGCCGATGCCGGCGGCGCCGAAGGCGGTCTTCTCGATGGCGTCGGCGGCGGTGATCTCGAAGTCGGCATCGGCCGCGAAGGATGCCGCAACGACCACATCGCTCGGCAGCACGATATCGACGCCGCGCCGCTCGGCCTCGGCCAGGTATCCGCGTACCGTGTCCAGCTGATCGCTCTCGAGCAGGCTCGACGCGACCGCGTGACCCTGCGCTGCGAGGAAGGTGAAGAGCATCCCTCCGCCGATCAGCAGCCGGTCCACCCGCGGCAGCAGGTGCGAGATGACGCCGAGCTTGTCGCTCACCTTCGAGCCGCCGAGCACCACCGTGTAGGGCCGCTCCGGGTTCTCGGTCAGCCGGTCGAGCACAGACAGCTCGGCGGCGATGAGCAGGCCGGCCGCAGACGGCAGCAGCTGTGCGAGCTCGTAGACACTCGCCTGGCGGCGGTGTACGACTCCGAAGCCGTCGGACACCAGCGCATCGCCGAGAGCGGCGAGCTCCTCTGCGAAGGCGCGGCGCTCGGTCTCGTCCTTCGAGGTCTCCCGCGGATCGAAGCGCAGGTTCTCAAGGACGACGACGCGTGCCGTGGCGGCTCGTGCCTCGTCGCCGTCGCGGGCGAAGTCGACGGGCTCGCCGAGCAGCTCGCTCAGCCGCCCGGCCACCGGCTCAAGGCTGTACCGCGGATCCGGGGCTCCCTCCGGGCGTCCCAAGTGCGAGCACACCACCAGGCGCGCACCCTGGTCGAGCAGAGCCCTCAGGGTCGGCAGCGACGCGCGGATCCGGCCGTCGTCGGTGATCGCGTCATCTTTGAGAGGCACGTTCAGGTCGCAGCGGACGATGACGCGTCGGCAGTCGAGCGGACCCAGGGAGTCGAGAGTGCGCAGTGCCATGATCCCGCTCAGAGACGCTCGGCGACGTACTCGGTGAGGTCGACGAGCCGATTCGAGTAGCCCCACTCGTTGTCGTACCACGCCGAGAGCTTGACCTGGTTGCCCAGCACCCGCAGCAGCCCCGCATCGAAGATCGAGGAGTAGGGGTCGGTGACGATGTCGCTGGAGACGAGGTCGTCCTCGCTGTACTTCAGGATCCCCTTGAGCGGACCCTCGGCCGCCGCCTTGTAGGCCGCCTTGACTTCGTCGGCCGTCACCGGGCGCCCGGTCGTGACCGTGAGGTCTGTGATGGACCCGGTCGGCACCGGTACGCGCAGCGCGAAGCCGTCGAGCTTGCCCTTGAGCTCGGGCAGCACGAGGCCGATCGCCTTGGCGGCGCCGGTCGAGGTGGGGACGATATTGATCGCGGCGGCCCGGGCCCGGCGCAGGTCCTTGTGCGGACCGTCCTGCAGGTTCTGGTCGGCGGTATAGGCGTGCACGGTGGTCATCAGGCCCGTCTCGATGCCGAAGGCGTCGTTGAAGACCTTGGCCAGCGGTGCCAGGCAGTTCGTCGTGCACGAGGCGTTGGAGATGATGTTGTGCTTCTCGGGATCGTAGAGGTGCTCGTTGACGCCGATCACGAAGGTCGCGTCCTCGCCCGTTGCCGGGGCGGAGATCAGCACCTTCTTGGCGCCGGCCTGGAGGTGCTTGCGCGCGCCCTCGGCGTCCGTGAAGAATCCGGTGGACTCGATGACGATGTCGACTCCGAGGTCTGCCCAGGGAAGGTTCGCGGGGTCGCGCTCCGAGAAGGCCCTGATCTCGCGACCGCCGACCGTGATGCTGTCGTCGTCGTACGACACCTCGGCATCGAGCCTGCCCAGGATCGAGTCGAAGGTCAGCAGGTGGGCGAGCGTCTTGTTGTCGGTGAGGTCGTTGACGGCGACGATCTCGAGGTCAGAGCCTTTGGCGAGGGCGGCGCGCAGGTAGTTGCGCCCGATGCGGCCGAAGCCGTTGATAGCGATCTTCACGGACACCGTAATCTCCTGTATTCCTCGTGCGCGAGCGCGCGATCTGCTGGGAAAGGGATGAAAGCAACAGGCGTCCCGACGATCTCGCCGGGACGCCTCTTTGCTCTCACGAGAGTATCAGCAGACCTGCCGTTTTCTCACGCGCCACCGAGAATCGGTCTTGGACGTTCGACCAGTGCGCGATGTTCCAGAACGCCTTCACGTAGTCGGCGCGCACGTTCTTGTAGTCGAGATAGTAGGCGTGCTCCCAGACATCCAGCAGCAGCAGGGGCACGGTTCCCGCCGCGAACTGGGACTGCTGGTCGAAGAACTGCTGGATGATCAGGTTCTCACCGATCGAGTCCCAGAACAGGCCCGCCCATCCCGAGCCCTGCACGCCGAGGGCCGCAGCGGTGAAGTGCGCCTGGAACGCGTCGAAGGAGCCGAAGTGGTCGTCGATCGCGGCAGCGAGGTCGCCGGTCGGCTTGTCGCCGCCCTCGGGCGAGAGGTTCGTCCAGAAGATCGAGTGGTTCGTGTGACCGCCGAGGTTGAAGGCGAGGTCCTTCTCGAGCTTGTTCACATTCGCGAAGTCGCCCTTGGCGCGCGCGTCGGCAAGCTGCTCGAGGGCGGTGTTTGCACCGTTCACATACGCCTGGTGGTGCTTGCTGTGGTGCAGCTCCATGATCGCGCCGCTGATGTGCGGGGCCAGCGCACCGTAGTCATAGCCGAGTTCGGGGAGCGTGTAGGTCGCCATTTCTCTCATCCAATCCGCGCGGGGCGCTGTTCATCCGGGCGGATGCCGCCGCGGACGCTTCTCATCCTACTGAGGGCAACGCTGCGGCACAGGGGGTTGATTCCCTGCGCGAGGCCGTGCATCAGTCATCGAGCCCAGCCGGGACGGCCGACTCGGTGTCGGGTATCCCCTCCTGCTGCGCGCGCTTGTCGGCCATGGCCAGCAGTCGCCGGATCCGGCCGGCGACGGCGTCCTTGGTCAGCGGCGGCTCGGCGTGGTGGCCGAGTTCGTCGAGGCTCGCGTCGCGATGCGACAGGCGCAGCTCCCCCGCCGTGCGCAGGTGATCAGGCACGTCGTCGCCGAGGATCTCGAGGGCCCGCTCGACGCGGGCGCAGGCGGCGACGGCGGCCTGCGCCGAGCGGCGCAGGTTCGCGTCATCGAAGTTGACGAGGCGGTTCACGCCGGCGCGCACTTCGCGACGCTGGCGCAGCTCCTCCCACTCGGCGGCGGTGCGGAGTGCCCCCATGGTCGTGAGGATCGAGCGAATGGCTTCGGCATCCCGGACGACGACCCGGGGCGTGCCGCGCACCTCGCGAGCCTTCGCCGCAACGCCGAGGCGGTGGGCGGCACCGACCAGCGCCATCGCGGCTTCGGGGGTCGGGCAGATGACCTCGAGCACCGCGGATCGGCCAGGCTCGCCGAGCGCGCCGCCGGCGAGGAAGGCACCACGCCAGAGGCCTGCCAGCTCTTCTCGGGATCCCGTGGTGATCCGGTTCGGCAGCCCCCGGACCGGACGACGACGCTGGTCGAGCAGGCCTGTCTGGCGGGCAAGAGTCTCACCGTCTGCGATCACGCGCACGGCGAAGCGCACCGTATCCTGCCCCGCTGCCCCGTGCACCTGTGCGACGTCGGGCCGGACGCCGTACAGCTCGATGAGGTCGCGCACGACGCGCTTCGCGAGCACTTCGGCATCCACCTCGGCTTCGACCGCCACGTGCCCGGCGATTGAGTGCAGGCCCCCGGCGAAGCGCAGGATCGCGGTCAGCTCGGCCACGCGCACGGTCGGAGCGGGGGCGGGAACCCGGACGAGTTCCGCCTTGACGTCGGTGGTCAGTGACACGGAACTCCTCACTCGGAACGCGGGGTGCGCGAAGAACAAGCCTACCCTTCCGGGACGCCCCTACTCACGGCCGAGATCGCGATGACGCACGCGAATAGCCACCCCGTCGATCGCCGAGAGCCGTGCGGCGAGCTCTTCCACGATGGCCACCGAGCGGTGCTTGCCGCCCGTGCAGCCGATCGCCACGGTCGAGTGCGTCTTGTTCTCGCGCTGGTAGCCGGCGAGCACCGCGGCAAGCGTCGCAGCGAAGGAATCGAGGAACTCCCCCGCACCCTCGCGCGAGAGCACATAGTCGCGCACGCGCTCCTCGTGACCGGTGTGGCCGCGCAGCTCCTCGATCCAGAAGGGGTTCGGCAGGAACCGCATGTCGGCGACGAAATCGGCATCCGTCGGGGCACCGTACTTGAAGCCGAAGCTCATCAGCGTCAGCCGGTGCCGTGCCTCGCCCTCCTCTGAGAAGAGGTCGGCTACCGTGGTCGCGAGCTGGTGGACGTTGAAGTCCGAGGTGTCCACGACGATGTCGGCGGCCTCACGGACGGGGGCGACGCGCTCGCGTTCGAGCCGGATTCCGTCGATCAGCGTCCCGTCGCCCTGCAGCGGATGCGGGCGGCGAACCGACTCGAAGCGCCGCACGAGCGCCTCGTCGGCGGCGTCCAGGAACAGCACGCGCACCGAGCCGTGCTCGCGCAGCGCCCGCGCGATGCCCGGAAAGTCGTCGAAGAGGTCGCGGCCGCGCACGTCCACCACGACGGCCACCTTCGGCAGGTTCGAGCCGCCGAGGCCGGTGAGGTCCAGGAGCGGGCGGAGCATCCGCGGCGGGAGGTTGTCCACGACGTACCAGCCGAGATCCTCCAGCGCGTTCGCGACCGTGGATCGGCCCGCGCCGGACATGCCCGTGACGATCAGGAACTCCGCGGTCGCCTGCGTCGGCATGTCATCCTCCTCGCCACAAGCCTAGGGGGTGTCCGCCCCTGTGGCCGCCTGCGGCGCGGCGTGGCAGGCGGCACCGCCTAGCGATCGGCGAGGTGGGCGCGCACGACCTCGGCCAGGGCCGGGCCGACGCCGGGCACCTCCTGGATGTCCTCGGCGGATGCCGCGCGCAGCGCGGTCACGGAACCGAAGTGCCGCAGCAGCGCCTTGATGCGGGAGGGGCCGAGGCCAGGCACCTCGGCGAGCACCGAGGCGATGTCGCGCTTGCGGCGGCGGCGCTGGTGGGAGATGGCGAAACGGTGGGCCTCATCGCGCAGGCGCTGCAAGAGGTAGAGCGCCTCGCTCGTGCGCGGCAGGATGACGGGGTAGTCCTCGCCGGGCAGCCAGATCTCCTCCAGCCGCTTGGCGATGCCGCACAGCGCGATCTCGGGATGCCCGGCGTCGCGCAGGGCGCGCGCCGCCGCCTCGACCTGGGGTCGGCCGCCGTCGACGAGCAGGAGCTGCGGCGGGTACGCGAATCGGGGCTTGCGGCGCTCGGTGACGACGGGCGCCTCGCTCTCCTCGGAGGTATCGGGCGCTTCGACGGGCTCAGCGACCGGCTCTTCGATGGACTCAGCGACCGTGGCTTCGACAAGCTCAGCGACCGGGGCCGCAGCTTCGGTCCCTGAGCCTGTCGAGGGGCCTGAAGGCTCATCCAGGTACCTCAGTCGCCGCATGAGCACCTGATACATCGAGTCCGTGTCATCCGTGGTCTCGGCGATGCCGAAACTGCGGTACTGATCCTTGCGGGCCAGGCCATCCTCGAACACCACCATCGAGGCGACCACGTTCGTGCCGCCGAGGTGCGAGACGTCGAAGCACTCGATCCGCAGCGGCGCCTCGGGAAGTCCCAGCGCCTCTTGCAGATCGGTGAGCGCGCGAGTGCGGGCGACGTAGTCGCTGGAGCGGCGGGTCTTGTGCCGCAGCAGCGCCTGCTGGGCGTTGAGGGTCGCCGTGCGCATGATGTCGGCCCGCTGCCCGCGCTGGGCGACGACGACCTCGACCCTCCCGTCGCGACGCTGGCTGAGCCACGGTTCGAGCTCCGCGGCATCCTCGGGCAGCACCGGGACGATCACCCGCCGCGGCACATCCTCGCCCGAGGCGGCACCGTACGCGTGCTGCAGCACCTGATCGACGAGTTCGGCCGAACTCATGTCGATCTCCTTCTCGATGGTCGAGGCGCGCACGCCGCGGACGCGCCCGCCGCGGATGACGAACTGCTGCACGGCGGCCGAGAGCTCGTCCTCCGCGATGCCGAAGAGGTCGGCGTCTTCGGCATCGGGCAGCACGAGGGCGCTCTTGCCGAGGACCGCATCGATCGACGCCAGCCGGTCGCGGAACCTCGCGGCCGCCTCGTAGTCCATCGCCGCAGAGGCCTCGCTCATCTTCGCCGTGAGCTCCCGCGTGAATCGTTCGTCCGACCCTTCGAGGAAAGCGACGAAGTCCTCGACCATCGCCCGGTGCTCCTCGATCGTCACCATCATCGAGCAGGGCCCGCCGCACTTCCCGATCTGGCCGGGGAAGCACGGTCGCCCGCTCTGCATCGCCCGCCGGTAGTTCGCATCGTTGCAGGTGCGGATCGGGAACACCTTGATCATGAGATCGATCGTGTCGTGAATCGCCCACACCTTCGGGTACGGCCCGAAGTAGCGCGCTCCGCGGATCTTGCGATTCCGGCTGACGAGCACGCGAGGCGCCTCGTCCGCGAGCGTCACCACGAGGAAGGGATAGGATTTGTCGTCCTTGTAGCGCACGTTGAAGGGCGGATCGAACTCCTTGATCCACATGTACTCCAGCTGCAGCGCGTCGACGTCCGTGTCGACCACGGTCCACTCCACCGCGGCCGCCGTCGTCACCATCCGCCGCGTGCGCTCGTGCAGGGTCTGCAGCGGAGCGAAGTAGTTCGACAGGCGCTGACGCAGGCTCTTGGCCTTGCCGACGTAGAGCACCCGCCCCTGCTCGTCACGGAAGCGGTAGACCCCGGGATTGGCCGGGATCTCGCCGGGACGCGGCTTGTACGGCAGCTGCGCGGCCATCAGCTCGCCTTGCGCGTCTTCGCCCTCGCCGTACGCGCCGACACCCCGAGCACCTCGGCGAGGAACTGCCCGGTGTGGCTCTCCGGCACCATCGCCACCTGCTCGGGCGTGCCGGTCGCGATGATCTCACCGCCGCCCGAGCCGCCCTCGGGACCGAGGTCGATCACCCAGTCCGCCGACTTGATGACATCGAGGTTGTGCTCGATGACGATCACCGTGTTGCCCTTGTCGACCAGGCCCCCGAGCACCTCGAGGAGCTTGCGCACATCCTCGAAGTGCAGACCCGTGGTCGGCTCGTCCAGCACGTAGATGCTGCGCCCGTTGCTGCGACGCTGCAGCTCGGTGGCGAGCTTCACGCGCTGCGCCTCGCCGCCCGAGAGCGTCGTCGCCGACTGCCCCAGGCGCACATAGCCGAGGCCGACATCCACCAGCGTCTGCATGTAGCGGTGGATCGCCGGGATCGCCTCGAAGAACTCAGCCGCCTCTTCGATCGGCATCTCCAGCACCTCGGCGATGTTCTTGCCCTTGTAGTGCACCGAGAGCGTGTCGCGGTTGTAGCGCTTGCCGTGACAGATCTCGCAGTCGACATAGACGTCGGGCAGGAAGTTCATCTCGATCTTGATCGTGCCGTCGCCCGAGCAGGCCTCGCAGCGACCTCCTTTGACGTTGAACGAGAACCGGCCCGGCTGGTATCCGCGCACCTTGGCCTCGGACGTCTCGCTGAACAGGGTCCGGATGCGATCGAAGACGCCCGTGTAGGTCGCCGGGTTCGACCGCGGGGTGCGCCCGATCGGGGCCTGGTCGACGTGCACGACCTTGTCCAGGTTGTCGAGCCCGGCCACGCGCGTGTGCCGGCCCGGGACGGTGCGCGCACCGTTCAGGCGGCCGGCGAGCACGCGGTAGAGGATGTCGTTCACGAGCGAGGACTTGCCCGATCCGCTCACCCCGGTGACGGCGGTGAACACCCCCAGCGGGAAGGCTGCGTCGACGTCCTTGAGGTTGTTCTCACGGGCGCCGATCACCTGCAGGATCCGCCCCTCGTCGATGGGACGACGCTGTGCGGGCAGCGCGATCTCGCGGCGCCCGGCGAGGTAGTCCCCCGTGAGGGACCGCTTCTCGTCGAGCAGTGCCGGATAGGGGCCGGAGTGCACGACCCGGCCACCGCCGACGCCCGCGCCGGGCCCGATGTCGACGACCCAGTCCGAGGCGTGGATCGTCTCTTCGTCGTGCTCGACGACGATGAGGGTGTTGCCGAGGTCGCGCAGGGTCAGCAGCGTCTCGATGAGACGCCGGTTGTCGCGCTGATGCAGGCCGATCGAGGGCTCGTCGAGCACATAGAGCACCCCGGTCAAGCCCGAGCCGATCTGAGTCGCCAGGCGGATGCGCTGCGCCTCGCCGCCGGAGAGGGACCCCGCCGAGCGGCTCAGATTGAGGTAGGCCAGGCCGACCCGCAACAGGAAGTCGAGCCGCAGCGTGATCTCGCGCAGCACCTGCGCGGCGATCATCGCCTCGCGCTCGGTGAGTTCGAGGGTGCCCATGAACTCTCGAGCGTCCGAGAGGCTCAGGTGCGAGACCTCGGAGATCGAGTGACCGTGCACGAGGACCGAGAGCACCTCGGGCTTGAGGCGATTGCCCTCGCAGACCGGGCACGGCACCTCGCGCAGGTACTCCGACCAGCGCTGGCGCTGGGTATCGGAGTCGGCCTGCAGGAACTGCCGCTCGATATAGGGCACGACCCCCTCGAAACCGGAGGCGTAGCGCATCTCGCGTCCGTAGCGGTTCTTCCACTTCACGGTGACCTTGTAATTCTCACCGCGCAGCACCGCCTCGCGGACTTCTTCGGAGAGATCCTTCCACGGCGTGTCGAGTGAGAAGCCGAGGTCGTCCGCAAGCCCGTCGAGCAGCCGCTCGTAGTACTGGAAGAGCCCCTTGCCCTGCGTGGTCCACGGCACGATCACGCCCTCGCGGATCGAGAGCTCCCGGTCGCCGAGCATGAGGTCGACGTCGACGGACATCCGGGTGCCCAGGCCCGAGCAGGCAGGGCATGCGCCGAAGGGCGCGTTGAACGAGAACGTGCGCGGCTCGATCTCGGTCAGGGCGATGGGATGCCCGTTCGGGCACGACAGCTTCTCAGAGAAGGATTGCCACGCGGCATCCCCCTCCTCGTCGACGAGATTGACCTGCACGATGCCGCCGGCCAGGCCCAGAGCCGTCTCGACCGAATCGGTGACGCGCCCCAGGATATCGTCGGCCGCCACGAGCCGGTCGACCACCACAGCGATGTCGTGCTTGTAGGACTTCTTCAGCGCGGGCGGTTCGGCCAGCTGGATCAGCTCGCCGTCGACGATCGCGCGCGAGTACCCCTTCGCGCCGAGCTCGCGGAACAGGTCGACGAACTCGCCCTTCTTCTGCGAGACGACCGGTGCCACGATCTGGTAACGGGTTCCCGCGGCCAGGTTCATGAGCTGGTCGGCGATCTGCTGCACGGTCTGGCGCTGGATGCGCTCGCCGCACTCGGGGCAGTGCGGCACGCCGATGCGCGCCCAGAGCAGGCGCATGTAGTCGTAGATCTCGGTGATCGTGCCCACGGTGGAGCGCGGGTTGCGGTTGGTCGACTTCTGATCGATCGACACCGCGGGGCTCAGCCCTTCGATGAAGTCGACATCCGGCCGGTCGACCTGCCCCAGGAACTGGCGGGCGTAGGCGCTCAGCGATTCGACGTAGCGGCGCTGCCCCTCGGCAAAGATCGTGTCGAAGGCGAGGCTCGACTTTCCCGAGCCGGACAGGCCCGTGAACACCACGAGGGAGTCACGCGGGATCTCGAGATCGACGTTCTTCAGGTTGTGGACGCGGGCACCGCGAACACTCAGTTTTCCGGATGCGACGACAGGCACGATAGGCACCAGACAAGTCTAGGAGGGGCCTCGGACACTGGCCCGGGGTTCCGCTGAGAGCGCGATTTTCAGGGGCGCCTACCACGGAGCTCGGCCCTCCGGGGAGCCCGGCATCAGTGACGAAGCCGCCGGACTACGATCGCCGTCAGCACGAGGAGGCCGAGCGCGCCCAGCGGTGCGAGCCAGGGCAGCGCGCCATCGACGCCGCCGGTGAGGGATGCCGCCGCCAGGACGATCGTCTGCGCGGCGATCTGAACGCCCGCGAATCGCCGCAGGGTCGGCAGCAGCGCGCGCACCTGCACGCGCGAGCGCGCCGGGATCACCAGCGAGAGGGCGCCGAGCACGTGCAGGGCGTGCACGATCAGGAGCATCACTGTCGTTCGGCCGGGATCGGGCTCGGACAGCAGCATCGCGAGCACGACCAGCATCATCACACCCCAGGCAGCCATCGACCGAGGCGCGATCATCGCGGCCGTCGCGATCGCGAGCAGGAGGCCCAGGGCGAACCCGTTGAATCCGAACACCGAGACCGCCAGAATCGCGAGCGCCGGGATGCCGGCCCGCAGTACGAGGCCGGGGATCGCTGCACCGCCATCCAGCCGGTGCAGCGTGTCCCTTCTGCTCAGCGAGCGAAGCCGCATCATCGTCGCATCCTCGCGATCACGCGCAGCGCGACGGCAGCCGCGGCAGGATCCGCGCCCCAGGCGACCACCTCGACGCCCGCCTGCCGAAGCTCCTGGAAGACATCGCGGCGTTCGGCCAGCAGGATCCGCATCGCGGTGCGCCGCTGTGCGGTGACGCCGTGATCATCCGGCTCCGGCAGCGTGTCCACCGCGATCACCCGGTTGCCCGCCGCACGCCAGCTCAATGCGAGATGCGCCGCGGAGCCGACGAAGAAGGTGGAGAGGACGTAGATGATCGAACCCGCCGGCACCGGCGGCGTGCGTCGCAGATGGGGATCGACGTCCCTGGGGCCGAGGGCCGCGAGAGTGGAGAGGACGCGGCTTCGCTGACGGTGTCCGCCGGCACTGCGCAGCGAGCGCCCGGCAGGATGCAGCTCGTGCAGTGCAACCCTGTCTCCCTCGGCGATGGCGGCTTCGGCAAGAGACCGCGCGGCTTCCCGTGCCATGTCCAGCGAGGTCGGTCCGCTGCGCTCCGGCTCGTCGGCGCCCCAGGTCGCCACCGCCTGCCCGAGATCGTCTGCGGTGTCGATCATGATCACGACCGAAGCATCGCTGAGCGCGTTCGTGCGCCGGATGAAGAGGTCGCCCGCCCGGCGGGCCAGTCGCGCGGTGGCCCGCCAGTCCACCCGGCGCAGCTCATCCCCCGGGGAAAAGGGGTGCAGATCCCGGAAGTCCCCGCCCAGGCCCGCACGGTCCCCCTCGTGCGCGCCGTGCAGACCGCGCAGGCGCGGTGCCAGCGGCAGCACCGGCAGCGGACGGGCGAGCGGCGCGGCGTGCCAGAACATCTCGCCGCCGTCGCTCACGGTGCTCACCCACGCGCCGTCGGCGGCGAGCAGTCGCGCTTGCACCCGGATGAGAGAGATCGGCCCGGAATGCAGAAGCCGGCTGCGAGTGCGCACTTTCCCCGCCTTGCCCGCCACATCCGCCGTGCGTCTGCGACGCCCGCCCTGGACGATGCTGAGCTGAACGATCTCGGCATCCGACGCCACGTCCACGCGTCCGCGCACTACGCTGCTGTCGTCCCCGCCCGCCTCGGCGTGCATGCGCACGCGTAGTCCGGCGCCGTCTCCGGGCGGACGCGAGGTCAGCACGGCCCACATCATGAGCGGCAGGGCGAGCGCGGCGACATCCGGACGCGAGAACAGCAGACCCGCGCCGGCAAGACAGATCGCGCCTACCGCGCCCACACCTCGCGCCGCCGTCCCGAGCCAGCGCGGGGGCGGAGTCTCCGCCGCGGGATGGGGCTCGGACATCAGGAACCCGTCGGCACGGTGGGCGGCACCGGCACCTGTGTCAGCACCGCATCGACCACGGACTCAGGCGAGACGCCCTGCGCCCACGCTTGCGCGGTCAGCGTGAGTCGATGGGCGAGCGCGGGCACGATCACCCGCTTGATGTCGTCAGGCCGCACGAAGTCGCGTCCGTCGAGCGCGGCCAGTGCCCGACCGAGCAGCAGCAGCGCCTGCGAGCCGCGAGGCGACGCGCCGACGGCGACGTGCGTCGCCTCACGTGTGGCCCGCGCGAGATCGACGCAGTAGCGGGCGATGTCGGCATCGACGTGGATCCGCTCGACCGCCTGCTGCAACTCGCGCAGTCCCTCGGCGTTCACGACGGCCTCGATCTCGATATCCGGACGACCGCGTCGCGCGCGCTCCAGCAGGATCTCGGTCTCGCCTTCGGGTGTCGGGTAGCCCACCGCGAGACGGACCATGAAGCGGTCCAGCTGCGCCTCGGGCAGCGCGTAGGTGCCCTCGTACTCGATCGGGTTCGAGGTCGCGATGACATGGAAGGGCACTGGCAGGGCAAAGCGGTTGCCCTCGACGGTCACCTGACCTTCGGCCATCGCCTCCAGCATCGCCGACTGTGTCTTGGGAGTCGTCCGGTTGATCTCGTCGGCCAGCAGAAGGCCCGTGAAGATCGGCCCGGGCCGGAAGCGGAAGTCTCCGCTGTCCGGCGCGTAGACATAGGAGCCGGTGACATCGCCCGGGAGCATGTCGGGTGTGCACTGGAGTCGGCGAAAGTCCAGGCCGAGCGCAGCGGCGAGGCTCCGAGCGGCAAGGGTCTTGCCCAGCCCCGGCACGTCCTCGATGAGCACATGACCGCCGGCGAGGATCGCGGCCAGCGCGACCTGCAGGGCCTCATCCATTCCCACGACCGCGGTGCGCACGCCCTGCAGAACCCGCTGCCCGGCCTCGGCGATCCGCGCGATGTCGGTGTCGTTCATGACTTCCTCTTCTCTTCTGGCGTCTGTTCCAGCCGATCGAGCGCATCGAGCAGCCCGTCGATGTCTTCGCGTCGCGGTTCGCTCGTGAAGACGGAGGCGAGGATGTCTCGCCCCAGCAGCTCTTCGGCGCGGGCACGGTCTGCTGGATCGTCGAGGTCGATGCCGTGCCGTTCCATCCGCCGCTGCACGAGCGCCAGCACGCGCCGGCGCACCGCGGGGCCGGCGGTGTCCTTGCTGAGGTTGAACGACCAGGCCAGTCGCGCAACCTCCGAGCCGCGCGGGGTTCGCTCCGGCATCGGCGGCGGCCACTGCTCATCGTCGTCGAGTTCTGCTCCCGGTGCGAGCGCGAAACCGACGATGACGAGGAGCCCCCAGGCTGTCGCGTAGGGCAGCGACACACCGATCAGGCTCAGCATGCCGGTGAGCATCGCTCCCAGCAGCGCCGCCACGGTCAGCAGCGCCCCACGTCCGCGATTCATCGCCACGCCGCCTCGATTCTCTGCAGCACCTCGCGCGCACGCACACGATCGGGCTCCTGCGCCTCGTACCCGCCGAACCGCACCCGCTCGTAGAGCCGAAGGAGCGTCCCGGCCTCATCGGCGACCGTCCCGCGCCGGGCGATGAGACGAACCGTGAACTCCGCGGGGGTCTCTGACGACGCCCTTGTCAGACCCGCTTCGGCGGCGCTCTCTTCGAGTCCCACCCAGGCGGCGATGATCGCATCACTCGGTGCCCCGCCGCGTTCGATGCGGAGGAGTGCGCCGGCGATCCCCGTCCGCACGGCTTCGGCGATCGCCTCGGCCGAGGCCGGAGCACCCAGCGCAACCGGCAGGGCCTCGACGCCGTCGCGCAGCGGAGGTCTCCGATGCCGGATCATCTGAGCGGCGAGCCGGATGAGCCAGCGCAGCAGCAGGATCCCGAAGATCACCATGACGATGACCAGGATGCTCGTCACGATCGTGGTGAGTTGCTCATCGGGGACGAACTGCTCGTTCAGAGGGGGCTGCGGCGGCTCCTCAGTCATCGAGGGCGTGGGTTCGGGAGACTCCATGGGCGGCGCAATCGTGACCCGCGGCGCATTCAGGTCGGGCACACCCTGCCAGCGAGCTACCGCCATCACCAGGAGCAGCAGCCCGGTGGTGAGCGCGAGGACGCCGAGAGTGCGTGCCGCCTGCCGCCGGTTCACGCTCATGCCTTCAGCCTATTGCGGCATCGTCCGATTGAACTCGCGAGCGACATCGAGCCAGAAGAGCAGGGCGTCGTCGTCACGCAGCTCTTCGGCGGCGACCGTGAGCCAACTCGGCCCCATGCTCGTGCGCTTCGGGCCCATCTCGGCGATGGCGGCACCGGCCGTCCGCTGCAGCTCTTCGCTGCGTGCGGGGTCGACGCGCACGAGCAGATCGCCCTCGCCCCAGGCGGCCACCATCAGCTTGGCGTTCACCATGAAGGCGAGGGAGCCGAACATCCGCTTCTGCTCGAGCGTCTGCTCATCCGCCAGCAGAGAACGGATGCGATCGGCGAGCTCCGCGCGCTTCTCGTTCACGAGGTCACTCTCCGTCCACTCCGATCGTCACCGAGCCGGAGGCGTCCAGGGGCCAGCCGGGGTTCCACGCGACCTCCCACGGATGGCCGTCGAGGTCCACGAACACGCCCGAGTACCCGCCCCAAGGGGTCGGGGCACCGGGCCGCCCGATCCGCGCGCCGGCGCGCTCCGCCTCGGCGAGAATGGCGTCGACCTCTGCGCTCGAACGCACGTTATGGGCGAGCGTCACCCCGCCCCACCCGCCGGCATCCTCCACCCGGGAGTCCTCGGCGAGGGACGAGCGCCACCAGAGCGCGAGGGCCGTTCCGCCCAGCTGGTAGAAGGCGACCTCGCCCTCGACCGAGTTCGGATGCGGCTCCCAGCCGAGTCCGCGATAGAACGCGATCGCGCGCTCCAGGTCGGTCACGCCTAGCGTGACCAGGGTGAGCCGCTGTTCCATATCTGCTCCTCAGGCGTGCCCCGCGCGCTCCATGGCGCGCAGCTCCTTCTTGAGGTCCTGCACCTCGTCGCGCAGGCGCGCGGCAAGTTCGAACTTCAGCTCTCCGGCGGCGGCGAGCATCTGCGCCGAGAGGTCGGCGATCGTCGCCTCCAGCTGCTCGGCACCCTCGGCGGCGATGCCCTCGCGCCGCAGGTTCGGGGTCGGGGTCCTGCCCTTGCCGCTCTTCGACTTCCTCGAGAGCAGCGCGTCGGTGTCGGCACCCTCCCGGGCGAGCACCTCGGTGATGTCGGCGATGCGCTTACGCAGAGGCTGCGGGTCGATGCCGTTGGCCTCGTTGTAGGCGATCTGCTTCTCGCGCCGGCGGTCGGTCTCGTCGATCGCCCGGCGCATCGAGTCGGTCACCACGTCCGCGTACATGTGCACCTCGCCCGAGACGTTGCGCGCCGCGCGGCCAATCGTCTGGATGAGGGATGTGCCGCTGCGCAGGAACCCCTCCTTGTCGGCATCCAGGATCGCCACGAGCGAGACCTCGGGCAGGTCCAGGCCCTCGCGCAGCAGGTTGATGCCGACGAGCACGTCGTAGACGCCCGCGCGCAGCTCGGTGAGCAGCTCGACGCGGCGGAGGGTGTCGACGTCCGAGTGCAGGTACCGCACGCGCACGCCGTGCTCGCCGAGGAAGTCGGTGAGCTCCTCGGCCATCTTCTTGGTCAGGGTCGTCACCAGGATCCGCTCGTCGCGCTCCACGCGCACGCGGATCTGCTCGAGCAGGTCGTCGATCTGACCCTTCGAGGGCTTCACCACGATCTGCGGGTCCACGAGCCCGGTGGGCCGGATGATCTGCTCCACGACGCCGTCGGCGACGCCCATCTCGTAGGCACCGGGCGTCGCTGAGAGGTAGACCGTCTGCCCGACCCGGTTCTTGAACTCGTCCCACCGCAGCGGCCGGTTGTCCAGGGCGCTGGGCAGCCGGAAGCCATGCTCGACGAGGGTGCGCTTGCGCGAGGCGTCGCCCTCGTACATCGCACCGATCTGCGGCACCGTGGCGTGCGACTCGTCGATGACCATGAGGAAGTCGTCGGGAAAGAAGTCCAGCAGCGTGTGCGGCGGCTCGCCGGGCTCGCGCCCGTCGAGATGGCGGGAGTAGTTCTCGATCCCGGAGCAGAAGCCGAGCTGCTGCAGCATCTCGAGATCGAAGGTCGTGCGCATGCGCAGGCGCTGGGCCTCGAGCAGCTTGCCCTGTCGCTCGAGCTCTGCCAGGCGTGCGGCCAGCTCTGTCTCGATGGTGCCGATGGCCCGGCGCACGACGTCCGTGCCCGCGACGTAGTGCGAGGCCGGGAAGATGGGCACCGAGTCGAGGCGGGCGAGCACATCGCCGGTGAGCGGATGCAGCGAGTACAGCGCCTCGATCTCATCCCCGAACAGCTCGATGCGGATCGCATGCTCCTCGTAGACCGGGATGATCTCGATCGTGTCGCCGCGCACGCGGAAGGTGCCGCGCGAGAAGGCCACGTCGTTGCGGTCGTACTGCATCGAGATGAACTGGCGGATGAGGGCATCCCGGTCGTACCGCTCCCCCACTTGCAGCGCGACCATGGCCCGCAGGTACTCTTCGGGCGCGCCGAGGCCGTAGATGCAGGACACCGTCGAGACGACCACGACATCGCGCCTCGAGAGCAGGGAGTTCGTCGTGGAGTGGCGCAGGCGTTCGACCTCGGCGTTGATCGAGGAGTCCTTCTCGATGAAGGTATCGGTCTGCGGGACGTAGGCCTCGGGCTGGTAGTAGTCGTAGTACGAGACGAAGTACTCCACCGCGTTGTGCGGCATGAGCTCGCGGAACTCGTTGGCCAACTGGGCTGCGAGCGTCTTGTTGTGCGCGAGCACGAGGGTCGGGCGCTGCACCTGCTCGATGAGCCACGCGGTGGTCGCCGACTTGCCGGTGCCGGTCGCCCCGAGCAGAACCACATCCGTCTCGCCCGCGGTGATGCGGGCGGCGAGCTCGGCGATCGCCTGCGGCTGGTCGCCCGAGGGGGTATAGTCGCTGACCACCTCGAAGGGACGGACGCTGCGTGTGGGCTGCATCCTTCCAGCGTAGGCGGGGCCGCAGACATCGGGATCGGCACCGTTCTAGAGTCGAGGCGTGATCGAGTTCGTGATCGGCTCCGCCCTGGCGGCATCCGCAGGCCTGAACGCCTGGATGCCGCTGTTCCTGCTGGGCCTTGCCGATCGGTTCCTGCCCGCGGTGGAACTGCCCCCGACCTGGGCATGGCTGTCCGGCGACGCCTCGCTGTGGATCTCGATCGGCGTGGGCATCGTGATCGCGCTGGTCGTGCACGCCGTGAAGGCGATCGCCCGCCCCGCGGCGAACGTCGCCACCGCGGGCATGGCCGCGCCCCTGCACAGCACCGGCGAGGACGTGGCCTCGTTCTCTCTGGCCGCGGCCGCGATCGTCGTGCCGGTGCTCGCGGCCCTGCTGCTCATCGCCCTCGTCGTGGTGATCGTGCTCGCGCTGCGCCGTCGCGCACGGACTCGCCGCAGGCGGCGCGAGGATGCGGCCGGCCCCTCGACGCCGCGACAGGATCCCTAACGATCCCGCAGGCGCTCCCAGAGGGCGTCGGTCTGCGCGAGAGTGTGCGCGACGGTGCCGCTCGTATCGATGAGGACATCGGCGACGGCGCGGCGCGCGTCATCCGGCACCTGCGCCTCGATGCGCGCCCGCGCGGTGGCCGGATCCATCCCGCGCAGGGTGACGAGTCGCTCGAACCGCACCTCCGCGGGGGCATCGGCGACGACAACGAGCTCCCAGGGATCCTCCAGGCGCGCCTCGACCAGCAGCGGCACGTCGTAGACCACGATCGCCGCCGGATCGACATCCAGCGCTTCCCGGAAACGCCGCGCGGACTCCTTCCGCACGGCGGGGTGCACGATGGCGTTCAGGCGCGCGAGCGCCTCGTCGTCGCCGAACACCCGCGCCCCCAGCGCCGTGCGGTCGAGTTCACCGCCCGCACCGATCACCTCGTCGCCGAAGACCTCGGCGATCGCGTCCAGCACGGGCGAGCCTGGCTGCTGCACCTCGCGCACGATCGCGTCGGCATCGACGATCACCGCCCCGTGCTCGGCGAGCCGGCGGGCGATGGTGGACTTGCCCGAGGCGATTCCGCCGGTCAGCGCGATCAGTGGCATGGCACAATCCTGGCACGCCCGCGCCCGCCTCAGCGCGCGAGCAGTTGGCGCTTCGAGCTGATCACCCCGGTGTCGAAGCCCGCGAGATGCAGGCCGCCGTGGAAGCGCGCGTGCTCGATCTTCACGCAGCGATCCATCACGACCGACAGCCCTGATGCCTCCGCGAGCGCCGCCGCCTCCTCGTTCCACGAGCCCAGCTGCAGCCACAGGGTCCTCGCCCCCGCGTCGATCGCCTCCTGTGCGACCGCGGGCAGGTCCTCGTGGCGGCGGAAGACGTCCACGAGGTCGGGTGCGACAGGCAGGTCCGCCAGCGAGGGGTAGGCGGGATGCCCGAGGATCTCGGTCGCCCGGGGGTTGACGAAGTACACCTGGTAGGGCGAGCTGCTGGTGAGGTAGGTGCCGACGAAGTAGCTCGCCCGCGAGGGGTTGTCCGAGGCCCCGACGATCGCGATCGACTTCGTCGCACGCAGGATCTCGTAGCGCTCTTGCGCGCTCGGCCCTCGCCACGTCCGGCCCGGAACCGGAGTCGCGGCCGAGGGCAGCTCGCAGGCGACCAGTCCGCTCTCGCTCATCTCGTCTCCCCTGTCGCGCTCTTCAGCGCCTGATCCAGATCCCAGATGATGTCCTCGGGATCCTCGATGCCCACCGAGATCCGCACGAGATCAGCCGGCACCCCGGCATCCCGTAGCTGCTGCGGGTTCAGCTGCTGGTGCGTCGTGGATGCCGGATGGATCACGAGCGTGCGGGCGTCGCCGATGTTCGCCAGGTGCGAGGCGAGGCGGACGGAGTCGATGAACTTCTCCCCCGCCGTGCGCCCGGCGACCGCGCGCGCCTCCTCGTCGGCATGCTCACCCGGCGGTTTCACACCGAAGGCGAAGACGGATCCCGGGCCGAGCGGCAGGTAGCGCTGGGCGCGTGCGTGGTGCGGATGCCCGGGCAGGCCCGCCCAGGTCACGAACGAGACGCGGGGATCGGTGTCGAGCCACTCGGCGACGATCCGGGCGTTGGCGATGTGCGCGTCGATGCGCTGCGGAAGGGTCTCGACCCCCTGCAGCAGCGTGAAGGCCGCCTGGGGGCTCAGAGCCGGGCCGATGTCGCGCAGCTGCTCGCTGCGGAGCTTGGTGAGAAAGCCGTACTCGCCGAAGTTGCCCCACCAGTGGATGCCGCCGTACGAGGGCACGGGCTCGGTCATGGTGGGGAACTTCCCGTTGCCCCAGTCGAAGCGGCCGGACTCGATCACGATGCCGCCGAGGGTCGTGCCGTGCCCGCCCAGGAACTTGGTCACCGAGTGGATGACGACATCGGCTCCGTGCTCGATGGGCCGCAGCAGATAGGGGGTGGCGAGGGTCGCGTCCACCACGAGCGGGATGCTCGCGGCGTGGGCGACAGCGGCAAGCCCCGCGATGTCGGCGATCTCGCCGCCGGGGTTGCCGATCGCCTCGGTGTAGACGACCTTCGTGTTCTCACGGATGGCGGCAGCGTAGTCGGCGGGATCGCTGGAGGCGACGAAGGTCGTCTCCACGCCGAAGCGGCGCAGCGTGACATCCAGCTGGGTGATCGTGCCGCCGTAGAGCTGCGCCGAGGCGACCACGTGATCGCCCGCGCCGACGAGGGCGGCGAAGGTGATGAACTCGGCGCTCATCCCGCTCGCGGTAGCCACCGCGCCGATCCCGCCCTCGAGAGAGGCGAGGCGCTCCTCGAGGGCGGCGACCGTGGGGTTGCCGATCCGGGAGTAGATGTTGCCGTACTTCTGCAGGGCGAAGAGGTTCGCGGCATCCTTCGCGTCGTCGAAGACGAAGGACGTGGTCTGGTAGATGGGCACGGCGCGCGCGCCGGTGGCGGCATCCGGCGTGCCCCCGGCGTGCAGCGCGCGCGTGCGGAATCCGAAGCGGTGCTCAGTCATCGGATGCTCCTACAGCCACCGCTTAAGCACGGCCCGCTCGAACAGGGCGAGCAGTGCGTTGGTCAGGGTGCCCAGCAGAGCCAGCAGCACGATCGCGAGCAGGATCCGGTCGACCCGGCCCGTCTGCTGCGAGTCGGTCAGGAGCCACCCCAGGCCCATCGACGAGGCGATGAGCTCCGCGGCGACCAGAAACAGCCACGACTGCGCGAGGGCCAGGCGCAGGCCCGAGATGAGCGAGGGCACCACGGCCGGAAGCTGCACGGTGCGCAGCAGCGACCAGCCGCGCAGGCCGAACGTGCGCCCGGCCTCGACCAACTGCGGATCGACATGGCGCAGGGCCGCGGCGACCGTCGTGTACACCGGGAAGAAGGCGCCGATCGCGATCAGGGTGAGCTTGGACTCCTCGCCGATCTGCAGCCAGAGAATGAGCAGCGGAACCCAGGCGAGCGACGGTACGGCGCGCAGGGCCACGAGGCTGGGGCTGAGCAGGATGTCGCCGAGCCGCGACAGCCCGACGATCGCCGCGGCGAGCAAGCCGATCACCGCGCCCGCGAGGAAGCCGATCAGCACCCGCTGGGTCGAGATGGCGATGTGACGCCACAGGCTGCCGTCCGCCGCCAGATGCAGGGCCGCATCGACGACCGAGGCCGGCGTGGGGAGGCGGTAGGGCGGCACGAGGCCGGTCGTGGTGACGTCGTGCCAGACGAGGACCAGGATGACCGGCAGCGCGAGACCGCCGATCACGCGCACGGGCCTGCCTGCCGACCACGGCCGGATGCCCCCGGCACGCTCACGCGTGCCGGGGGCGACCTCGGTGTCAAGGGTCTGTGCGCTCATCGCGCGACGGCCTTCTTCGCGAAGCTGTCCTCGATGATCGTGGCAAGGGCCTTCTCGACGGCGGCCTTCCCGCCCTGCACGTCGCCGGAGTCGATGATCACCGGGGCGATCCGGGTCAGCACCGCGAGCTGATCGGCACCGGGCACGCCCGAGACATGCAGGTTCGAGCGCTCCTGGATCACCGTGCGGGCGACCGCGATATCGATGCCGGCCACCTGCGCGAGCAGTGCCGCGGTCTCCTCCGGGTGGGCGAGCGCCCAGACGCGGGCATCCTCGTAGGCGTTCACGACGACCTGGGCGAGGTCCGGGTGGTTCGTGATGAAGTCCTCGGTGGCGTTGAGGAAACCGTAGGTGTTGAAGTCCACGTTGCGGTAGATGAGCTTCGCACCCGACTCGACCTCGGCGGCGGCCATGATCGGGTCCAGGCCCGCCCAGGCCTGCACTGACGTGCCCAGGGCGGCGCGGCCGTCGGCATGCTGCAGGTTCTGCACCTCGACGTCCGCGATCGACAGGCCCGCGGTCTCGAGCGCCTGCACCAGGAAGAAGTAGGGATCGGTGCCCTTGGTCGCCGCGATCGAAGCGCCCTTGAGCTGGGCGACCGAGGTGATCGCGCTGTCAGCGGGAACGACGATCGCCGCCCACTCCGGCTGCGAGTAGATGCCGATGACCTTGATCGGCGAGCCGTTCGCGCGGGCGAACAGGGCCGCGGAGCCGGCGGTGGAGGCGACATCCGCCGATCCCGAGCGCAGCAGCTCGTTGGCCTTGTTGGAGCCGGCCGACTGCACCCACTCCACGGTCACCTCATCACCGACGACGGCTTCGATCAGCCCCTGGTCGCGCACGATGAGGCTCAGCGGGCTGTAGGTCGCCCAGTCGAGCGTGAGGGTGTTCGACGACCAGGTGCCGGACTCGGAGGTGGGCGTCTGCGGGCTGTTCTCGCCGGCGACGCAGGCGGTGGCAGCCATCATCATGGCCGCGGCGACAGCGATCGCAGGAACGGTGCGGCGGATGACGGTACTCATCGGTTGTCCTTGTATGTGGTGGTGCGGTGGTGGTGGGTGGGAACGCCGA
This sequence comes from uncultured Microbacterium sp., assembly GCA_964533745.1. Classification (GTDB taxonomy): domain Bacteria; phylum Actinomycetota; class Actinomycetes; order Actinomycetales; family Microbacteriaceae; genus Microbacterium. The sequence goes on from CAZHML010000018.1 coordinate 36,969, forward strand.
GCCCCTCCAGGAGCGCGGCGCGGAGGTCTGCGAAGTCGTGGTCGGCACGGTCGCGGGGGCGAGCGCCGGGGACGTCGACGACGCGGGTGACGGATCCGGCATGGGCGGATGCCGCTCCCTCAGATCCGAGCAGGCAGCGCAGCAGCAGCACGCGGTCGCCGAGGTACAGCGCCTCCTCGACATCGTGCGTGACGAGCAGCACGGTCGTGGGCTCTGCGGCGTGGATCTCGAGCAGCAAGTCCTGCATCCGCAGCCGCGTGAGCGCGTCGAGGGCACCGAAGGGCTCGTCCAGGAGCAGCACCTCGGGGTTGCGAGCCAGGGCACGGGCGAGCGAGGCGCGCTGCGCCATCCCGCCCGAGACCTCGCGGGGGCGCTGGTCGGCGGCGTGCTCGAGGCCCACGAGGGCGAGCAGTTCGCGCACGCGTTCACGACCGGCCCGGCGAGCCGTGCCGCGGGGCAGCCCCAGCTCGACGTTCTGCGCGATCGTGCGCCAGGGCAGCAGCCGCGGCTCTTGGAAGGCGACGGCGGTGCGCTCGTCGTTCGGGCCGATCGGGGTGCCGTCGATGGTGAGCGTGCCTGTCGTGGGGGCATCGAGCCCGGCCACCAGGCGCAGCAGCGTGGACTTGCCCCCGCCTGAGGGGCCGATGACCGAGAGGATCTCGCCGGCGGCGATGTCGATGTCGACCTCGCGCAGCACCTCGCGCGTGCCGCGGGCCAGCGTGAAGGTGCGCCCGATGCCGTCGAGGCGCACGGCACCGGGGAGCGACGCGGGCGCAGCATCCGGGCGGGCGGAAGTGCGAGGCTTCTCTGCGATGGCGGTGGGCATGCGGATAATACTCGCGGGCGACTCTGCCCCTGGCCAATCGGATCGCAATATGACGTCACAAAGCCCGTGCGGGGCGTATCACAGCATCCCCAGACCGCCCTCACGAGCCTGTGTTACGCCCCGATCCAAAACAACGGCGGGCCGCCACCCAAAGGTGACGGCCCGCCGCGAATGAGCGATGCTCAGGCGTTGCCGCCCGAGAGCTTCTCGCGCAGGGCGGCGAGAGCCTCGTCGTCGGCGAGAGTGCCGGCCGACTCTGCGTCGGCGGAGTCTACAGGGCCGAAGGAGCCCTCCGCCTCGGCGCTCGCGTCGGCCTCGGCCGACTTGAGCACCTGGGCCTTGTGCGCCTCCCAGCGGGACTGGGCCGCGGCGTACTCCTGCTCCCACTTCTCGCGCTCGGCGTCGGAGCCTTCCCTCCACTGCTGCGTCTCGACGTCGAAGCCCTCGGGGTATTTGTACTCCCCGTTCTCGTCGTACTCGGTCGCCATGCCGTACAGGGCCGGGTCGAACTCGGTGCCGTACGGGTCGACCGACTCGTTGGCCTGCTTGAGCGAGAGCGAGATGCGGCGGCGGTCCAGGTCGATGTCGATGACCTTGACGAAGACCTCCTCGCCGACCGAGACGACCTGTTCGGCGAGCTCGACGTGCTTGGCCGACAGCTCCGAGATGTGCACGAGGCCCTCGATGCCGTCCGCGACGCGCACGAAGGCGCCGAAGGGGACGAGCTTGGTGACCTTTCCGGGCGTGACCTGGCCGATCGCGTGCGTGCGCGCGAAGACCTGCCACGGGTCCTCCTGGGTCGCCTTCAGCGACAGCGAGACCCGCTCGCGGTCCAGGTCGACCTCGAGGATCTCGACGGTGACCTCCTGGCCCACCTCGACGACCTCGC
>CAZHML010000019.1:0-37331 GCA_964533745.1 uncultured Microbacterium sp.
GACGGCAAGGTCAAGGAGCCCTTCGAGCACCTCACCATCGACGCCCCCGAAGAGCATCTGGGCGCGATCACGCAGCTGCTCGCCGCGCGCAAGGGCCGGATGGAAGGGATGACCAATCACGGCACCGGCTGGGTGCGGATGGAGTTCATCGTCCCCTCGCGCGGCCTGATCGGGTTCCGCACCGAGTTCCTCTCGGTGACCCGCGGCACGGGCATCGCGAACGCCATCGCGCACGGCTACGACGACTGGGCCGGGCACATCCTGGCTCGCGCCACGGGCTCGATCGTCGCCGACCGCGCGGGCGTGGTCACCCCGTTCGCGATGATGGCGCTGCAGGAGCGGATGAGCTTCTTCGTGCAGCCCACCGAGGAGGTCTACGAGGGCATGGTCGTGGGCGAGAACACCCGTGCCGACGACATGGACGTCAACATCACCAAGGAGAAGAAGCTCACCAACATGCGCTCCTCCACGGCCGATGAGCTCGAGCGCCTGACCCCGCCCCGGCAGCTCTCGCTCGAGGAGAGCCTGGAGTTCGCCCGTGACGACGAGTGCGTCGAGGTGACCCCCGAGAAGGTGCGCATCCGCAAGGTGATCCTGGATCAGACCATCCGCGCCCGCGAGACCTCGCGCCTGAAGCGCCAGGACGCGAACGCCTGAGGTCGCGCGGGCGGCTCCCGGGGCGGGGAAGGGCGCGATTCCAGATCGCCCCGCACCCTGGTCTTGGGTCGTCTTCGCACACTATGCTCATGATCAGCGCTTTTGCATCCCTGATTCGATGTGAGGAAGTGAGGCAGTCATGAGCGAAGATGCCACGACCACGGTGGACGAGGACGACCGGCGGCGCAAGATCAGTCCGCTGCTGCTCTGGCTTCTGGTCGGCATCGGCGCGCTGCTCGCGGCCATCGTCGTTCTGCTCGCTCTGCAGCTTGCCGGATCCGACACGACCGCCGGCCCCGATCCAACCAGCATGCTGACCGAGGAGCCGAGTGCGGAACCGACCGACGCTCCCCTCGAAGAGCCGACGCCGACCCCTGAACCGGAAACCCCGGCCCCCACACCGACACCCACGCCCACGCCCACGCCGAGTCCGTCACCGACGCCCTCGCCGACGCCCACCGGCCCGGTCATCAACTCGTTCACGGTGAACAACTCCACCTCGCCCAAGGTCGTCTGCAACACGCAGGCACCCGGCGGGCCGTTCCCGATCCACCTGCGGTTCCGGTGGAGCACGAAGAACGTCGACTCCGTTCACTTCGGCGTCGCGACCCACGACGGCCGCAACGGGATGGGCTGGAATCTGCCGCCCACCGGAGACTCGGCCACGACCGCCGCGTGGGAGTGGCAGATCGAGTACCCCTGCCCGGCCGCCTCGCAGTTCTACACCCTCACGATCGTCAAGGGTGCCACAGTGGTGCACAAGACGGTGACGGTCACCAATACCGGTGACAAGGACTAGGGCGTGTCTGACACGCCCTAGGAACTCCGCGATGGATGCTGATCGTCGAGGCAGGCTCGCCCCTGCCCGGCGTGCGATAGCCTGAATCCGTGATGACCCGGACCTCTCGCGAGGTGTGGCGGGAGGCGCTGGCCGTCGCCTTCGCCACGAGCGCCTACGGCATCTCGTTCGGGGCGCTGGCCGTGGCTGCCGGGCTCGATATCTGGCAGACCTGTGTGCTGAGCCTGCTGATGTTCACCGGCGGCTCGCAGTTCGCCTTCATCGGCGTCTTCGGTGCGGGCGGGATCGCGGCCCTCCCGGCGGCCATCGCCTCGGCAGCTCTCCTCGGCGTGCGGAACATGGCCTACGGCATCCGGATGTCACCCGTCATCGGCCGCGGGTTCTGGCGTCGTGCGGGGGCTGCGCACATCACGATCGACGAGTCCACCGCGGTCGCTCTGGCCCAGCCCGAGCTCGCGGCGAAACGGCTCGGCTTCTGGGTGACCGGGCTCGGGGTCTTCATCGGCTGGAACCTCACCACCCTGCTCGGGGCGCTGCTGGGCGATGTGCTCGGCGACCCGAAGACGTACGGGCTGGATGCCGCGGCGGCTGCGGCGTTTCTCGCCCTGCTCTGGCCGCGTCTGAAGCAGCGCCAGGCGATCGTGGTGGGGATCGCCGCGGCCGTCGTCGCCGCGGCCACGACGCCGTTCCTGATGCCCGGGATGCCGGTGCTCGTCGCCGCCGTGGTCGCACTGGTGGTCGGGTGGTTCAACTGGTTCGAAGCGCATCCGCGGGAGGTCGCGTCATGACTCTGTGGAGCGCCATCCTGATCGCCGCGATCGTGTGCGTGGCGTGGAAGGCCTTCGGCTACCTCGTCCCGGCGAGCCTGCTCGAGGCGCCGCGGCCCGCGCGGATCGCCGACCTGCTCACGGTGGCGCTGCTGGCGGCGCTCGTCGCCGTGCAGACGCTGGGGGACGGGCAGGCGGTCGTCGTGGACGCGCGGATCCCGGGAGTACTGGTCGCCGCGGGCCTGCTGTGGCTGCGCCAGTCGTTCCTCGTGGTGGTCTTCGCCGCGGCCCTCACTGCGGCGCTGCTGCGCGCGGTCGGCTGGGCGGTTTAGCCGGCCGGCGCGGTCCCCGGGGTTCACGCTTTCGCTATGACGGCCGTGAATCCCTGGGACCGGCGACACGAAAGAGGGGGCACCGCCTGCGGCGATGCCCCCTCTTCAGGATCGGCAGATCAGCTGCTCGCGGCGCAGGCGCTCGAGTAGTCGGTCTTGTCGAAGGTGGTGCCCTTGTAGAAGTCGGCGATCGTCTTCATGCCGAGCTCCACGTCGGCGTCGGGCTGACCGATGTTGACGGTCTGCACGGCGCTGGCCTGCGGGTTGCCCCCGTAGGTGTGGTTGGGGATCAGACCCTGGAAGTCGACGGTCAGGCCGTTCACGACCGAGGCGATGCCCGCGGGGGTGATGTCGCCCTTGGCGACAGCAGCCTCGAGAGCGGCCTTCAGCGGGTAGCCGATGACCCAGCCGATGATCGAGCCGCCGTTGGGCGGAGCCTCGCCACCGAGAGCCTCCTTCAGAGCCGCCATCCCGGCGCTGTCCGAGCCCCAGTTCTGGTACGGCGTCATGTGGTTGTAGAGGCCGATCAGTGCGGGAGCAGCGGCGGTGCCCAGCAGTGCGTGGTTCCACGTCGGCAGCGACCCGAGGAAGCGACCCTTGAAGCCGTTGGCAGCGAGGCCACCCACGATCTGCGCGGTCTCGGCCGGGCCTACGGCCAGCACGACGACATCCGCGCCGCCGGCCAGAACCGCCCCCACCACAGCACTCTGGTCGCCGACGACCTGGTTGGGTCCGGTAGCGACCGGGGCCAGGGCGGTCACGCCATTGGCCTCCGCCCAGCGGGCCACGCCCGCGGCCGAGTCCCCGCCGTAGTCACCGGGGTAGCCGACGGCCTGAACCTTGGTCGGGGCACCGATGTTCTCGGCGAACCAGTCAAGACCCACGATTGCCTCGGTGCAGTAGGAGTACCCAGTCTCCAGGACCAGTCCCTTGTCGTAGTCGTCGAAAGCCCAGCCCGACCACCACGAGGTGGGGACGGTCACCAGGTTCCGCGTGGTGATGTCCGACAGGATCGACTCGGTGGCCACGGTGCCGAGCGACTGCGCGAGACCGGCGACCTTGTCGGCGATCTGCGCGTACTCGGCCGAGTGCTTCGCCGCCTGGTACTCGGTGTCCCGGGTGTACTCGCCGATGTTGATGTCGTATCCGCCGATGCCGCCATCCTTGTTCACCTTGGCCCAGAACAACTCCTGTGCGTCGGTGATGGGCTTGGCGAGGGCTGCGAAGGGGCCGACCGTGAGATCGGAGAGGACACCCAGGTAGATGCAGCCGTTGCTGGGGTTGACGGCGTTCGGGCACGGTGCGTCCGTGACACCCTGGCCGGTCTTGAGGGTGGTGCCTGGGTCGGTCGGTGCCGGCGACTCGGTCGGACTGACCGTCGTACAGGCGGTCAGTGCAAGCAAGCCTGCGGCGGCCAGGGCGATTACTGCCCGGCTGCGTCGACGCATGGTCATGTGATGCTCCTTGGGTTGAGAGGCGATATTCAGTTATTCGGTCAGTACGAGAACGGCCAGGCCTTGAAGTAGTTGCGCACGCGCACCCACAGGCCGTACAGTCCTCGCGGTTCCAGCGTGATGAACAGGATGATCAGCACGCCGAAGAGGATGGTCGTCAGCTGAGGGACGGTCAGCAGCCCCCCGCCGCTCGTGGAGAGCCACGGGATGACCCGGGCGAGCTCATCCAGCAGCCGCGGCAGCAGCACGACGAAACAGGCGCCGATGATGGTGCCTGAGATGGTGGCGACCCCGCCGATGACGACGACGGCGAGGAAGTCGATCGAGAGGAACAGGTTCCACGCCTCCGGGTTGATCCGGTTGATCAGGATCGCCCAGAGCGCCCCGGCAAGCCCCGCAAAGGCAGAGGACAGCGCGAAGGCGAGGGTCTTGGTGCGCAGCAGATTCACGCCCATGACCTCGGCGGCGATGTCGCGGTCGCGGACGGCGGCGAAGGCACGCCCGTAACGACCGCGCGCGAGGTTGCGCGCGGCGATCCCGAGCACCACCAGCAGGGTCAGGCACAGCAGGAACAGCGAGATGTGCTTCGGGATGTGCACGGGTCCGATGGCATAGGTCTGGCTGAGATCGATGCCGAACAGGACGAAGCCCGGAACGCTGCGTCCCATCCCCTGCCCGCCGGTGACGGGCGTCATGATCTTGAACAGGTGTTCGCCGATCAGGAGCAGGCCTAGGGTCAGGATCGCCAGATACAGGCCCCGCACGCGCGTTGCCAGCGGTGCCACCACGAGACCGAGCAGGCCCGCGACGAGGGCTGCGGCGGGAAGGGCGACGGCGAGGTCCAGCTCGAGGCCCCAGGTGATCGTTCCGGGTGTCCCCCCGAGGACCGATGCCGTGTAGGCGCCGACGCCCAGGAAGAAGGCGTGACCGAGCGAGACCTGGCCGGCGTAGCCGGTGAGCAGGTTCAGACCGATCCCGCCGATCGTGTAGATCGCGGCGAGGGTGAGCAGATAGGTCAGGTCCGCCGCGATGAGGAAGGGGGCCGCGACCATGAGCACGATGAAGCCGATCGTCCACCAGCGCTTGGCCGGCGTGCTCCACAGCGCCTGGTCGGCGGCGTAGCTCGTATACAGGCTCGCGCGTCCGCGGCGCACCTGCGGGGCGACCTTGCCGCGCGAGTTCTCGAAGTTCAGCCGTTCGGACTGGCCGGTGAGCCGGGCTGCCCGCCCGTCGTCGATGAGGCTCATACGCGCTGCACCTCCTTCGTGCCGAACAGCCCGTAGGGCCGGATCAGCAGCACCACGAGCATGATGAGGTAGGGCACGACCAGCTCGAAGTTCGCCCCCAGCCACGGGGCGGACAGCGGTTGGTAGGCCTTGGTCAGGGACATCGAGACGCCCACCACGAGCCCGCCGATCACGGCGCCCTTGAGCGAGTCGAGTCCGCCGATGATGATCGCCGGAAGCGCCACCAGGGCGAAGGTCGCGTCCGTGGCCTGAACGACGGCGCCGTTGGCCGCGAACAGGGCACCAGCCAGTGCCACCAAGGCCCCGGAGATCCCCCAGGAGACCGAGAACATCCGGCCGACATTGATGCCCTGGGCGAGGGCCACCTCCTGGTCGAAGGCGGTCGCCCGCATCGCGAGGCCCAGCTTCGAGCGAGCCAGCCACCAGCCGAGCAAGGCGATCACCGCGACGGCGATCAGGAAGCGCGCGACGGAGTTGTGGAAGATCAGGGCACCGCCCTCGCAGATGACGCTCCACTCCGTCTCGATCTGCTCGCCGCCGAGGCACCAGCTGTTCAGTTGCCAAGGGTCGTTGACCGTGCGCTGCTGCGAGTTGAACAGCCGGTGGGCGAGGATCAGCAGCACGATGAACAGGCCGACCGTCACGATGGCGGCGGCGAAGGGCGGGCGACCCACCATCGGCCGGATCGCCACGCGCTCGATGCCGATGGAGAAGGCTGCCAGGACGAGCATCGCCAGCGCGACAGCGAGGTAGAACGGCAGGCCGAGGTCCACCGCGAGAACGCTCGTGGCGAAGGCACCGAGGATCATCAGTGCCGGCTGGGCGAAGTTCAGCACCCCGGTGGAGCGGTAGATGATGACGAAGCTCACCGCGATCAGGGCGTAGACGCCGCCCTGGCCGAGACCGGTGACGAAGGAGGACAGCAGGGCGTTCATCCGTTCCTCCCGAGGTCGGCACCGGCGTAGGCGGCGGTATCGGCGTACATGTCGTCGACCAGGTGCGGGACCGTGGCGGCGAAGGCGGCGCGCTTGAGCTTCTGGGTGGCGGTCAGCTCCCCGTCCTCGTGGTCGAGCTCCTTGGTCAGCATCCGGAACTTGCGGATCGACTCGACGCGGGCGAAGCGCGCGTTCACCTCGTGCACGATGCCGTTGATGAGAGCCACGACCTCGTCCTTCTCGGACAGGTCGCGGTAGGTGGTGAACTCGATGCGCTTGCGGGATGCCCAGTCGGCCACGGTGTCGTATTCGATGCCGATCAGGGCCGTCAGGTACGGGCGCTTGTCGCCGATGACCACGGCCTCCTTGACGTAGGGCGAGGCCTTCAGGGCGTTCTCGATCTCGCTGGGGGAGATGTTCTTGCCGCCCGCGGTGATGATGATGTCCTTGATGCGGTCGATGATGCGCAGGTGGGTGCCGTTCACCCACTCGCCGACATCGCCCGTGCGGAGCCATCCGTCTGCCGTGTAGGTGCTCGCCGTCGCCTCGGGCTTGCCCCAGTAGCCGACGAAGTTCCCGGGATGCCGCGTCAGGACCTCTCCCGTCGCTTCGTCCAGCGACACCTCGGCACCCGGCTGCGCCTCGCCCACGGTGCCCACGACCATGCGGCCGCGCAGGTTGGTGGTCGCGATCGCGGAGTTCTCGGTCATCCCGTAGGCCTCGAAGAGCGAGACGCCGATGCCGAGGAAGAAGCCCAGCACCTCGGGCGAGATGGGGGCAGCGCCTGACACGGCGTGCCGTACGTGCAGGAGCCCCAGGCGCTTGCGCAGCGGCCGGTACAGCGGCCAGTAGCCGACAGCGTAGAGCAGGCGCGCCCGCGGGCTGAAGTCCCCGTTGTTGGCCACCCGTTCGGCGGCGATGCGCCGGCTCCAGCGCATCCCGATGCCGTATACGGCGCGCTTCAGGCGCGAGGCCTGCGCCATCTTGATCGCGACCGTCGCCTGGATCTTCTCCCAGATGCGGGGGACGGCGAACAGGATCGTCGGCTGCACCTCGGCGAGATCGGCGGTGACGGTGTCGATCGACTCGGCGAAGTGCACGACCGTGCGGGTGGTCAGGTTCGCCCAGATCGAGATGCCGCGCTCGACCACGTGCGAGAGGGGCAGGTAGCTCAGCAGCGTGTCGCGCGGACTCGGACGCTTGCCGAGGATGCCGTCGTCGAGCGACAGGATCTCGGAGGCGAAGCCCACGTTGCGGGCGCTCAGCATCACGCCCTTGGGGGGACCGGTGGTTCCCGAGGTGTAGATCAGAGTCACGATGTCGTCGGGGGTGCGCGCGGCGTCGTGCTCGTCGAGGAGAGTGGGATGCGTCTCGCGGTGCGCGCTGCCCCGGTCGATCAGCTCGTCGATCGAGAGCAGCTTCGGGTCGTCGTAGGAGACCAGGCCTCGGCGGTCGAGGTAGACGATCCAGTCGAGGTCCGGGGCTGAGGCCTGTGCTTCGAGTGCCTTGTCGACCTGTTCCTGGTCTTCGGCGATGAGCACCCGCGCGCCGCTGTCGGTGAGCAGATAGGTGATCTCGGCCACGGGGTTGGTGGGATAGAAGCCCACGATCGCGGCCCGCAGGCTCGTCGCGGCGAGGTCGGCGAAGAGCCACTCGGGGCGGTTCTCGGATTGGATGGCGACGCGGTCGCCGGGGCCGACGCCGAGGGCCGCGAAGCCGAAGGCCAGAGCCTCGACGGATGCCTGATAGTCGCCCCAGGTGATGTCCTGCCAGATCCCGGACTGCTTCACGCGCAGTGCCGTGTGATCCGGTGTCTCGGCGGCAGCGACGCGGAGCAGATGGTTCATATAGACGGTCTCGGTCACGCGCGCTCACCCCCGATCTCGAGGTCGGCGATGTCCAGATCGAGGTCGGCGGCGATCTCGGCGGCGACGCTTTCGCTCGCGCCGCCCAGGTAGGCGGCGATCACCGCGGGGTCGCGCTGGACCTGCTCGGGGGTGCCCAGGGCGATGCGCTTGCCGAAGTCGATGACCATCACGCGGTCGGCGAGATCCATCACCAGGCGCATGTCGTGCTCGACCATGATCATCGAGGTGCCGAGCTCCGTGCGGATGTCGAGGATGAACCGGGCCATGTCCTCGGTCTCCTCCGAGTTCATGCCCGCCACCGGTTCGTCCAGCAGAAGCAGAAGCGGCTCCATGGCCAGAGCCCGGCCGAGCTCGACGCGCTTCTTGACGCCGTAGGGGAGGATCCCGACCGGGAGGTTGCGCACCGCGGCGAGTCCGAGGAACTCGATGAGATCCTCGATCCGGCGGCGGGATGCCAGCTCCTGCGTCCTCGCGCGCCCGAACCAGATGAGCGCCTCGGGCCAGGAGTACGAGGTCTTCTGGTGGCGGCCGAGCAGCAGGTTGTCGAGCACCGAGAGGTTGTCGAAGAGCTCGACGTTCTGGAAGGTGCGGGCGACGCCCCGCCGGGCGATCTCGTCGGGGGAGTGGCCGAGCAGCGACTCGCCCTCCAGAGTCAGCTCGCCGCGCTGCGGGCGGTAGACGCCCGAGATGCAATTGAAGGTCGAGGTCTTGCCGGCGCCATTGGGGCCGATGATCGCGAACAGCTCGCCGCGCTGCACATCGAAGCTGATGCCGTCGAGGGTCGTCGCCCCGCCGAAGCGCAGGGTGAGGTCGCTGACTTCCAGGAGTGCGCTCATGACAGCCACCTCTTGCGCCGCTTGTAGTGCTTGACGTCTCTCAGGCTCGAGGCCGCGGCCCCCGTGCCCAGGTAGAACTCGCGGATGTCCTCGTCGTCGCGCAGGGCTTTGGCCGGGGCATCCATCACGATCTTGCCGTTCTCCATCACGTAGCCGTGATCGGCGATCGACAGCGCCATCGCGGCGTTCTGCTCGACCAGGAGCACCCCGGTGCCGCCGGCCCGGATGCCGAGGATGAGATCGCGGATCTGCTCCACGATCTGCGGGGCAAGGCCCAGGCTCGGCTCGTCGAGCAGGATGTACTTCGGGTCGGCCATGAGCGCGCGCCCGATCGCGAGCATCTGCTGCTCTCCGCCGGAGAGGTACCCGGCATGCTGCGTCTTGCGGTCGCCCAGCACGGGGAACATCGTGTAGACCCGATCGAGCTTCTCGGCGAGGTCGGCGCGCGTGCGCGTGTAGGCGCCGACGCGCAGGTTCTCGTCGACGGTGAACTCGATGAAGATGCGGCGGCCTTCCATCACCTGCGAGACTCCGGCGCGCACGACGTCCGAGGCGTGGCGAGTGTTGATCTGGACATCGTCGATCGAGACGTGGCCGCGGGTGATCCGGCCGCGGTGCACGTCGAGCAGACCCGACATCGCCCGAAGGAGGGAGGTCTTGCCGGCGCCGTTGGCGCCGAGGAGGGCTACGATCCCGTCGCGGGGGATGCGGATGCTCGCTCCCTTGACGACGAGCATGACGTCTTCGTAGACGACCTCGACGTTGTGGACGGCCAGCGTCATAGCTCCCCTTGTGGTCACGACGGTGTGATCTCGTGCATCCAACCTACCGATCAGGCCGGGCACGTGACCCTATTGTAATGAAACTGAGACTCAAGGGAAGTGAACCTCAGTCTCGCGCGTCGCAAGGAGGGGTCGCGCGCTCTAGACTGTGGCGAACCGCTGTGTTCCTCAGATGAACCCCAGAGAGGCCGCCCATGCGATCGAGCGTGATCATCCGCATCGTCACCTGGCTCGCCGCGGCCGCGGTCGGGGCCTTCTACGGCGTCGCCGGCACGGTCGCGCACAGCGTCATGTGGGGCGGCGAGATGCCGGTGTTCTCCGACGGGGTGCCCATCGGACTCATCGTCTCGATCATCACCTGCGCGGCGCTGCTCATCGCGATCCGCGCGCTCACCCACGATCGCTTCGTCGCACTCGCGGCGGGACTGGGCATGCTCGGGGCGCTCCTGCTGTTCTCGGGTGCCGGACCCGGCGGCTCGGTTCTCGTCGCCGACAGCGTCTACGCCTGGACCTGGATCTGGTCAGTGCTCGTCATCGCCACCGCGGTGGTGGTCTGGCCCTCGCCGCGCCCGCGTGCCGAGAAGGCGGGGACGCCGGTGTCGTACGGGGCCCGAACGCCCGCGCCGTACGAGCCCTCCGGGGCAGAGCACGGCTCTAGACTGGAACCGTGACCTATGTGATCGCCCTTCCGTGCGTCGACGTGAAGGACCGCGCCTGCGTGGACGAGTGCCCCGTCGACTGCATCTACGAGGGCGACCGGATGCTCTACATCCACCCTGACGAGTGCGTGGACTGCGGTGCCTGCGAGCCGGTCTGCCCCGTCGAGGCGATCTACTACGAGGATGACCTGCCCGAGGAGTGGCAGGACTACTACAAGGCGAACGTGGAGTTCTTCGAGGAGATCGGCTCGCCCGGGGGAGCGGCGAAGATCGGCGTGATCCATCACGACCACCCCATCGTCGCAGCACTTCCGCCGCAGAGCGAGTGATGGGCGTCCGCGACCTCCCGCAGTTCCCCTGGGATGCCCTCGCTCCGTACGCGGAGCGCGCCCAGCAGCATCCCGGCGGGGCCATCGACCTCTCGGTCGGCTCGCCGGTCGACGAGACCCCGGCCGTCGTGCGCGCGGCGCTCGCCGCCGCGACGGATGCCCACGGCTATCCCTTCACGGTGGGGACTCCCGCGCTGCGCGAGGCGGTCGTGGCCTGGTTTGCGCGTCGTCGCGGTGTGCCCGGGCTCGGGCCTGCCGCTGTCATCCCGACCGTCGGCTCGAAGGAGCTCGTGGGGCTTCTTCCGCTGCTGCTGGGGATCGGCGCGGGGGATGCGGTCGTCTTTCCCCGGATCGCCTACCCCACCTATGAGGTCGGTGCGCGGCTCGTGGGTGCACAGCCCGTAGCGGCCGACGATCCCGCGTCGTGGCCGGCGAACGCGAAGCTCGTCTGGGTCAACTCGCCGGGCAACCCCGACGGCCGCGTGCGGGGCATCGCCGAACTGCGGGCGGCGGTGACCCGCGCCCGCGAGCTCGGTGCCGTGATCGCCGGCGACGAGTGCTACGCCGAACTCGGCTGGGAAGCGCCGTGGGATTGCGAGCCCACGCCCTCGCTGCTCGATCCGCGCGTCACCGGCGGGGATCCCGCGGGCGTGCTCGTGGCCTATTCGCTCAGCAAGCAGTCGAATCTCGCGGGGTACCGTGCGGCCTTTCTCTCCGGTGACGAGGCGATCGTCGCCGCGGTGGGCGAGGCGCGCAAGCACCTCGGGCTCATCGTTCCCGCGCCCGTGCAGGCCGCGATGACGGCCGCGCTCGGGGATGACGCGCACGTGGCCGCGCAGCGGGAGCTGTACGGGCAGCGCCGGGAGCTGCTGCTGCCCGCGGTGCGCGCGGCGGGTCTGCGAGTCGAGGGCTCCGAGGCGGGGCTCTACCTCTGGGCCACCGAGGATCGTCCCGCCGCCCGGACCGTGGCGCGACTGGCCGAACTCGGCATCCTCGCCGCCCCCGGTGACATCTATGGGGTGGCCGGAGCGCAGCATGTGCGGCTGGCACTCACGGCGTCGACCGATCAGGTGGCGGAGGCGGCGCGCCGCCTCGTGGGCCGCTAGCCGCTCCTGTCCTCGAGCCCGTCGAGGAGCCGGTGGGACCCGCTGCGGCATCCGATTCTGCCGGTCCCCGAGCCTGTCGAAGGGTCTGCTCAGAGCCGCTGCGGGCAGCCATCTCTGTAGCATCCGACGAGGAAATGCCGAGAGGCTTTGGCGGTTGCCACAGTATGCTTTTGCGGCCAGTAGGCTGTAAAGACGACCTGCCCGGTGCCTCATCCCGGCCCCGTGGCACACCGCCACCAACCCAGCACGGCGCAAGGAGGTCCGCGTGAGCGCAGCGGGAGATCAATCGGCCAAGGCGATTCTCACCGTGGGTGAGACCACGGCGGAGTTCCCCGTTCTGCACGGCGTGGACGGACCGGCCAGCATCGATCTGTCGACACTCACTCGGCAGACCGGCCTCACGGGTCTGGACTACGGTTTCGTGAACACGGCCTCGACGAAGTCCGCGATCACCTACATCGACGGGGACAAGGGCATCCTGCGCTACCGCGGATACCCCATCGAGCAGCTCGCCGCGCGCAGCTCCTACCTCGAGGTCGCGTGGCTGCTCATCTACGGCGAGCTGCCCGCCGCCGACGAGCTGGCGGACTTCGATGACCGGATCCGCCGGCACACCCTGCTGCACGAGGATCTCAAGCGCTTCTTCTCGGCGCTGCCGCACACCGCTCACCCGATGTCGGTGCTGTCCTCGGCGGTGTCGGCGCTGTCGACCTATTACGAGAACGAATCAGACCCGCGCAACCCTGAGCACGTGGAGCTCACCACGATGCGGATGCTCGCCAAGCTCCCGGTGATCGCCGCCTACGCCCACAAGAAGAGCATCGGACAGGCGTTCCTGTATCCCGACAACTCGCTCGGCTTCGTCGACAACTTCCTCCGGTTGAACTTCGGGGTCTTCAGTGAGGACTACCGGGTCAATCCCGTGATGTCCCGGGCGCTCGAGCGACTGCTGATCCTGCACGCGGATCACGAGCAGAACGCCTCGACCTCCACGGTGCGCCTGGTGGGATCGACCGGCGCGAACCAGTACTCCTCGATCTCGGCAGGCATCAACGCCCTGTACGGGCCGCTGCACGGGGGCGCCAACGAGGCGGTGCTGTCCATGCTCGGCCGGATCCGCGACTCGGGGGAGTCGGTGCAGAGGTACGTCGATCGCGTGAAGAGCAAAGAAGAGGGCATCCGGCTGATGGGCTTCGGCCACCGGGTGTACAAGAACTACGATCCGCGCGCGAAGCTCGTCAAAGAGACCGCCGACGATGTGCTCGCCGAACTCGGGGTCTCAGATCCCATGCTGGACCTCGCCAAGGAGCTCGAGAACATCGCGCTGCACGACGACTACTTCATCGAGCGTCGCCTGTATCCGAACGTGGACTTCTACACCGGCGTCATCTACAAGGCGCTGGGATTCCCCACGCGCATGTTCACGGTGTTGTTCGCCATCGGGCGGCTGCCGGGGTGGATCGCGCACTGGCGGGAGCAGCAGAGCGACCCGCAGGGCAAGATCGGCCGCCCCCAGCAGCTGTACATCGGTTCCCAGGAGCGGCAGTACCCGGTGCGCTGAGGCGGCCCTCGCGCGACCGTCCCACTCGCACTAGGGTCGATCCTGACCGGCGTGGGCTGGTCGTGGAGGACGGATGCCGCAGGTGAGCGCGAAGGTCGTCGTGCCGGTGGATGCCGCCACGGCCTTCGCCGTATCGCAGACGACAGGCTCGGTGCGTCGGCGGTGGGATCCCTTCATCCGTGAGCAGCACTTCCAGGGCGGCGCGACCGCCGCCGCGAAGGATGTGCGCACCTTCACGCGGCAGCGCTTCGGGCTGGCGATGGTGAGTCGGTATGTCTCGTATGCACCGCCGCGCCACGTCGGCATGGTGATGGAGAAAGGCCCCTGGTTTCTGGCCGCCTTCGGCGGAGGATGGCGCTTCACCGCGACCGAGGAGGGCACGCTCGCGACGTGGAAGTACACCTTCACCTGCCGCCCGGCCTGGCTCGCGCCGCTCGCGGAGCGGATCGGGGCCGGGGTGCTCGGGGCCGAGATCCGGCGACGCATCGCGGGATTCGCCGAAGGCTGCGCCGACCCCGAGGTGCTCGCGGCGCTGGAGCGCACATGAGCCTGCGAGAGCATCTGCTCGGGATGAGGCCGCTGCCGCCAAGAGCTGATGCCGTACGCCGGGCGGTCGCGGGGCGGCTCGTGGTCGTGACCGGCGCATCCCGCGGCATCGGGGCGGAGTGCGCACGCCGCTTCGCGCGGGCAGGAGCGCGGGTCGTGCTGATGGCGCGATCGGAGGAGACGCTTGCTGGGGTCGCTGACAGCATCCGTGCCGCCGGGGGAGAGGCGTGGGCGATGGCCGTCGACCTGCGCGACGAGGCCGCGGTCGAAGTGGCGGCTCGTCGAATCCTTCGCGACCTGGGCGTTCCCGCGGTCGTGGTCTCGAACGCGGGACACTCGATCCACCGCACGCTCGCCGAGTACGCCGACCGAGGGCACGACGTGACCCGGACGATCGGAGTGAACTACATCGGTCCGGTGACGCTCCTGCGCGTGCTGCTGCCCGCGATGCGGGCGGCGGGCGGGGGCAGCGTCGTGTCGGTGTCGTCGGTGAGCGCGGTGGTCCCCTCGCCCGGCTGGTCCGTCTACGGGGCCTCGAAGACCGCGATGGATGCCTGGCTCGCCGCCATCGCCGCGGAAGTCGCGCCCGAGGTCGCGGTGTCGATCGTGCGTCTGCCGCTCGTGCGCACGCGGATGAGCGCGCCGACCCCTGCGTACCGGGCGGCACCGGCGATGCGTCCGGTCGATGCGGCGGCGCTCGTCGCGCGCGCCGTGGTGACCGGGCGGCGGGTGCTCGGCCCCTGGTGGCTGCGTCCCGCGGGGGCGCTGCTCGCGCTGGCACCGACGGCGCTGGAGCGGATGCTGCGGCGGCACGAGGGGCGGATCGGGCGGTGAGCGGATCGCGGGCGCGGGCGATGCTGCGGCATCCGGTGGCCTCTGCCCGCATCCTGCGTCGGCGCGGGGCGACGCTCGCCGGGGCGGTGGAGCTGGCGGGGCTGTGGTGGCCCGAGCGCGCGGCGCTCGTCCGCGATGGCCAGGCGATCAGTTGCGGTGCGCTCGCCGAGGCGGTGCGGCGCGCGGCGGCGCGGCTGCGGCGCGAGCACCCCGCGGGCACGCGCATCGGTGTGTTCTCGGACGGCGGCGTTCATACGATCGTGCTGCTGGCGGCGGCGATCGGTGCGGGGCTGGATGCCGTGGTGCTGGGTCCGCGCCTGGGCGAACGCGACCTCGAGCGGGTCATCGAGCGGGAGGGACTCGTCCACGTGCTGCGGGCGGATGATCCTGCGTCCCATGCCGAGGAGCCTGATCGAGACGACCTCGATGGCGGTCGCGCTCCGGGTGCCCTCATCCTGCTCACGACCGGGAGCACCGGACTGCCCAAGGCGCAGAAGCGGGGGAGCCTGTCGGCGCGCGCGGTGCGGTCGTTGCGCGACCTCGACCGCCGCATCCGCTGGCCGCGGGGGCCGGTGCTGGTGCTCGCGCCGATCGATCACGGTCACGGCTTGTCCGCGGTGCTCTCGGCGTTGCTCGGTGGCAGGACGGCGCTGCTCGCCGCGAGCAGGACGCCTGAGCAGCTCACGGCGGATGTCGCGAGATTCCCGCCCGTCTCGGTGACCGGCGTGCCGCTGCAGCTTGCCGCCGCGATCGACTCGGGGCTGCTTGACTCCGTGCCGCTGCGGCGTATCGTCTCGGGATCCTCGCGGTTGGAGGACACTCTCGCCGCGCGACTCGTCGTCCGCACCGGGGCGACGCTGATCGACTGCCTCGGCACGACCGAGACGGGCACTTTCGCGGTACGCGAGCCTCCCGGGGCCTTCCGCGGGATCTCCGGGATGCGGCTGCGAGTGGACGAGGAGGGCGGGCTGCGGGTGGAGTCTGCCTTCGCCGCAGGCCGCGTGGCCACGGGGGACACCGCCCGCCGGGTTCCCGGCGGGATCGTCGTCACCGGACGCGTCGACGGTCTCGTCGACTCCGGGGGAGAGCTCGTCGCGCCCGAGCGGATGCGTGAGGCGATCGCCTCCCTGCCCGGGGTGCGCGCCTGCGAGGTGCAGGTCGTCGACGATGAGCTGCGCGGCGGCGCCGTGCTCGCCCGCGTCGAGGTGGAGGAGCCCGGCCTCGCGCGCCCGGGCGTCATCCGCGAGCTGCTGATCCCCATGCTCGGGCGCGCGAGTGTTCCGCGCAGGATCGAGGTGTCGCTGGTGTCGCGCGTGGACCGCACCGGATGACGGTGCGGTCCACACGCGACACTGAGCGTCGCAGCGCGACGCTCGGCTCACCGACCGGCGGGGCGGGCTCCGCTCTGCGAGCGGGGACGGCGGCGGCGACGGCGGGCACCCGAGGGCGTGCCGCTGCCGGCCGGGCGGGGTGCGGCCGGGCGCTGCTTCGGTGCCGGGCGGGCAGCAGGCTGCACCGCCGCCGGACGCACGTGCGGGGCGCGCTCGCCGACGAGCGAGGCGACGGCATCCGCCGTCGCGGGCTCGGGCGAAGCCGCGATCCGGGCCTTCTGCAAGAGTCCCGCCACGTCCTTGCGCTGCTCCGGAAGCACGATCGTGACGACCGTACCCGCGGCACCCGCGCGCGCGGTGCGGCCCGAGCGGTGCAGGTAGGCCTTGTGCTCGACGGGCGGGTCGACGTGCACCACGAGGTCCACAGCGTCCACGTGCACGCCGCGCGCGGCGACATCGGTTGCGACGAGCACGCGCACGCCGCCGGCATCCGGATCGGCCGAGAAGGCACCCAGATTGCGTTCGCGGGCGTTCTGCGAGAGGTTGCCGTGCAGGTCCACCGCGGGGATGCCTGCGGCCGTGAGCTGCTTGGCGAGCTTCTTGGCCTGGTGCTTGGTGCGGGTGAAGAGGATCCGGCGCCCGGTGCCCGAGGCGAGGTCGCGCACGAGCGCGGTCTTGTTCTCGGGCGAGTCGACCGCGAGCACGCGATGAGTCATCTCAGCCGCAGGCACGCTCGCCTCATCGACCTCGTGGCTCACCGGGTCTGAGAGGAACCGGCGCGCGAGCACGTCGACGCCGCGGTCGAGCGTGGCGCTGAACAGCAGCCGCTGTCCGCCGGCGGGCGTGGCCTTGAGGATCCGCGTGACGCCCGGCAGGAACCCGAGGTCGGCCATGTGGTCGGCTTCGTCGAGCACCGTGATCTCGACGGCGTCGAGGTGCGCGATCCGCTGCGAGATGAGGTCTTCCAGGCGTCCGGGGCAGGCGACGACGATGTCGACGCCCGCGCGCAGAGCCTGCTCCTGCGGACGCTGGCTGACGCCGCCGAAGATCGTCGTGACCTTCAGGCCCACGGCGCCGGCGAGCGGTGCGATCTCCGCGGCGATCTGGGTGGCCAGTTCCCGGGTGGGTGCGAGGACGAGTCCGCGCGGGTGACCGGGACGGCTGGTGCCCCCGCGGGCGGCCAGGCGTGCGACGAGGGGGATCGCGAAGGCGATGGTCTTGCCGCTTCCGGTGCGGCCGCGACCGAGCAGGTCGCGGCCGGCGAGGGAGTCGGGCAGTGTGTCCCGTTGGATCGGGAAGGGGCGGGTCTTGCCGGAGGCAGCCAGAACGGATGCCAGCGGCGCGGGCACGCCGAGGTCGAGGAAAGAAGTCATAGTGGTGTTTCTGTGCGGGCACAGCACGGAACTCGTGCCTGTGCGGGAAAGTGGGCGACGGCGCGGGATCGCGCATCGTTTCGCCGTTCGAGAAGAGCAGGAGCCAGTGATCCGGCGCAAGAGCGTATCGACGACGCAGACGCAGCTCGGAAAAGCGCGTCGGTCGACCTTAGCACGCGGCGGCTGGGGGTCTGCCCATCTCGAACACGAATGCACGAGGCTGACACGCTTGCACGAGGATTCCGCCAGCCGAGTCGTGCAGACGTGTCAGCCTCGTGCAGACGTAGGGCCAGTCGCGGGCGAGGCGGCCCGGCTGGATAGGATGAACCCCGGGGCGCGGATGTGGACCACGCCGGTCTGACCTGGCATCCACCCCAGGCTGATCGCGCCGCCGAGCAGAGAGGACCGCGTGACTCGAGTCGCACTCGCCGTGGACGTCGGCGGCACGAAGCTGGAGGCGGCGCTGGTCCGCGACGACGGTGCCGTGCTTGCGGGCTCGCGCACGCGTCGCCCGACCGGCCCGGATGCCACACCCGAGGACATGCGCGCGGCCCTGACCGAGAGCATCGGCGAGGCGCTCAAGGCCCTCCCCGCGCAGGCCAGCCCCCTCGGTGTCGGCATCGGCTCGGCCGGGCCTATCGATCTTTCCGCCGGGGCGGTGAATCCAGTGAACATGCCCGGGATCCACGGTTACCCGCTCGTCGCCGCGGTGCGCGAGATCGCGGCGAACGCTCTGAGCGCCGAGGTCCCCGTCGTGCTTGCCCTCGACGGGGCGTGCCTGGCGCTCGCCGAATCGTGGCTCGGCGCGACCCGCGATGCGCGGTCGTCGCTGGCCATCGTCGTGTCGACCGGCATCGGCGGTGGATTCGTGATCGACGGGCACCGGATCGCCGGAGCGGGCGGCAATGCCGGGCACCTCGGGCAGATGCGGATCGGCGAAGGCGCGGTGACCGTCGAGGCGACCGCTTCGGGACCCGCGAGCGTCGCCTGGGCGCGCAGCCAAGGGTGGACGGGGCGCAGCGGCGAGGACCTCGGATCCGACGCGGCATCCGGAGACCCGATCGCGCGCGCGGCGATCGAGCGCTCCGCCGCGACGGTGGGGGCGGCGCTCGCGGATGCCGCGACCCTGATGGACCTCGATGTCGTCGCGATCGGCGGCGGCTTCTCGCGCGTCTCCGAGGACTACGTGGACCTCGTTCAGGCGGCGCTGGTCGCCTCCGCGACGCTTCCCTATTCGCAGCGCACCCGCGTGCTGCGCTCCCGACTCGGCGATGCCGGCCCGCTCATCGGGGCTGCGGCGCTCGTTATGCGCGGGTGAATCAGGCCATGCTCATCCCGATCTCGAATACGCCGCGCGACTACGCGTGGGGTTCCACGACCCTGCTTGCCGCGCTGCAGGGCCGCGTACCGTCAGGCGCCCCCGAGGCCGAGGTGTGGTTCGGGGACCACCCCGGGGACCCTGCCGACATCCCCGGTGGCACGCTGGACGAGGTCACCGGCGGCGCGCTGCCCTACCTCGTGAAGCTGCTCGCTGCGGGCGCGCCGCTGTCGATCCAGGCGCACCCCGCCAAGGCCCAGGCGGAGGCGGGCTTCGCCCGCGAGGCGCACCTGCCCGTCGAGGAGCGCACCTATCAGGATGACAACCACAAGCCCGAACTCATCGTGGCGCTCAGCGAGCGCTTCGAGGCGCTGGCGGGGTTGCGACCCCTGGAGCAGACGCGCCTGCTGCTCGGATCCCTTCCCCGGAACGACGGGATGCGCGTGCTGAGGGAACGGCTCGAGGGCGCGGGTGACTCGCCGCGCGCGGCGATCGAGTGGGCGCTCGCCGCGGCCTCGCCGGCCGAGATCGCGGACATCGCGGAGGCGGTGGATGCGGGATCCCGCGCCGAGCGATCCGGGCATGCTGAGAATCTCGCCGCGCTCGCCCGCATCGCGCAGCTGCACCCCGGCGACGGCGGCCTCGTCGTCGCGCTGCTGATGAACCACGTCGTGCTCGGTCGCGGCGAGGCGATCTTCCTGCCCGCGGGCGTGCTGCACGCCTACCTGTCCGGGCTCGGCGTGGAGGTCATGGCGGCCAGCGACAACGTCCTGCGCGGAGGACTGACGGTCAAGGCGGTCGATGTCGCCGAACTGCTCGCGATCCTCGACAGCGCACCGGCACCCGTGCCGATCCAGCATCCCGATCCGGATGCCGCCGTGGCCGCCTACCGGGTGCCGGTACCCGACTTCGCCCTGCGTCGCGTACGGGTGGAGGGTCAGCCCCTCGACATCCCGATCTCAGGGTCGGCGATCGTGATCGCCACCCGGGGGGAGGTCGCGGTGACGGGGGATGCCGAGACGCGCGACGTACCCGTGGGCGGTGCCGTGTTCGCGACTGCCGACGAGAGAATGCTGCGGCTGTCGGGATCCGGAGAGGCCTTCATCGCCCAGCCGGGGTGAGGACGGCGGATGCCGCGTCTCGGTCGCCTGCGGCGTCCTCGCGGGGCGGCCGGCGCGAGCGATTCAGGCGTGCAGCACCTCGTTGAGGGTCGTGCCGACGCCGTCGCGGGGCACCGCCTCGATCGCGCCGGAGAGCGAGTTGCGACGCAGCAGCACGCCGCTGCGCCCCGAGAGATCGGCTCCCTTGACCGCGCGCTTGGTGCCGTCGGCCGTCTGCGGGCCATCGGCCAGCAGCACCTTCGACCCCGCCGTGACGTACAGGCCCGCCTCGACGACGCAGTCGTCGCCGAGCGAGATCCCGATCCCGGAGTTCGCGCCGAGCAGGCACCGCTCGCCGATGGACACCCGGTGCGTGCCGCCGCCCGAGAGCGTCCCCATGATCGAGGCCCCCCCGCCGATGTCGCTGCCGTCGCCGACGACGACGCCCTGCGAGATGCGTCCCTCCACCATCGAGGCCCCGAGGGTGCCGGCGTTGAAGTTCACGAAGCCCTCGTGCATCACGGTCGTTCCGGGCGCGAGGTGCGCGCCCAGGCGCACGCGCGCGGCATCCGCGATCCGCACGCCCACGGGCGTCACGTAGTCGGTCAGGCGCGGGAACTTGTCGATCCCCTGGATCTGGATGCCGGCGCGCTTGAGCATCGGGCGGCGCGCGGCTGCGGTCACCGGGTCGATCGGCCCGGTATCGGTCCACGCCACGATCGGCAGCAGGGCGAAGATGCCGTCGAGGTTCAGCTCGTTGGGACGCACGAGCAGGTGCGAGAGGGCGTGCAGGCGCAGGTAGGCGTCGGCGGTGGATGCCGGGGCGGCATCCAGGTCGATCGAGAGCGTGATGCGCTCCACGCGCACATCGCGCAGCTCATCCTCGCCCGCTGCGGTCATCCACTCCGGGGTCGCCTCGACGGGCGCATTCCTGCCCGCCGTCGGCTGCGGATACCAGGCGTCGAGCGCGATCCCATCGCTCGTGATCGTCGTCAGCCCGTCGCCCGTGATCCATCGCTCATCCATGGCTCAACGCTACCGAATCGCCCGGCCCATCGCCGTGCGCTCGCCGAAGGGAATGCGCAGCCGAACGCCCTAGGCTTGAGACATGGCGCTCGATCTGTCCCTCTCCTCGGCGGAACTCACCCGCGTCATCTGCGACATCCCGAGCGTCTCGGGCGACGAAGCCCTCCTCGCCGACGAGATCGAGCGCGCGCTGGCAGGCTGCCCGCACCTCGAGGTGATCCGCCACGGCAACACGATCGCCGCCCGCACGAACGCCGGTCGCGCGCAGCGCGTGATCATCGCCGGGCATATCGACACGGTGCCGATCAACGGCAACGTGCCCACGCACCTCGAGTCAGACGGCGGCGAGGACTACCTCTGGGGGCGCGGCACGGTCGATATGAAAGCGGGCGTCGCGGTGCAGCTGAAGCTCGCCGCCGAGCTCAGCGATCCGGCCGTGGACATCACCTGGATGTGGTACGACAACGAGGAGGTCGAGGCCGAGCGCAACGGCTTGCGCCTGCTCGCCGAGGTCCGCCCCGACCTGTTCGAGGGTGACTTCGCGATCCTCGGGGAGCCCTCCGGCGGCGAGGTCGAGGGCGGATGCAACGGCACGCTTCGCGCGACCGTGCGCACCCGCGGCATCCGTGCGCACAGCGCCCGCGCCTGGGTCGGCGAGAACGCCATCCACGCGGCGGCCCCCGTGCTCGAGCGGCTCACCGCCTACCGCCCCCGCACCGTCACCGTCGACGGTCTCGACTACCGCGAGGGCATGAACGCGGTGCTCATCCGCGGGGGCGTGGCGGGCAACGTCATCCCCGACCTCTGCGAGGTCGACGTCAACTATCGCTTCGCCCCCGACACCTCTGCCGAGAGCGCCGAGGCGCACGTGCGCGACGTCTTCGAGGGCTTCGAGGTCGAGGTCGCGGATGTCGCGGCGGGTGCCCGCCCGGGCCTGGACGCCCCCATTGCGCAGCGTTTCGTCGCGGCGGTCGGCGCTGTGCCGCGGCCGAAGTACGGCTGGACGGATGTCGCCCGGTTCTCGGCCCTCGGCGTTCCCGCCGTCAACTACGGCCCCGGCGACCCGAATCTCGCCCATCACGATCACGAGCGCGTGGCGCTCCGCGAGATCGACAAGGTCGAGCGGGGGCTGCGGGCGTGGCTGAGCAATCCGTGATCGCGCTCTGGCGGGGCATTCCCGTCGTCGCGCGGATCGGCATCGTCTACCTTCTGGCACGCCTGGTCACCACGGGCTTCTTCCTGGCCGCGAGTGCGCTCTCGACCCCTGCTTCGCGTTATGGCCCCCACCCCAGCCTGCTGAGATTCGTGCTCGGCTGGGACGCCCAGTGGTACTGGCTGGTGGCCTGGCAGGGCTACCCCGCGGTGCTTCCGCTCACCGAGGCCGGCGATGTCGCCGAGAACGCCTGGGCCTTCATGCCGGTGTACGCATATCTCGCCGAGTGGGTCGGACTGCCCTTCGGTGCCTGGGGTGCGGGCGCGCTCATCGTCTCGCTCGTGTCGGGATACCTCGCCTGCCTCGCCCTGTACCGGTTGCTGCGACCGCGCATCCCGTCAGACGCCGCGATGTGGGCGGTGGTGTTCTTCGCGTCCGGACCCCTCGCCGCGCTCTTCCAGGTCGGCTACGCCGAGTCGCTGTTCCTCCTGCTGCTCTTTCTCGCGCTGGATGCCGTCATCCGCCGCCGATTCTG
This sequence comes from uncultured Microbacterium sp., assembly GCA_964533745.1. GTDB lineage: Bacteria > Actinomycetota > Actinomycetes > Actinomycetales > Microbacteriaceae > Microbacterium. Next base: position 22,549 of record CAZHML010000019.1, read on the forward strand.
GCTGCTGTATCTGCTGATCCCGGTGATGGCGTTCACCCGGCCCGGGATCCTCGCCTTCGCGCTCTTTCTCGGCCTCTACGGGATCAGCAGGTGGGTCAGGCGCCGCAGGGATCCGCTGCCGGCATCCCATGTCGTGCATATCGTGGCGCTCGGGGCTCTGGCCACCGCGACCGGCTTCGCCTGGCAGCTGATCGCCTGGGCCGTGACCGGGCAGGCCGACGCGTACCTGGCGACGGAACTGGCTTGGCGACGGAAGTGGGGGATGGCCGGGCACGGTTTCGTGCCCTTCGAGGGGTGGATCGACGCCGCCGAGTTCTGGTTCTCGCGCTGGGGACTGCCGGGATGGCTCGGGATCGCGGCGCTGATCGTGCTTCTTCTTCTGGTGGTGTGGGCGCTGCTGCTCGTGCCGCAGGTACGGGCGCTCGGGATCGAGATCCGGTTGTGGAGCGTTTCGTACATCCTCTATCTGCTCGCGGTGTTCTTTCCGCAGTCGAGCACGCTGCGCCTGCTCGTGCCTCTCTCGCCGCTGTGGGGTGCGGTGGCCGTGCCGCGAGTGCTCGGATATCGCTGGGGTGTGCTCGGGTTGTGCCTGCTCGCGCAGTGGTTCTGGATCTGGAACATGTACGGGCTCGGGAACACCTATTGGCAGGTGCCCTGAAGCCCGCTCGATCCGCCTTCGGGACGCCCGGGTCGGAGGCAACCGATAAACTGGATGCATAGACCCAGGAAAAGGAGTCACGATGGCAGCGATGAAGCCGAGGACCGGCGACGGGCCGATGGAGGCCGTGAAGGAGGGGCGACTCATCATCGTACGAGTCCCGCTCGAAGGCGGCGGGCGTCTGGTCGTGTCGGTCAACGACCAAGAGGCAAAGGAGCTGCACGACGTGCTTGCGGCCGTCGTCGACGCCGCCTGATCGCTCGATGCTCGGGGGCGGTTTGGTCATCGACCGGCCGCCCCTTCGTCGTGTTCGGGACCCGCCTTCCCGCGTTCCGGTCGCGATTTCGGTCGCTATGACGCTTCATAGCAGCCGAAAGTGCGACCGGAGCGTTCACGTGCGGGCATCGGCCTCAGCGAGGCTGACCAGTTGCAGCAGTCCCTCGCCGGTGGCGCACAGGGACGCCAGCACCGCGGGGGACTGCGCCGTTTCCTGGATGATCGAGCGGAGGGCCGAGGTCGCGGCATCCCGCTGCACCGGGTCCGCGACCCTGCCTCCGGCGAGCACGCGGGGGATGAGCACGAGGCCGCCCGGGCGCACCAGGCGCAGGGCGTGCTCGACGTACTCGATCACGCCCTCGGCGTCGGCGTCGGCGAGCACGATGTCGTAGCTGGCCTCGTTCATCCGCGGCAGCACATCGGCGGCGCGGCCGGTGATGAGGCGGACGCGGGGGGAGGGGATCTTGGCTTCGGTGAACGCGGCGCGGGCTGCGGCCAGGTGCTCGGGCTCGGTGTCGATCGAGGTCAGCACCGCCTTGGGCGCACCCTGCAGGAGCCAGAGTCCCGAGACGCCCGCGCCCGTCCCGATCTCGACGATCGTGCGGGCCTCCGATGCCGCGGCGAGCAGCGCGAGCTGCGCGCCCAGCGGCGCGCTCACGGGGGATGCTCCGAGTTCGAGCGCGTGACGCCGTGCCCGTGCGATGACCTCGGGCTCGACGGTCGCCTCGCGCACATAGCGCGCGGTGGCTGCGGAATCGCTCACTGATCCTCCGTGGGGTGGTGAGATCCAGCGTACTTCTTCGCCGCTGCGGCGCAGGGCAGGCGCGGCGGGTAGCCTGGAGGCATGATCTTCGGGCTCACCTGGGACAAGCTGCTGCTCATCGGCTTGCTCGCCGCGATCATCATCGGGCCCGAGCGCCTCCCGGGGCTGGCCGAGGGCTTCGCGCGTCTCGTCCATCGCGGCGGGAGGTATCTGCGCGGCGCGCGCGAGCGCCTGCGTGACGAGATGGGCACCGACGTCGACGAGGTGGACTGGCGCAAGCTCGATCCGCGCCAGTACGACCCGCGTCGGATCATCCGGGATGCGCTGTTCGACGAGCCCTCGCCGGCCGCGACGGGTGTCGCCGCATCTGCCGCTGCGGCCGAACCGCATGCGCCGGGAGCATCCCGCCAGGCACCGCGCCCGTTCGACGCCGAGCAGCCGACCCCCTACGACGACGAGGCGACGTAGGGGTTCCGCACGCCGAGGGCGGCGAGCTCCTCATCGCTGAGCAGTCGCCGCGGGATCATCGCCATCACGGGCGATCCCTTCCATCTCACCAGCAGGGCCTCGCCGGCGACCTGCGCCCTCGTGATCATGTTGATGCGGATGTCGCTCCGGCCGAGGGCGAAGTCCGTGCGCAGGAGTCCCTCGCCGACGGATGCCGAGAACTCCGAGCCGACGGGCATCCCGAGCCGCACCGAGCGGCGGGTGACGAACACGGTGAGACCGATGACGAACGCGAGGGTGAGGAGCAGCAGCGCGATGGCCCACCACAACCTCGTGAAGTACTGCGGGCTCAGGACGAAGACCAGGACGGACAGCGCCAGTGCCAGCCCCGTCAAGGAGCACGCGGCGATCATCGGCGGGCGGAGCAGGTTGTAGCGAAGGCTGTCGGCGACCAGCCGCCGCTGGAGCGCCTCGTCCACGATAAGGGTTCCGGCCATGAGGACATCCTGCCATGGACGCCCCGTGAGGATCGGCGGATGGCGGTGCTCAGCGCGCACCGAGGGCCGCGAGCTCCTCGTCGGCGAGGAGCTGGCGGGGGACGTAATACAGCACCGGAGCACCTCTCAACTGCACGATCACGGTCTCGCCGGCGATCCGCGCCCTCTGCAGCGCGTCGACCGCTGTCTCGACGCGCGTCGTCGCGTTCGCAGAGGACCAGATCCCGTCGATGACAGACGACGACACCTCGGATCCCACCGGCATGGACTGTCTCACCTGGCGGCGGATCTGCAGCACCAGCATGCCCGACCCGATGAACGATGCCGTCAGGAACGGCACCATGAATATCCATGGCCTGTGCAGCAGCGTACCGCCGAGAAACGCGCTGCCCATCAGCACCACGAGCAGGATCAGACCGGCCATGACCGGAAGGAACACGGCCGCCAGGCGGGTGAGCGTGTAACGGATGGCGTCGGCGATGATGCGTCGCTGGAGCGCCTCGTCGACGGTAAGGGTTCCGGCCATGACAACCTCATGCCACGCGCGATCCCGGGGTGCTCGGTGGATGACCGTGACCGGTCAGGAGTCGCCGTGGAGGTGGTCCAGCAGATCGAGTGCGGCGCGCATGTAGTCGCCGATCCAGCGGTCGTGGATGCGCTTGATCGGCAGGGGCGCGAGCGAGAGGTGGCGCTCGCGGCCGATCCTGCGTCCGGTGACGAGCCCCGCGTGCTCCAGCACGCGCAGGTGCTGGAGCACGGTCGTCCGGTCGATCTCAGGCAGCGCGGCGCACAGTTCGCCGGTTGTGCGCGGGGAGTGCTTGAGCGTGTCGAGCATCCGACGGCGCGTGGGCGAAGCGAGCGCTCGGAACACCGCATCGTCCTCGGGGAGTGCGTCTCCTTGTGAGAGCGCGTCGCGCTCGGAGACCGCGTCTCCTGGCAGCGCGGAGTTCTCGCCGAGCTCCCAGTCCTTGCCGTCCAGATCAATCATGTTGTATAAATATCACATGAATGAGAACGACAGGGGCGACGCGCTCACGGAACTGTCCTTCACGGTGTCGGGCCGGGTGGCTCGCCCGGTCGCGGACGTGTACGAGGCCGTCGCCGATCCTGCTGCGCTCTCGCACTACTTCACCACTGGCGGCGCCCGGGGCCGGCTGGAGCCGGGCGCGGAGGTGACCTGGGACTTCGCGGACTTCCCGGGGGCCTTCCCTGTGCGGGTGATCGAGGCCGAGCCCGCACGCAGGCTCGTGATCGAATGGGACGGCGACCAGACCGCGGACGGCACCGGGCGCACTCGGGTGGTCTTCGAGTTCGATCCCCTCGATGACGACAGCCGCACGCTCGTCACGATCACGGAGACCTCGTGGGCTCCGACTGCCGCCGGTGCGAGGGCCGCCTTCGGCAATTGCGAGGGATGGACCGGGATGCTCGTGGCGCTGAAGGCATGGGTCGAGCACGGCATCAACCTCCGGGAGGGGTTCTACCGCTAGCAGGTCAGTGAGGCGTCACGGGCAGTGACCGGCCCGCAAGTCCTCGGCCCCGCCCTGCGAGTTGCTCGGCCAGCGCCGAGATCGCCGCAGCCGCGGCATCCCCCGGATCACCGATCACGACCGGCACGCCCGCGTCTCCGCCCGCCCGCAGCGCCGGGCTCAGGGGGATGGAGGCCAGCAGCGGCACGTCCTCGCCATCCGCCGACAGCGCGCTCGCCACCCGCTCTCCACCTCCTGCGCCGAAGAGGTCGACCGTCGTGCCGTCCGGGAGCGTGAGGGAAGCCATGTTCTCCACGACGCCGATGACCCGCTGCCCGGTCTGCCGGGCAACGCGACCGCTGCGGATCGCGACATCCGACGCCGCCGTCTGCGGCGTCGTCACCACGAGCACCTCGGCGTGCGGCAGCAGCTGCCCGACCGAGATCGCCACGTCGCCCGTACCGGGCGGCATGTCGATCAGCAGCACGTCGAGGTCGCCGAAGTAGGCGTCCGTCAGGAACTGCGTCACCGTGCGGTGCAGCATCGGCCCCCGCCAGGCGACCGCCGCCCCCGGGTCCTCCAGGAACATCCCGATCGAGAGGGTCTTCACCTCGAAGGCGACCGGCGGGAGCATCAGATCGTCCACGCGCGTGGGCTGCGTGCCCGGCGGGATGCCCAGCAGCCCCGGGATCGAGAAGCCGTGCACATCCGCGTCGATCAGCCCGACCGCGAGCCCGCGGGCAGCGAGCGACACGGCGAGGTTCGCGGTCACTGTCGACTTGCCGACGCCGCCCTTGCCGCTGGTGACCAGGATCACGCGCGTGAGCGTATCCGGGCCGAAGGGCATCTGCCGCCCCGCGCGCCCCCCGCGCAGCCGCTCAGTCAGCGCATGACGCTCGGCGGGCGACATGACCCCGACGGTCAGCTCCACAGCCTCGATCCCCTCGACCGAGGCCGCCGCACGTCGTACATCCGCCTCGATCCGGTCCGCGGCCGGGCATCCCGCGATCGTCAGCGCGATCGTGACGTGCGCCGTCCTGCTCTCGACGACGATCTCGCGCACCATGTCGAGCTCGGCGAGGGGGCGGCGCAGTTCCGGATCGGCGACGGCACCGACCGCGATCCCGACGGCGTCCGCCAGGCTCATGGCTGCGCCGGGTCGCCGTCCGAGACCGGCTGGAGCTCTGCCAGCAGGGCTTTCAGTTCCTGACGCAGCGCCTCGCGAGTGAGCGTGTTCGCCCCCTGCTCCTCAAGCGTCAGGCGCAGCGCCACGATCTCGCGGGCGAGGTACTCGGTGTCGGCGAGATTGCGCTCAGCGCGCTGACGGTCCTGCTCGATCTGCACGCGGTCGCGGTCGTCCTGTCGGTTCTGCGCGAGCAGGATGAGCGGAGCGGCATAGGAGGCCTGCAGCGACAGCATGAGCGTGAGCGCGGTGAAGCCGTAGACGGCGGAGTCGAAGCGCAGGTGCATGGGTGCAAGAGTGTTCCAGCTCAGCCAGGCGACGCAGAAGATGGTCAGGATCAGCAGGAACGTCGGCGTGCCCATCGCGCGCGCCACCCACTCGGTGAAGCGCCCGAAGCGGTCGCTGCGTGCCTGCGGGCGAGCGCGCAGGCCGGTGCGCGGGGCGTCGAGGCGGTCGTGGCGGGACATCCTCACTCACCCCCTTTCGGGGCGGCGATGTCGGGGATCGTCCGGATCGCGCCGGTGGCGGTCGTCGGGTTCTCCGCCGAGCGCCAGTCCTCGGGCAGCAGATAGTCGAGCACGTCGTCGACGCTCACCGCACCGACCAGTCGGTGGGCCTGGTCGACCACGGGGAGCGACACGAGGTCGTAGCTGGCGAGCATCCGTGAGACCTCGGCGGCGCTCGCGGTCACGGGCACCGGCTCCAGGCTCTCGTCGATGATCGCGCCCAGCCGCTCGTGCGGGGGGTAGCGCAGCATCTTCTGGAAGTGCACGACGCCCAGCAGCCGCCCTGTGGGCGTCTCGAAGGGCGGCAGGGTCACGAAGACGGATGCCGCCAGGGCCGGGTGCAGCTCGTGACGCCGGATGACGGCGAGCGCCTCGGCGACGGTCGCATCGGCCGAGAGGATGATGGGTTCTGGCGTCATGAGCCCGCCCGCGGTGTCGGGGTCGTAGCGCAGCAGGTTGCGCACGTCATCCGCTTCTTCGGGCTCCATCAGGTCGAGCAGGTGCTCGAGGCGGTTCTGGGGGAGTTGCGCGAGCAGGTCCGCCGCATCATCCGGGTCCATCTGATCCAGGATGTCGGCGGCGCGCTCGTCGCCCAGACCCTCCAGGATGTGCACCTGCTCGTCCTCGGGCATCTCCTCCAGTGCGTCGGCGAGGCGCTCGTCGGGCAGTTCGCCGGCGACCTCGATCAGGCGCTGCTGCGGCAAGTCGAGCAGGGTGTTGGCGAGGTCGGCCGGGTGCATCTCCGACATGCTCGCCACGAGCTGCTCGGCGGACTGCGCCTCGCCCGGCGTGTGCTGCTGGCGCACCTCGTTCCAGCTCGCGAAGGCCGTCGACCCCTTGGCGAAGGGCGACGCGCTCGTCTTGGGCTTGCGCAGGAACAGCTGCGCGACCGACCACTCGCCCAGGCGGTTGGGTTCGATCGAGACGTCCTCGATGACCGCGGAGCCGCGGTCATCGGTGAGCTCCACGCGGCGGCCGAGGAGTTCGGCGATCACGCGCACCTCGCCCGCGCGCGGCTGGAAGCGGCGCACGTTCATCAGGCCCGTGGTGATGACTTGACCTGCCTGGATCGAGTTCACCCGGCCGATGGACAGGAACACCTGACGGCGGCCGGGAATCTCGCAGACCAGGCCGATCACCCGGGGGGATCCGCTACTTCGGAACACGACGACGACATCCCGGACCTTGCCCAGCCGGTCGCCAGCGGGATCGAAGACGGCGCAGCCGGTCAGGCGCGCGACGAATACCCGTTGTGTGCTCACGCTCTCAGCGTAGTCCCCGCCCGCCCGCGGCGCGCATGGAAGAATGGGGGCATGAGCATGGTGGGCGGGCACGGGGGCGTATCGGACGTCGGCGAGAGCGTCCTTTCGACGGGCGAGTACGCAGCGGCGCAGAAGACGGTCTCGAAGCTCATCGCGGGCGACGTGCCGGCAAAGGACATCTCGATCGTCGGGATCGGCGTGCGCACGGTGGAGAAGGTGACCGGACGCCTCGGCTTCGCCTCGGCTGCACGGTCGGGGGCGGTCAACGGCGTGCTGTTCGGGATGTTCTTCGGCGCGATCCTGCTGCTGACCACTCCCGATGCCCCGGTGCAGCTGTTCGCCGGGTTCTTGTTCATCGGTGTCGCGATCGGCATGTGCCTGAGCCTCGTCAGCTTCTCGATCATCCGCCGGCGTCGCGACTACGCGAGCGTGACGCAGTTGGCGGCGGATGCCTACGAGGTGCGCGTGCAGGCCGCTTCGCTCGCCAAGGCCCGGGAGGTGCTGGGTGCGGGTCGTCCCGAGGCGACGCGCGCGGCGGTGAACCTGGACGAGCCGCCGCGGTACGGCGAGCGGATCGCCCCGGCGGGTGCCGGATCTGCCCCACCCGGATCGGGCGCGCCCGCCGACCGCACGGTTGCGCCCGAGGCCGCGGCTGACGCCGCGCCCTCGCCTGATGACGCTCCGTCGGTATCCGACTCGCCGTCGTCATGACGGCGATCGAGGTCCGCGGACTCACGCGTGACTACCGACTCCGGGCTCAGCTGCGTCGGTGGCAAGGTGTTTACTTGTCGCATGACGAACTCTGAGAAGGAGAAGCGCTTCGCGATCGATGCGACCACGGCGTTGCGTCTCGTCCGTGATGACCCGGACTTCGGCGCTCGTCGCGTGCTCGTCGGCCCAGCGGTGCTACGCAGTCACGTTCTCTCGACGCTCTACCGCGAGGTCCGTGACGGATCATTGAGCGAGAAGGAAGCGCGTGCTCAGTTGGAGGGGCTCGCGACCCTCAAGATCCGTCTGCTGGGCGACCGCGTCTCCCGCGCTACGGCGTGGAAGCTCGCACGACGACTTGACTGGGACGACACCCCGCTGGCCGAGTACCTGGCCGTTGCGGTGCTCCAGGCTGACGTCCTGGTCGCCGGAGACGAGCGCATCGCGGCGGCCGCGTCCGGGATCATCGAGCTCGCAACCTACGCCGAACTCCGTCGTTGAGAGGGACTCGGGTGTCATCCGTGGACCTGAGAGAGTCTGTCGTCGCCGAGTTGCGGACGGCGGAGTTCCGGCTGCGTCCGCTCGTCGCGGATGACGCAGAGCTCGACTACGCCGCCGTGATGGATGCGCGCGAGCACTTGCGGTTGTGGGAGCAGTCGACGTGGCCCGCGGATGACTTCACGGTGGAGGCGAACCGGAAGGATCTGGTCGAGTGCGAAGAACGCCATCTCGCGGGTCGCGCATTCACCTATACCGTGCTCGATCCTGACCGCACCGAGTGCCTGGGCTGCGTCTATGTCTTTCCGACTGCGGCGACGTTTCTGGCTCGATCGGCGGTGACCGCGCTCGGCGACGAGGCCTGGACGGATGTCGATGCGGTCGTGTACTTCTGGGTGCGCCCGGCGCTGATGGATGCCGGGATGGACGAGCGACTGCTCGCCGCACTTCGCGCGTGGTTCGCCGGGGAGTGGAAGCTCGCGAGAACCGTCTATGCCACGAGCGAGGTGTTCACCCAGCAGGTGGACCTGCTCGCTCGCGCCGGTATGACCGTGAAGTTCGAGGTGCAGGAGCCCGGCAAACCGGGGAAGAGCCTGGTCTTCGGCTAGGGCGTGTGGTTCTCTCGACGAGGAGCGAAGTCCTCGGTGTGCCGAGACTCGCTCCCCGATTGTCAGCTGCGCCATTCGCTCGGTGTGCCTCGTCCGTTCTCCGTGGCTCATCCCAGCCCCGCCCAGTCGGTCTCGGTGCGGCTGACGACTGACCTCGCCCCCATCGTCAGGGTCGTGCTCACGCGATGGCTGGTCGAATTCGTGCCGCATCGGCGCCAGATTCGGACCTGCCGCCTGAGTCGTCCTCGGGCCACGGTCCACCGCGGAGCCTGGCGAGTTCGCCGGACACCTGCCGAACGGGTCGCCTTCCGGCGGCGGTCCCGCACAAGACCCGGACATGGCGTCGCGCGGGTCTGGAGGTGGCGCTGCACAGACCTGGAGGTGGCGCTGCGCGGGTCTGGAGGTGGCGCTGCACAGACCCGACAAGGTCGCCGCACGGGCCTGGACGTGGCGCTGCACAGACCTGGAGGTGGCGTCGCACGGGTCTGGAGGTGGCGCTGCACAGACCCGACAAGGTCGCCGCACGGGCCCGGACGTGGCGCTGCACGGTCTCGGACGTGGCGCTGCACGGTCTCGGACGAGGCGCTGCACAGGCCCGGACGTGGTTCGCGCACAGAAAAGCCCTGCGAGCCCGATCCGCGCGCCAACCCACCCCGGAACCGCGCGCCGTCCGCCCGAAGCGTGCCGGATCCGCGAACCTGCCACACCCGCCGCGCAAGCGCCGCTCAGGCGGCCGGGCGGAATCGTCGCGGGGGAGCATCGATGCCCGCCCAGGCGTAGGTCAGTGCCAGCCGGGGCCCGAGCGGGATCGGCGGCTCAGGGCCGGGTGGGTGCAGGACGAAGTCACCGCGGTCTTGCCGGGTGATGCGCCAGCCGCCGTTGTGCAGCGCCATGTGGTGATAGCGGCAGAGCAGGACTCCCCGGTCGATATCGGTCCTGCCGCCGCCGGCGAAGGGGTCGATGTGGTGGGCCTCGCAGTACGAGGCCGGGCGGTCGCATCCTCGCCATCGGCAGCCGCCGTCGCGGACGGCGAGGGCGATGCGCTGGCGCGGACTGAACAGGCGCTGCTCGCGCCCGAGGTCGAGGGGGTTGCCGTGCGGGTCGATCCGGCAGGGCACCGCGGCAGTGTCGCAGCGGTGCTGCTCCGCGAGCCACCCGGGAAGCATCGTCAGTCCGTCTTCGGTGTGCGCGATCGGTGCCGGGGCATCTGCCGCAGCGACGACCTGGACCAGGCGCACCCCCGCCTGCCGGGTCCCGAATACGGTCTCGGGGTCGGCGAGGGCACCCGCGCGGAGCACGTCCAGGATCAGGTCGTAGGCGAGCTGGTCGTTGCTGCGCGGGTCTGCGGCCAGTTCGTCGGCGCGGGCCTTCTCGTCGGGGTCGATGAAGCGCGGGCCGTTGCGGCGGGGGCGGAGAGCGGCGTCGATGATCGAGCGCACCCAGGCGGCGCCAAAGTCATCCAGGACGAGACTGCCGCGGTGACACCCGTCGGCGTCGGTCCACAGCCGGAACGACCTCGCGTCGAAGCGCTCCTGGAAGCGTCGTGCGGCACCCTCGGGGTCGAGCTGATCGCGGATCATCCGCGCGAGCCGGGCCAGTTCCTCGACGGTGCGATGCGGTGCCTCCTGGGTCAGCTGCTCGGCGGCCAGCGCCCACGCCTCGGAGACGGCGCGACGCGCCTCGTCCGCGGCAGGACCGGAGCACGATCCGCCACACGCGCCGTTCCCACTGCAGCCACCGCAGCGGTCGGCGCGGGTGCCGTTTCTATCGCATCCGTCCCCGTGGCACGCGGCGTCGTCGCGATCGCACGCACCGCCGGCGCCACCACACTCATCGCCATGGCCGCCACCGGGGTCGCCCTGGCTGCCGTCGCCGTCGAGATCCCCGGTCGCATGCCCCGTCTGCGCGCACCAGCCATCCACCGCGGGCAGAGGCACGGGCGGCTCCCCGAGCCCTCGCAGGATCACGTCGTGCTGGGCGGAGGAGATCGCTCCGGCGAGCAGTGCGGCAGACAGCGGCGCGTGCCAAGCGCGCAGGGGCGCGAGATCCGCACGCCCCTGGCCCGCAGCATCCGGATCCGCCCCGTCGGCACCGGGAGAGGGATTGACCGGATCAGGTGCACCAGCATCCGGAGAGCCCTCTATCAGGATCATCTGCCCCTCCCGCAGTGCCTCGCCGATCCGCACCTGCTTCTGCGCCTCGGCCCGAGTTGCCCCGGTGAGCGCCTGCACGAGCGAGACGGGGCTGCGGTGGCCGCGCGACTGCGCGAGGCCCCGATGCCCGGCATCCCGAGTCGAACGGGCCGCGACGACGCCCGCCGCGACGATGCGCACCCGCTCGGCCCCGCGCGCGAGCGCGTCGGCCGAGCGGAGCAGAGCGACGACCCTCTCGTCGTCGAGGTCGTCGACCGTCGCCGGCAGCGCGTGGTGGGCGAGATCCGCGCCGAGCAGCCCGGTCACCGCGGTGACCTGCTCGAGGAGTTCGGATGTGATCGACATGCCCTCAGTCTGCCGGGGGCTACCGACATTCGAACAGAGTTTCGATGCTCATTCGGTAACGAAATCATAACGAACGGGCCTTCCGCCGCGGCGGCTGAGCCCCGATGTCACCCGTGACCTGACACACCGCACCCAGAGTCGCGAACTTCGCCACCCGCGCCTTCGGGAGCGCTCTCCGCGGCCCGCGACGGCGCATCACCCTCGATGATCCCCATGCGGGTCTCCCGGGCGAGCCAACGAAGACGGCGACGCGGGCACCTTGGATGAGCCCCTGCGTCCGCGCGACCTGGCCAGCCGCCAGGAGGTGAGGATCGAGTGCCGCGCACCGCTGTCCGCGCGCGACCGCGCTATATTGTTGCCATGACGTCGAGATGAGCTTTCTCGCTCACTTCCCTCCCGCGGTCCTCGTGTGCCTCGAGGGCCGCGAACTCGACGATCGGAACATCCCATGCTCCTTGCTCCCCCCCATTTCGTGGTGCGCCCCTACCAGCCCTCCGACGAGAGCGGCTGGCTTCGCTGCCGCGCGCTGTCGTTCCTCGATACCCAGTACTACGACGACGTCAAACCCCGTCGCACCGTTCTGACCGAACCCGCGATCGCCCTGGTCGCGGTGACGCCCGCGGGTGACGTCGTCGGCCTCCTGGACATCGAGATCGACGGACCTGCCGCGACGATAGACACGATCGCCACGCACCCTGATCACCACGGCAGCGGGATCGCGACAGCCCTTCTCCAGGCGGCACTGCCACTGCTTGAGTGCGGTAGCGTCGCGACCCTGGATGCCTGGACCCGCGAGGACGTCGCGGCGAACCGCTGGTATCAGCGCAACGGCTTTACCGAGAGGCACCGCTATCTGCACGTCTATTTGAGCGACGGCGATGATGACAGCGGCTTCACGACGCCCGATGGGCTGAGCACGCCCGTCGGCGTGTTCGCTCATGGGAAGGCGGAGGACGAGACGCGGATGCGCGCCGAGTTCCAGCGGGTCTACGTCTGCCGTCAGTACGTGAGGCCTGTCATGAGACCGTGACCAGTCTGCGAGTCGAGGTAGAACCGGCGACAACTCGGCACTCCGTCTGCACGGCGCGGTATCCACTCCGGCCGAAGCCCTCTGGAGCGACGGACGGCATCTGGCAGCGACACCGCGCACGCGAAGGGTTCGGCCTCCTCATCGCTCACGCGAGCGACGAGGGCGCCACCTCAGAGGCTCTTCCCATGGCACGCATCCTCATCACCGGCATGTCGGGCGCGGTCGCAGTCGCCGTGCGATCGGGGATCAGTCGCGGACCGACCGCGCATCCCGTCTGCCTCCGATCGCCCGCAGCGCAGCGAGGATGGTGGCGAGGTCCACGAGTTCCTGCAGCAAGGCGCCTGCCGTGGCGGGGATGTGACCGAAGGCGGCCACGACCATCAGGCCGACGCTCACGATGATTCCCAGCCAGATGCTCTGCAGGGCGATCCGCACGGTGTCGCCGCCGATCTCGACGGCCTTCGCAGTGCGAGAGATGTCGTCGACGAGGATGACGGCATCCGCCGATTCGCTCGCGGCGGTGGCGCCCTTGGCGCCCATCGCGATCCCGACATCGGCCGCCGCGAGCACGGGTGCGTCGTTGACGCCGTCGCCGACCATGATCACGGGGCGCTCTCGGATGGCGCGCACGGCGTTCACCTTGTCCACGGGCAGGCACTCGGCGTGCACGCTCGCCACACCGAGCTCGGCGGCGACATGGTCGGCGGTCTCTCGCGCGTCGCCGGTGAGGATCATCGTGTGCCGCACGCCCAGATCGGCGAGGCGCTCCAGCGTCTCTCGCGCCTCGTCCCGCACGGTGTCGCTCGCGAGCAGCGCCCCGGCGAAGCGCCCGTCGATGGCAGCGTACACGGCGAGCTGACCGGGCGAGATCGCCGTGCGCACGGCATCCGGTGCCGCCACCGCGACGAAGGCGAACTTGCCCACCACGACCTCGCGCCCGCCAATCCTGGCCCGGATGCCGTTGGTCGCCTCCTCGCGCGCCTCGTCCGCCTCCGCCAGCACCAGCCCGCGCTCGTGCGCGGCGGCGACGAAAGCGGTGGCGAGCACGTGCGAGGAGTACTGCTCGGCGGACGCCACGGCCGAGAGCAGCTCTTGCTGCGTGAACCCGTTCTCGGGCCGGATCGCAGCCAGCGCCGGTGCGCCGTGCGTGAGCGTGCCGGTCTTGTCGAACACCGCCGTCTTCGCCGTGGCCAGAGTCTCGAGGACTCCGCCGCTCTTGACGATCACGCCGTTGCGGGCTGCCCGGCTCATCCCGCCGATGAACGCGACGGGTGCGGCGATGAGCAGCGGACAGGGCGTCGCGAGCACCAGCACCTCGGCGAAGCGCACCGGGTCGCCTGACATCCCCCAGGCCAGGCCGGCCAGCGCGAGCGAGAACACGGTGAACGGGATCGCGTAGCGATCGGCCAGCCGCACGACCGGAGCCTTGCTCGCGGCGGCCTCGGCGACCAGAGCCACGATCCGCTGGTACTGGCTCTCGGCCGCGGTCGCGTTCGCGGTCACCTCGATCGCGACCTGCCCGTTGACCGACCCGCTCAGCAGAGCGTCGCCTTCGTGCTTGTCCACCGGCACGCTCTCACCGGTGAGCGAGGACTGGTCGACCGACGCCGAGGGGGAACACAGGATCGCATCCACCGGCACGACCTCGCTCGGGCGCACGAGCAGCCGGTCGCCGGGTCGCACCTCCTCGGCGCGCACCTCGACGATCCGCTCGCCCTCCAGACGGTGCGCGAGCTGCGGCGCGCGCTCCAGCAGTGCGTCGAGCTCGCGCTTGGCACGTCGGTTCGCGTAGTCCTCCAGCGCCTCGCCGCCGGTGAGCATCAGCACGACCAGGAGCGCCGCGACGTACTCGCCGACGAGGATCGTCGCGACGATCGCGGTGATCGCCAGGACGTCGAGTCCCCAGCGGCCGCGCATGAGGTCGCGGATCATCCCGGCGCCCTGCCACGCCGCCATCGCCAGCGCGTAGGTGCTGAAGAGCCACTGCACCGCCGTGCCCGCGCCGGTCAGGGCCAGCACGACGCCGGCGAGCCCGACCGCGAGGGTCAAGGTGACGGCCCAGTAGCGCCGGGCGAGTCTGAGCAGCAGCGGACGCGAGCGCGTTGTGGACAGCGTCGCCACGTTTCGACTCGCCTGCGGCTCGCTCAACGACCGAGGGCTATCAGCGTCCGGTGCCCTGCACCCGCGCCATCCACGCCTCGACCTCGTCGGCCGTGCGCGGGATCGCCGCCGAGAGGTTCTCGACGCCGTCCTCGGTGACCAGCACGTCGTCCTCGATCCGCACGCCGATGCCGCGCAGCTCCTCGGGCACGGTGAGGTCGTCGATCTGGAAGTACAGGCCCGGCTCGATCGTGAAGACCATGCCGGGCTCCAGCACGCC
>CAZHML010000020.1:0-30865 GCA_964533745.1 uncultured Microbacterium sp.
CCCGAGCGTCGGCGCCACCGAGCAGGTGCTGCTCACGGCCGTCCGCGCCGAGGGGACCACGGAGCTGCGCAACGCCGCGATCGAGCCCGAGATCATGGACCTGATCGCGGTGCTGCAGAAGATGGGTGCCATCATCTCGGTCGAGCCGAGCCGTGTGATCCTGATCGAGGGCGTGCGGTCGCTGCGCGGCTACGACCACCGCGCGATCTTCGATCGCAACGAGGCGGCATCCTGGGCGTGCGCCGCTCTCGCGACCGACGGCGAGATCTTCGTCGAGGGCGCCCGCCAGCAAGAGATGCTGACCTTCCTCAACGTCTTCCGCAAGGCCGGCGGCTGGTTCGACGTGCGCGAGGACGGGATCCTGTTCCGCCGCGGCGGCGACCTCCAGCCCGTGGTCGTGGAGACCGATGTGCACCCCGGGTTCATGACCGACTGGCAGCAGCCCCTCACCGTCGCCCTCACCCAGGCGCACGGACGCTCCATCGTGCACGAGACGGTCTATGAGAACCGGATGGGCTTCACCGAGGCGCTCGTGAAGATGGGTGCCGACATCGTCGTGCACCCGCACGGGCTGCAGAACGGACCCCGGCGCGTGCCGCGGCGGGAGCTCGAACAGGCCGCGGTCATCAACGGACCGACGCCGCTGCACGGTGCCAGGATCGTCGTTCCCGACCTTCGCGGCGGGTACAGCCAGGTCATCGCCGCCCTGGCCGCACAGGGCGAGTCGATCGTCTCGGGCATCGAGATCCTCAGCCGCGGCTACGAGAAGTTCCTGGACAAGCTCGCCGTGCTCGGCGCTGACTTCGACATCATCGGGTGATCTGAATGGGAGTATGGACGGCCGAGAAGCTGCGCCCGAATCTGTTCTGGCCGCTGGCGGCCCTGGTGGTCCCGATCGTCGGCATCTTCGCCCGGATCCGTGTTCGCGGGGGTGAGCATCTGCCGCGCAAGGGGTCTTTCGTGCTCTCGCCCAATCACTGCTCGGAGCTGGACCCCATCCTGGTGGCGGTCGCGGTCTTCCGGATGGGACGCCTGCCGCGCTTCATGGCCAAAGAGAGCGTCTTCCGGATCCCGGTCGTGGGCTCGATCCTGCGTGCGACGGGCATGGTCCCCGTGGCGCGGGGCACGTCGGCGACCGCGGCGCGCCAGACGATGGAGCAGTCCCGCGGCCTCGTCGAGCGCGGGCGCGGTGTGATCGTGTATCCCGAGGGGACCCTCACCCGGGATCCGGACATGTGGCCCATGCGCGGCAAGTCCGGTGCGGTGCGGCTGGCGCTCGCCGGAGACATCCCGTTGATTCCGGTCGCCCAATGGGGTACGCAAGAGATCATGGGTCGCTACGCGAAGAAGATCAGCCTCTGGCCTCTGCGCAAGCGCGTCGACGTGCTCGTCGGCCCGCCGCTGGATCTGTCGGACCTCGCCGGACGAGCGGGGGAGCAGGCCGCCCTGACCGAGGCGACCGATCGCCTGATGAACGCGATCACGGCGCTGCTCGAGCAGGTGCGTGGCGAAACCGCGCCCGAGAAGCGGTGGAACCCCGCCGAGCACGGCCAGAACGAGACGGGCCGTTTTGACTCCTAGGCGCAGTGCACGCCCCGGTCCCCGCGTCGCCGTCGTCGGTGCGGGAAGCTGGGGCACGACGTTCGGCAAGATCCTCGCCGACGGCGGGGCTGAGGTCGTGATGTGGGCGCGGCGCCCGGAGCTTGCCCAGGAGATCTCCGAGGGCAAGCGTAACTCGCGGTACCTGCCCGGAATCAACCTGCCCCGCACGATGACCGCCACGCACGAGCTCGCGATCGCGCTCGACGGCGCCGAGCAGGTCTTCCTCTCGGTGCCCAGCCAATCCCTGCGCGAGAACCTCAAGGCGGTGCGCCCGCTGCTCGAGCGCACCGAGGTTCCCATCGTGAGCCTGATGAAGGGCGTCGAGCGCAGCACCGGCCTGCGGATGAGCCAGGTGATCGAGCAGGAGATGCGCTGCGACCCCGAGCGTATCGCCGTGGCATCCGGACCCAACCTCGCTCTCGAGATCGCACGAGAACAGCCCACGGCCGCCGTGATCTCCTCGCTCAGCCAGGAGACGGCCGACGCGGTCGCCCGGATCGCCCGCAACCGCTACTTCCGCAGCTTCGTGAACACCGACGTCATCGGCACGGAGTTCGGCGGGGTGCTCAAGAACCTGATCGCGGTGGCGATCGGCATCGTCGACGGCGTCGGCTACGGCGAGAACACCAAGGCCTCGATCATCACGCGGGGCCTGGTCGAGATGACCGACTTCGCCGTCGCACAGGGCGCGCATCCCGAGACGCTGCAAGGGCTTGCGGGCCTCGGCGACCTCATCGCCACCTGCCAGTCCCCGCTCAGCCGCAACAACACCGCCGGGCGCCTGCTCGGGCAGGGCTTCAGCTATCAGGACGTGATCCGGCAGATGGAGCAGACTGCCGAGGGACTGGCATCCGTCGAGCCGGTTCTGCAGCTCGCGCGCGAGGCCGACGTCGTCATGCCGATCGTCGAGCAGGTCAAGATGGTCCTGGATGGGACAATGGATCCGCGGGACATCGCACCGCACCTGACCACCGACGACGACACCCCGCAGGGCGAGAGGACGAAGAATGGCAAAGAAACGGGTGGTGGTGCTCTTCGGCGGGCGCTCCAGCGAGCACATGGTTGGCTGCGCAACGGCGGCGGCGTTTCTTGAGTTCATCGATCGCGATCGCTACGAGGTCGTGCCCGTCGGCATCACTCGTGAGGGTGCCTTCGTGCTCGAGGAGGACAGCCCGGCCAAGTTCGCCCTGAACGCCGCGAAGCTGCCCGAGGTGCTCGACAACGGCACCCGGATCCTCTGGCCCGAGCCCGCCGGCGACCGGCGGATGCGCGTGCGTGCCGTCGACGGAGAGGTCGCCGTCATCGGCGAGATCGATGTCGTGCTGCTCTCGCTCCTGGGTGCGCACGGCGAGGACGGCGCGATGCAGGGCTTCTTCGACACCATCGAAGTGCCCTACACGGGTGCCGGGGTGCTGGACTCCGCGATGTGCATGGACAAGCACTTCATGAAGGTGACACTGCGGGCGGCCGGGATCCCGGTCACGCCCTGGGTCACGGTCATGCGTGCCGACTGGGAGGCGAATCCGGCCGCTGTCCGGGACGCTGCGCGCGAGCTCGGTCTTCCGGTCTATGTCAAGCCGGCTCGCGAGGGCTCGAGCGTGGGCGTGTCACGGGTGGCCGCCGACGGCGACTGGGACGCCGCGCTCGAACTCGCCTTCAGCAAGGACGAGAAGGTGCTCATCGAGGCCGAGGTCCTCGGCCGTGAGATCGAGGTGTCGGTGCTCGAGGCCGCTGCGGGCGTGAAGGCCTCTCTGCCGGGCGAGATCGTGCTGTCGGGACGAGAGTTCTACGACTGGGAGGGCAAGTACCTCGGCGGCGCGGGCGTCGAGACGGTGTGCCCCGCCGACCTCACTCCCGCGCAGATCGCGGCGGTGCAGGATGTCGGCGTGCGAGCCTTCGCGGCGGTCGGCGGGCGCGGCTTCGCGCGCGTGGACGTGTTCATGACCCCGGACGCGATCCTGGTCAACGAACTGAACACGATGCCCGGGTTCACGCCGATCTCGATGTACCCGCAGTGCTGGGTCGCCTCGGGTCTGAGCTACACCGAGCTGCTCACCGAGATCGTCGAGATGGCGCAGCGGCGCTGAGCCTCACTTCGGCAGTTCGTCGGGCGCGATGCAGCGGCTCGTCGCCGGGATGTTCGCGACGAGGGGGCCGAGCCTGTCGAGGGCGACGTTCGCGCTGATCACGTCGGTGCGCACCCACACCTGCACGGCGGGATCGCGTCCGTAGCTGGTCATCCGCATGTTCGGCGCGAGCTCGGGATCGACGAGCCAGTCCACGCCGCGAACGGTCACGCACTGAAGCTGTGCGGTGGGACCGGGCGGCAGCACGCCGCAGGAGAGGATGACCGCCTGATCGCCCCAGGCGCCGGTCGCCTGTGCGTCGGTCCATCGCCGCTCCTGGTCACCGATCGCGGGGAGCAGCCCTAGGCGCGCGGTGACCTCGGCGCAGAGCGGATTGTTCGCATCCGGGGCCGGGGGCAGGCTCAGCGTCGGAGTGCAGGCGCTGATCGTCGTCGCAGCCAGGAGCACGAGGCTCGCTGAGGCAAGACGGCGAAGGAGGCGCATGGATCCAGGCTACCGTTGGTGCTATGTCCGAGAGCCCGTCAGCGTCACCTGATGCGCTGATCGCTGACCTGAGCGAGTCGCAGATCCTGCGGGCGATCCTGGCACGCCTGACGCCGGGTTCGGCGGCGATCGTCGGGCCGGGGGATGACGCGGCGGTCGTGGGCGCGCCCTCCGGATCGGTGGTAGCGACCACCGACACGCTCGTGGAGGGCCCCGACTTCCGCCGGGCATGGTCCGGCGGGTTCGACCTCGGCTGGAAGGCCGCGGCGGTGAACCTCGCCGATATCGCGGCGATGGGCGCGCGGCCCACCGCGCTCCTGGTCGCCCTGGCCCTGCCGCGCGCCGAACGGCTGTCGTTCGTCGAGCAGCTGGCCGACGGCTTTCGTGAGGCCTGTGCGGCGCTCGCGCCCGGCTGCGCGGTCGTGGGCGGAGACCTCACGGTATCCGAGGTGCTCACGGTCGCGGTGACCGCGCTCGGTGACCTGGAGGGGCGGGATCCGGTGCTGCGATCGGGAGCGCGGCCGGGCGATGTCGTCGCCATCGCCGGGGAGCTGGGGTTGGCGGCGCGCGGGCTCGCGGTGCTGTTCGAGCGCTTCAGCTCTGAGGGCGCGGCGCTGCCCCTGGACCTCGCCGCGCTCGCGGCGGGGGAGCGGGTGGCGGTCGACGCCCAGCTGCGGCCGCAGCCGCCGATCGGCCTCGGCCCCGTCGCGGCGTTCGCCGGGGCGACGGCGATGATGGATGTCTCGGACGGGCTGGCGCTGGATGCCGCGCGCATGGCGGATGCCTCGGACGTCACCATCGCGTTCGACGGTGCGATGCTCGGTCCGGATAGAGAGCGGGCACTCGGCGGGGGTGAGGATCACGCGCTCCTTGCGACCTTCCCCGAAGGCGTGCTGCCGCCAGGATTCCGCGTCATCGGACGGGTGCGAGAGCGCGGCCCGGATGCTGTGCTCTGCGATGACGCGCCCGTGGCGCACGGCGGGTGGGATCCCTATCGGGACTGGTCTTCCCTCGGTCGTTGAGCGAAGCGCCGCAGGCGCGGAGTCGAAACGGGGCGGCAGGCGTAGGGCGGTTCCGTCGTTTCGTCTCGCTCCGCTCGCTCAACGACCGGGATCCACCGGCTCCGCCCACCACAGAGCGGTGTCGCCGTAGGCGCGCTCGCGCAGCAGCGTCATCCCCGCAGCGGCGAAGTCGGGAGCCGCAGCGCGGTACCTCCGCTCGACGACGACGAGGGCGTGGGGGGCCAGCAGCGGCGCGAGGGCGAGCAGGTCGGCATCCACCTCTTCGTCGCCGAGGTCGTAGGGCGGGTCGCTGAAGACCAGATCGTAAGGGCCTTCGGCCTGGGCGAGAAAGGCCCGCACCGACCGCTCGTGCACGACCGCCTCGGCCTCGCCGCCGAGTGCCGTGCGCACCCGGGCGGCATTGCGCCGGATCGCGGCCGCCGCCGGACGGGTCCGGTCTACGAGGTCGACCCTCCGCGCGCCGCGACTGAGCGCCTCCAGCCCCAGGGCACCGGAGCCCGCGTACAGATCGAGCACGCGCGCCCCTGTGACGGCGTACGCGGCCTCGAGCGCGCCGAAGAGCGACTCGCGCACGCGGTCGCTCGTGGGGCGGGTTCCGGCATCCGGAACGTCCAGCCGCAGACCGCGCGCTGTTCCGGCGATGATCCTGGTCACCCGTTCACGATATCCGTGTCGCCGGGGATCCCTAGACTTTGTGCATGTCGTTCACCCTCGACTCGCGCCTGGACGGGGCCATCGGCGGCAAGGCCGCGGCCTCGTTGCAGAGGGCGTTCGGCATGCACACGGCGGGCGATCTGCTCGCGCACTACCCTCGTCGCTATGCCTCGGTGGGCGAACTGACCCCCATCCTGGATCTGCCGGTGGGCGAGACGGTGACCATCGTGGCCGAGGTGCTCACGACCCAGCGTCGCTCGATGCGCAACCGGCGGGGCAGCATGCTCGAGGTCGTGATCGGCGACGGGATCGGCCGGATGTCGCTGACCTTCTTCGGCAAGGGCCAGGGCGATATCGAATGGCGTGAGAAGCAGCTCTGGCCGGGGCGGCGCGGCGTGTTCTCGGGCAAGGTCGGCGAGTACCGCGGCACGCTGCAGTTCGCGCATCCGCAGTACGAGCTCTTCGATGACGAACTCGACGCGCGACAGCGGGCGGATGAGAAGGTGCAGAAGCCCATCCCGATCTATCCCGCCACCTCGACCATCGCGAGCTGGCAGGTGCAGAAGATGGTCGCTCTCGTGCTCGATGGGCTGGGCGTTGTTCCGGATCCCCTGCCCGAGGCGCTGCGGCGCGAGCAGGAGCTGCTCGACGCGCGCACGGCGCTCGAGCACATCCATCGTCCGCCGACGCACTCCGATGTCGACCCGGCGGTGCGGACGCTCCGGATGCACGAGGCCCTCGTGCTGCAGACCGCGCTCCTGCAGCAGAGGCAGTTCGTGCGGGCGATGGCGGCGATCCCGCGCCCGGCGGAGTCTGACGGCCTGCTCGCGCGCTTCGACGCGACACTGCCCTACGCCCTCACCCCCGACCAGCGATCGGTGGGCGAGCAGATCGCCGCCGACCTGACCGCGCTCTGGCCGATGAACCGGCTCGTGCAGGGCGAGGTCGGCTCGGGCAAGACTCTCGTGGCACTCCGGGCGATGCTGCAGGTGGCCGAGTCCGGCGGGCAGGCGGCGCTCATCGCCCCGACCGAGGTGCTCGCCTCGCAGCACCTGCGCTCGGTCAGCAGGATGCTCGGGCCCGACCTGTCCGCCGAGCTCATCCCGACTCTGCTCACCGGGCAGATGACGGCACCCGATCGGCGCAAAGCGGCGCTGCGGGTGGCCTCCGGCCAGTCGCGCATCGTGATCGGCACGCACGCGCTGCTGAGCGAGAAGACGAGCTTCGCCGACCTCGCGCTCGTCGTCGTCGACGAGCAGCACCGCTTCGGCGTCGAGCAGCGCGAGGCGCTGCGCGCGAAGGGCACGAGCCCGCACGCGCTCGTGCTCACCGCGACCCCGATCCCGCGCACGGTCGCGATGACGGTATTCGGGGATCTCGATCTCTCGGTCATCCGCTCGCTCCCCGAGGGCCGCGCAGGCATCCAGACCTTCGTCGCACCGCTCGCCGAGCACCCGGCCTGGTTCACCCGCGTCTGGGAGCGCGCCGCCGAAGAGGTCGCGCAGGGGCGGCAGGTCTTCGCCGTGTGCGCCGCGATCGATACCGAGAAGGAGACGGCGGAACCCGACGCCGAGGCACCCGAGCGCGGCAGCCGTCCGCGCTGGGGCGTCGTGCAGCTGGACGAGGTGCTCGCGGGCCACCCGCGCGTCGGGTCACTCCGGCGCGCGGTGCTGCACGGGCAGCTTGCCGCAGACGAGAAGGATCGCATCATGCAGTCCTTCGCCCGCGGCGAGATCGACCTGCTCATCGCGACCACCGTCATCGAGGTGGGGGTCGACGTGCCGAACGCCTCGACCATGATCATCCTGGATGCCGACCGTTTCGGCGTCTCGCAGCTGCATCAGCTGCGCGGCCGGGTCGGGCGCGGCGAGGTGCCGGGACTGTGCCTGCTGGTGACTGAGGCGACCCCCGGCACGCCCGCGCGCGAGCGGGTGGAGGCGGTGGCCGCGCTCTCGGACGGCTTCGCCCTGGCCGAGGTCGACCTGGAGCTGCGCGGAGAGGGGGATGTACTGGGCGACGCGCAGGCGGGTGTGCGGTCGTCGCTGAAGCTGCTGCGGGTGGCGAAGGATGCCGAACTCATCGCCGAGGCGCGAGCGCTCGCCGAGCGCATCCTGGCGGCCGATCCTGCCCTCAGCGACAACCCGGGCCTGCGCGAGGCGCTCGAGCGCAGGGTCAGTTCCGAGGATCGCGCGGCGCTGGCCAAGAACTGACCCTGCCGAGGCTCGTTCTGGACAGCCCTCATGTCCGTTCATGTCGTATCCATCGTCATGTCGTGGCACACGCCGAGCCACGAACTAGGGTAGGAATCATGAGCAACCGGATCGCCGTCGTCCCCGGCTCCTTCGACCCGCCCACGCTCGGGCATCTCGACGTCATCCGTCGTGCCGCCACGCTCTACGACGAGCTGCACGTGCTCGTCGTGCACAACCCCGACAAAGAGGCCATGCTGCCGATCTCGGACCGGATGGCGCTGCTGGAGCAGTCGATCCAGGAGGACGGGATGCCGGGCCGCATCATCGTCGGCGCGTGGAGCATGGGGCTGCTGGTCGACTACGCGCGCGACGTGAACGCGGGGGTGCTCGTCAAAGGGATCCGCTCGCAGGTGGACGTGACCTACGAGACGCCGATGGCGATCGTGAACCGGCATCTGGCCGACGTCGAGACGGTGTTCCTGCTGCCCGATCCCGCGCACGCGCTGGTCTCGAGCTCCCTCGTGCGCCAGGTCGCCCACCTCGGCGGTGACATCTCGCCCTTCGTGCCGCGAGCGGTCGCGGCATTCCTCGACACAGGGGCGCGGGGGATCTAGCCCGGCCCGCTCCCAGCCGATCCCGGTACGATTGCGGTGTGAGAACCCGCCGCAACAGCCCCTTCGTCGTGCCCGTCCGCGACATCGTCCGCAAGCCCGGAGAGATGCGCGAGCACGACATCTCCGTCGTGCTCGCCGAGCGCTGGGGCGAGGGGATCGTCGCCGTCCAGGAGGGCGCAACCCTCGACATCGAGGTGCGCCTGGAGTCGGTGCACGAGGGGATCCTGGCGACCGGAACCGCCGAAACCCGCTACGACGGGGTGTGCGGACGGTGCCTGAACGAGGTGTCCGAGCCCCTCGAAGTCGAGTTTGTCGAGCTTTTCGCCTATCCTGGAGAGGAAGAAACTGACTTCGAGGTTCAAGACGACCACGTGGATCTTGAAACTCTGGTCAGGGATGCGGTCGTACTGTCGCTTCCCTTTCAACCCGTGTGCGATCCGGATTGTCCCGGCCTTGACCTCGAGACAGGCCTGCGGCGAGCCGGAAGCAGCGGCGCGGAGAATCCCGCACCCATCGATCCGCGATGGAGTGCGCTCCGTGAGATCGCAGACCAGCAGGGCGCGGCGAGCAGCCGCGACTGAGACACAGATAGAGAGCAGCTCATGGCAGGTAACCCTCCCAAGCGCAAGGTTTCCCGTTCGAACACCCGCTCGCGCCGCGCGCAGTGGAAGGCCGAAGCCCCCGCGCTGGTCAAGACGGTCGAGAACGGCAAGGTCGTCTACAGCCGCCCCCACCAGGCGAAGGTCGTCACCGACTCGCAGGGCACCGAGCTGTTCCTCGAGTACAAGGGTCGCAAGGTCGCCGATATCTGAGCGTGGCTCTCGTCGTGACTGACGGGGGAGCGGGATCGCTCATCCAGCAGCTTCAGGTCGACATCGACTCGGAGCTGCTTCAGCGTGCCCTGACGCATCGCTCCTACGCCTATGAGAACGGCGGCGTCGCCCACAACGAGCGCCTGGAGTTCCTCGGTGACTCGGTGCTCGGGCAGGCCGTGACCGTGCAGCTGTTCACCGAGCATCCCGATCTCGACGAGGGCGAGCTCGCCAAGCGCCGCGCGAGCGTCGTGTCGACCGTGGCACTCGCCGAAGTCGCCCGCTCGATCGGCCTCGGCCGGCACCTGCTGCTCGGTCGTGGCGAGGAGCTGACCGGCGGGCGCGACAAGGACTCTATCCTCGCCGACACGATGGAGGCGATCTTCGGCGCGACCTTCCTCTCGGCGGGTCCGGATGCCGCGACCGCCCTCGTGCTGCGTCTGACGATGCCGCTGCTGGAGGATCCCGAACGCTACGGGGCGGCGATGGACCCGAAGACGAGCCTGCAAGAGCTCGCCGCGCGGCTGGGAACGGGAGCCCCGGAGTACTCGGTCGTCTCGGACGGGCCCGATCACGCGCGTACCTTCACCGCGACCGTGGTCGTGGGAGAGCTGGCGGCGACGGGCACGGGGTCGAGCAAGAAGTCCGCGGAGGTGAGCGCGGCGCTCGCCGCCTGGCGAGCGCTCAGCGCCCGTGCCTGAGCTGCCCGAGGTCGAGGTCGTCCGCGCCGGACTCGCGCCGGCGGTGACCGGGGCGACGGTGCTGGGCGTCAGCGTACGGGATGATCGGGCACTCACCCGCCATGCGGGCGGGGCCGCGGACTTCGAGTCGGCGCTGGCGGATCGGCGGATCGTCTCGGCGGCGCGACGGGGCAAGTTCCTCTGGCTGCCGCTGGAGGGCGGGCAGCGGGCGCTCGTGGGCCACCTCGGCATGAGCGGGCAGCTGCTGCTGCGCGCGGCCGATGCCCCGGTCGAGCGCCATGAGCGCGTGCGCATCGGCATCTCGCATCCCGAGCACGGTGAACTCGCCGTCGTCTTCTGCGACCAGCGCACCTTCGGCTCGCTCGCCCTGGACGCCCTCGTGCCGACGCCCGACGGCGCTCCGGGCGGTGTCGGCTCGGATGCCGCCGTCACTCCCGCGCAGGTCGCCCACATCGCCCGCGATCCCCTCGATCCCGCCTTCTCAGACGTGCTGTTTCGAGGGCGGCTCGCGCGGACGCGCAGCGGCATCAAGCGCGTGCTGCTGGACCAGACCGCCCTGAGCGGGATCGGCAAGATTCACAACCACAAACGAACACCCTTGTGCGGAGCAGTTTCCATGGACAGGGCGTGTGCGTAGTGCCTGAGTTGCCTGAGGTTGAGGTTGTACGGCGTGGGCTTGAGACTCATGTTGTTGGTCGCAGGATTGATGCTGTCGAGGTGCTCCATCCTCGACCTGTACGGCGCCATCCTGCTGGCGTGGCTGGGTTTGTCAGCCAACTTGTCGGACGACAGTTCATAGATGCCAAGCGCCGAGGTAAGTACCTGTGGCTCCCGTTGGACGACGGCAACGCTGTGATGGCTCATCTGGGGATGAGTGGGCAGATGCTGGTACAACAAGCCGGTCAGGCTGACGAGAGGCACCTGCGTGTGCGGTTCTCGTTGGCGGAGCAGGAGCTTCGCTTCGTTGACCAGCGCATGTTTGGCGGTCTGTCGGTCAGCGAGGGTGGTGCGGTGCTTCCGCCCGAGATTGCCCACATCGCGCCGGACCCGATGGAGCCGGTCTTCGACCCCGACGCGGTCGTTGCTCGCATCAGGCGCAGTGCGTCGGGAATCAAGAGGTTGCTCTTATCGCAAACCATTGTGAGCGGCGTCGGAAACATCTACGCCGACGAGGCTTTGTGGAGAGCCCGTCTCAATGGTGAGAGACAGGGGAGTCGCCTTAGCCGAGCCACGGTGCTTGAGCTCCTCGACCACGTTCGAAATGTCATGGCAGAGGCACTGGCACAAGGCGGTACCAGTTTCGATGCTCTCTACGTCAACGTGAACGGTCAGTCCGGCTATTTCGACCGCTCCCTGCATGCATACGGGCGTGACGGACTGCCATGCGAGCGTTGCGGCACCCCCATCCGCCGAGTGGCCTTCATGAACCGAAGCTCCTACTTCTGTCCGCAGTGTCAACGGGTGCCGCGAGGAAGGTCGTAGGCCACAACGTTCTAGCGCAGGAAGCAACTTGCGGTGGTTGAGGTCGCTTCGTGGGAGAGTTGAGGGATGGGGAGTCGATACTTCAGTCGTCGCTGGGAAGAGTCGCGTGGCGATGCGTTCGATTCTTGGGGACGTAGTGCTTGGTACTTCGAGTTCTCCGACGGCGGAGAGGTACATCGCCAGATTCAGGCGTACGACGATGGGCCGACCCTTCGCTATGACCGCGGCCATCCAGAGGACGAGTACGGCTTTCTCTCAGCGGCGCTTGTTGAAGAGGTTGAATGGTCGGGCTCATTGATTACCAAGGCAGATTTCGAGGCGGTTTGGTTCGATGTGGTGGGCATCGGTGCGCTAGTGGAGATTGGTGGCGGATATGACTATGAGCCCGCATGGCTTTCAGGCCGTGAGGCTGTGACGGGTCAGGTCATCAAGTGGATTCCCCGTACCTCCGGAGGCGTTGACTGTGTGGTCTTCCTTGAGAAGGCACTGACTGCGACCGGCGACGTGCGGGGCCGCAGGGAGACGCGCACAGGCCGCTACCTGGTGCTTGGGCTTCGCTATGCGGAGCAGCGCTGGGAGCGGACCGGAACGGTTCACGTCGAACTCTGCAACGAGGAACCAGCATTCGCTTCGTGGGCAGACCGCGTACCCGGGGCATGGGTCGAATCTCACGCCACCTATCGACTTGTCTAATCCTTCCACGTGGTCGTAACTCTTGACCTGAGCAAGGGAAAGTAACCGTCCCAGGGCACAACCGTAGTGCCCGTCACCCGAAGATTCTGCGGAGAATGTAGCCGGTCATGCCATCGACTGATGGTCATGGCGTACGTGTTTCAACATCTATGCCGATGAGGCGCTGTGGGCATCCCGCCTGCATCCGGAGACTCCAGCGGCGGCCCTCTCGACGCGTGCTGTGAACCGCCTGCTCGCCGAGGTCCGCGCGGTGCTGCACAAAGCCCTCGCCGAGGGCGGCACGAGCTTCGACGCGCAGTACGTGAACGTCAATGGGCAGGCCGGCTACTTCGCGCACTCGCTGAACGCCTACGGCCGAACCGGCCAGCCCTGCCCGCGCTGCGGGACCCCGATCCGTCGTGAGCACTTCATGAATCGCTCCTCGCACTTCTGCCCGCGGTGCCAGTGGCGGCGGTCGGCCTGGTGCGACAGTTGACCGCTACGACGCCTGAGGTGGGCGGATACGAGGTCACGCTGCGGAATCGCACACGTGAGTAGGGGCGATCGGGATATGTTCGACGCCCTGGCAGCCTCTGCGCGCATAGGCTGGAGTAACGGCGAGAACCTATTCAGGAGAGGGCATGATGGGAGGAAGAATGGATGATGTTCCCCTCCTAGAACCTGGAGGAGAGGCGACGCACACTCGTTCTATGCGAGAAGAGTCCAGAACGAGACTTGGACCCATCTGGTTGCTTTTGTTCGTTGCCCTCGCCGTGACGTGGGTCCTGACGATTCTCCTGCGCGTCTTGGTTGAGCCGGACGCCCCTTTCGCCGGACCAGGCTGGGTCTCCTCTTCCGCTCAGGTCGTTGCAATTCTCGCTACCGTGACTGTGGTTATCGTGACTCTCGCTCGGAAAAGATGGGCAGCAGCCGTCATTGTTTCCGTGGCGGGGGCCGCCGCTTGTATCGGAGCATTCACCCTGACCGGGTTTCAAACGATTGACAACCTTTCCGAGCTTTTGCAAGCGGAATCAAATGTGCACGATGAGTTTGTACTTCTATCGCAGGCGTTTGAAAACGATGGAGGCGCTCCATTTCCGCACGCTTTGAGGCCGTTGTCGCGTGATGACCTGGTGAGAGTTATCGGCGCAGAACCAGTGCTGTATATATCGGCGTGGGAGAACTGGCGTGGCGAGGCTGGTGGCGGCTTTCTGTATACCCACGACCCCACAGTCTCTGTATCTGTTGCTTCCGGATACCGTGTCCGTCCGAGCGTCGATCTGGGCGATGGTTGGTGGTATGCGGAGGGGTCGTGATAGAGGATCAGATGACCGCGGTGCAGAAGGCGAAGCAACTGGCCAGTTCCCCGGGCTTCCTCCGCATGCAGGCCTATCAAGAGGCGATGCGGCAGCTTCGGTACGAGGACATCTCCGATGCCGACCGAGCGTTCCTCATCGACCTCTATGACTCGACCAAGGATATGTTCACCCGTAATCAGATTCTGGTCGCGCTCGTGCTGTGTGGGAGGGACCCCGAACTCGAAGGATTCTTCCTCACCGCCGCCAAACGAGAGCGGCATCTCGATATGCGACTGACCGCGATCCGCGGCTACGCCGCCTACGCGACAGAGGCCGAGGTGATACCCCTGATGGCGAAGTTCACCACGGACCTAGCCAGGATTCCTGAGCACACTCCGCTGGCGTACCAGGTCTACGAGATCCTGCGCTCAGCCTTCGGGCTGCCCTATCTCGTCGATCGCTATGGCTATGAGTGCTTCACAGCTGCGCTCGCACAAGTCGAGGCGCAGTACCAGGACATGCCCGAAGGGGCGCGCGGGATCTTCACCCTTGATGCGTGGCGCGAGCCCGTGGTGCTGAAGACACCGGATCAAGCCAGGGAAGGCCTGGATGAGGCTCTGCGGGCGATCAGTTTGAGGCCGGCAGACTCCGGTTGAGTGTTTGTGCGCGAGGGATCAGACACCAGGCGCCTCGCGCCCGGCCCAGCGGCGAATCGCCCCCACTACCAGCGCGCTGAGAACGGCGAGAGGCTCGCGCGCGGCCCGCATCAACTTGCTGCTTTCGGATATCCTTTCTACTATGAAGATAATACTCGCCATATCTCGTATATAAGGATATGATCATCGTCATAGGAGACGGCAGTATGGCTGGGTACAAGATTGACCGACAACTCGCGGAGTTCGGCGAGCACGTGCGAGGCTGGCGCATGGTGCTGGGCCTGACCGCGCAGCAGGTGTCCGAGCGCGCCGGGATCACCCGCGATACGCTGCGCAAGATCGAGACCGGCGACCCGGGCGTCGGGTTCGGGAACGTCGCGCAGGTGCTGCGCGCTCTCGGTGTGCTCGACCAGGTGGTCGAGGCCGTCGACCCGCTCGGCAGCGACATCGGTCGCCTCCGCGCCGGCAACCTCGCGAAGAAACGCGCGCGATGACCACCGTTGAGGTCCTCGTCGACGAGAGGAACGGCGTGCGCCTGGTGGGCCAGGCGCACTTCACGCGGGCACGCGGCCAGATCTCGACGACCTTCCTCTACGACCCCGGCTACCTGTCGAGTGACGGCACGAGCATCGATCCGGCCCTGCCGCTGGTCTCGGGCGCGCAGCACCAGGCGGGTCTCGTGCGCGCCTTCGCCGACAGCGCCCCAGATCGCTGGGGCCGCACCCTCATCGAGAAGGCAGAGAGGGTCCGCGCCCGCGAGGAGGGCAGGGTTCCGCGCCTGCTGGACGACGTCGACTTCCTTCTGGGCGTCAGCGACGACACCCGTCAGGGCGCGTTGCGGTATCGGCTGCCGGGGGGCGAGGCGTTCCTCGGGAAGCCCGCGACCGTGCCCCGGCTCGTTTCGCTGCCTGAGCTGCTGCGTGCCTCGGATGAGCTGGCCTCCGACGAGGACCCGAGCCGGGCCGTCAAGCAACTACTGGACACGGGCACGACGGGGCTGGGCGGGGCGAGGCCGAAGGCCTCGGTGCGCCTCGAGGACGGCTCCCTTGCGATCGCAAAGTTCCCGCACGGCAGCGACCGGTGGGACGTCATGGCCTGGGAGGCGACCGCGCTCGACCTGCTGGAGGCCGCAGGCATCCGGGTGCCGCAGCGCCGTCTCGCCCGCGTGGGCGAGCGCAGCGTGCTGCTCTTGCGCAGGTTCGACCGGACGGGCGAAGGGCACCGGCTCGGCTACATCAGCGCGATGACGGCACTGAGCGCCGCCGACGGCGAGCACCGCGACTACGCCGAGATCGCCGAGGCGATGCGGGACCTGTCCTGGTCGCCCAAGGCGGACCATCACGAACTCTTCGACCGTGTCGTGGCATCCGTCGCCCTGGGCAACACCGACGACCATCTGCGCAACCACGGCTTCCTCGCCGACCGCGGCTCGTGGACGCTAAGCCCCGTGTTCGACGTCAACCCGAACCCCGACCCGCAGCTGGCCCGCTCGACTTCGATCATGGGAGCCGACACGCCGCTCGACGAGGCCGAGGCCCTGCGCGCCCTCGCGGAGGAGTGCAGCCTCTCGCTCGCCCAAGCCCGCGAGCGGATAGTGCGCGTGGCCGGAGCAGTCGCCGGGTGGCGCGATGCCGCGCGGAGGAACGGCGTCCGCGAGCAGGAGATCACGATGATGGCCGACTCGGTCGGGCCGCGCTTGGACGCAGTGATCGCCACTGCGAGCAAGGCGTGAACCTGGTCCGCCCAATCATTCGGCGCCGATCCACCGCGAGGCAGTCATGAACCGCTCCTCGCACTTCTGCCCGCGCTGCCAGTGGCGGCGGTCGCCGACGGCAGGCTGACGGCCATCCGGTGACGCTCAGGTTCGCCGTGCGAACGTCAGGTGGATGACTCCGCTCGGCGATGTCACCGCTTCGATCCTGAAGCGTTCCTCAAGCCCTTCCAGCCCGTCCCAGAGCCGCTCGCCGCGGCCGAGGAGGATCGGTACGACGGCGATATGCATCTCGTCGATCAGATCGGCTTGCAGGAACTCGCGGATGGTCGTTGTGCCGCCACCGATGCGGACGTCGAGGCCGCCTGCGAGTTCGCGGGCTCGCGCAAGCGCATCGGCAGGCTCGGCGTCGATGAAGTAGAAGGTGGTGCCGCCTTCCAGTTCCAGCGGCGGGCGTGGATGATGCGTGAGCACGACGACCGGGGTGTGGAAGGGCGGATCGTCGCCCCACCAGCCGCGCCACTGCTCGTCGGGCCACGGCCCCGGCTTGGGCGCGAACTTGTGGCGTCCCATGATCTCGGCACCGATGCCCGTGCCCCACTGGCTCGCGAAGGCGTCGTCGACGCCGACGGTGCCGTCCTGCTCGCCGTGAAAGCCCATCTGGGCGAAGGTGCGGGTCGGGATGGCCCACTCGAGGAGCCGGTGCCCGGCATGGCCGAAAGGTGCTTCCAGCCGTTGATCCTCGCCGGTGCCGAAGCCGTCGAGCGAGACGGAGAAGTTGTGGACGCGGACGAGTGACATGCTGCCTCCTGACTATCGGTCTGTGTTCAAGAGCTCGGCGACGTAGGCGGCCAGGTTGCGCAGAGTCTGCTGACCGCCCTCGATCGCGCGGTACTTCTCGACGGCTTCGTCTCGGAGTTCTTTCGTGGGGAACACCGTGATCATCACGATTCTGGTCTGCTCGCCGGCCTGTTCGAAGGTGAGGACGGAGTCGAAGGCGTGGGGGTCGTCGCGGAACTCGCCGTGCCGCAGCACGATCCGCTCCGGCGGCGTGATCTCGCGCCACTCGATCCACTCCGGGTAATGGGTGCCGTCCGGTCCGTGCATCATGAAGTCCCACTCGCCGCCGACGCGGAACTCGAAAGACCGGGTCGTGGTGGTGAACCCGTCTGGCCCCCACCATCGTGAGAGGTGCCGGACCTCGGTGAACGCCTCGAAGACGACTTCTCGCGGGGCGTCGATGAGATGGGAGACCGTGATCTCCCGATCCGTCGGGTCAGTCATGCGTCGCTTCTCCCCGTCGTGCCCGGTCCAGGTCTCGGACGTAGTCGTTCAGACGGTCGAAGCTCTCGTTCCAGAACTGCTCGAAGCCGCCCAGCCACTCCCGCACCGGCAGCAGACCGCTTGCGTCCAGGTCGTACAGTCGCTGCTTGCCCGCCTCGCGAACCAGCACCAGTCCGACTTCGCGGAGCACCCGCAGATGCTTCGACGCCTGGGGCTGGGTCATCCCGAGGTCCAGCGCCAAATCGCCCACCGCTCGCTCGCCCGCCTGCAGCTTCACCAGGATCTCCCGGCGCTGCGGCTCGGCGATCGCGTTGAACGCATCCGATGTCGTTGCTGCCCGTGCCATGGCACAATCATATTCCTATATAGGAAAATGTCTAGCCTGCGGAGGTCGGGAGACGTCACCTCGCCGAGTCACATCGGTTGTCAGGGAGGCGGTATTCACGGATGTTCAGAATCTACCAATTCTTGGTAACCTTGCCGCATGAGTACGAACACGTCGATCAGCCTGGACGACCACTTCACTGCCTTTCTCTCGCGTGAGGTCGCGACCGGCCGTTACCGGTCAGCCAGCGAGGTCGTGCGCGCGGGGCTCCGGCTGCTGGAGGATCACGAGACGCGGATGTCAGCGCTGCGCGCCGCCCTCATCGCCGGTGAGGAGAGCGGCGATCCGGAGCCCTTCGACTTCGATGCCTTCATCGCGGCGAAGAAGTCGTGAGGCGATACCGTCTCACACCGGCCGCTCAGCACGACCTCTCGTCGATCTGGGACTTCACCCAGGAGCGCTGGGGCGTTCGCCAGGCCGAGACCTACCTGACCGAGATCAGGGCCGCCATCGAGCGCGTCGCCGATGATCCCGAGCGCGGGCACGCCTGCGACGAGACCCGCGAGGGATACCGCCGGTACGGCATCGGCAGCCACCTCCTCTTCTACGTCGAGAGCGCCGAGGGCGTGGACGTGATCCGGATCCTGCACCAGCGGATGGACCCGGCACGGCAGCTGTGAGCAGGGCCTGCGGTTCGATCCGCCGCGAGGCGGGAGCCTGAGTGCGAGGATCAGTGCGGGGAGACATCCCCCGCGGGCTGGAACGAGTAGATGAGCCACTTGCCGTCATCGCCCTCGCGACGGAAGCCGAACTCGATCTCCTGGTCGTAGAGCGTGCCCTCATGCGAGAAGGTGTAGATCGCGATGAGATCGGCCCAGAGCAGGCCCGGAGTGCCGTCATTGATCGTGCCGTACTCGCGGGCCTGCATCTCCGACGGCGGTGCGATACCGGCGTTGCTCACGACATCGCAGACGTCGGCAGCACCGGCGTTGCGGGCGAACTCCTCCTGGAACTCCGGTGTCGATAGCGCTGTGAACATGCCGCAGTCGCGGTAGGAGAGCGCCATGAGGAACGCGTTGGCGTTGTTGAGCAACCGGTCCCGGAGCTCCGGATCCGCTCCCGGAATGCTAGAGGGCGTCGGCACGGGATCGGTGCTCGGAGTAGGCTCCGGATCGGCGCTCGCCGTCGGAGTGGGATCGCCACCACCTGGTGTGCATGCCGAGAGGCCGAGAGTGCCCCCGCTGACGAGAAGCACAGCGAGAAGCGGAGCAAGCAGGGCACGGTACCGTGTGCGAGAAGCGGCTCGAGCCGCGAGGGCTGGTCTGGTCATACTCCTTCCTATCCCCTCGCTACCGCATCCGTGCCCGATCGGCGGTCCCGCACCGGTCCCACGTTGTGGCCCGCTACTCCAGCACCCGCTTCCACACGCCCGCCACCGTGAGCGGGACGAAGCCGACCCGCTCGTTGACAGCCAGCATCGGCCGGTTCTCCTCGGCGTTGAAGGTGCTCACCATCGGCGACTCCGGGGCGATCTCGCGCCAGCGCAGCAGGTTCGCGCACTTCACGATCGTGCCGAGGCGATGCCCCCGGTGCTCGCGCACAACGAGCGTGCCCCACTGATGCGAAGGGTCCGTCGGCTCGTGCCCCAGCGAGAGCTCGCTGAAAGCCACGATCCTGGCCGTCGGCACATGCTCCACCGCGGTGACGGACTGGGTCAGGCCCGACTCGGTGATGTTCGTGCGGTCGCGCGTGCGGACGCGCTCGGCATCCCACACCTCGTCGGTCCAGACGGTGTCGGCGAGCGGCACGTCGGTCGACATCCGGGATCTGACGAATGCCATGCCGTCCACGAACTGCTCGGGCGTGAGGCCCGTCCACGCGACCAGGCGATAGTCCGGACCCGCGAAGGCCAGCGCCTCGTCGAGCATCTCCGCGACCTGCTCGAAGGATCCGGTCAGGTCGAAGGCGCTGTTGCGCTCGACCTGCTTCAGCTCGAATCCGTGATCGCGGAAGAAGACCGTGTGCTCATCGACCGGAATCTCACCGAAGCCCGTCGGCGGGGCGATCTTCTCGTGCGGGGTGTCGAAGCGGTGCAGCGTGTAGGTCTGCAGGATGCTGCGGCCGTGTGCGCGTGCTTCTTCGATCAACGCATCAAGAAGCGCCTCCTCGACGTCGAGTCCTCGCGAGTCCGGCAGCGCAAGGATGTCGAAGTTGATCTCCTGCGCGTCAGCTTCCAGCGGGACGAAGAGCTGCAGAGCGCCGACAGCGCGCCCGTCCCGCCGGGCGAGATAGCCGATCCGGATCGTGTAGCTGCCGTCCTGCCACGCAGGCAGCTCCTCGGCCGGGACCCACCTCAAGTGGTCAAGGCCCAGGTCCTGCTCCATCGCTTCGTTGAAGACGTCGCCGAGGGCCTGGAAGTCGGCGGAATCCGCCGCATCCAGGTTCTCGGGGACGACCACCTTGGTGACGATTGTCGCGCTCATGCGAGCACCTTCTTCCAGGCTCCCGAGTAGGCGGCCGGCACGAAGCCGAGCCTCTCGTTGATGTCGAGCATCGGGCGGTTCTCCTCGGCGTTGTAGGTCATGATCTTCGGCGAACGCGGTGCGATCTCGCGCCAGCTGAGGATGCCGGCGGCCTTCACGAGCTGACCGAGGCGGTGCCCGCGGTGCTCCTTGAGCACCAGGGTGTCCTCCTGAGCGGATATCTGGGCGGGATCGACCCCTTGGACGAGTTCGTTGAAGGCGACCACGGTGCCGCTCTGCTCGTGCACCGCTGCGGTGACCTGCATGATCCGGCCTCCGTCGAGCACGCGCTGATCGTGCCGGGCGACGCGCTCGGCATCCCAGGCCTGCTCGTCGAACTCGAGGGCGGCGGCGGGTGCGTCGGTCGACATGCGCGACTTCGCCCAGGCGTAGCCCTCGACGTACTCCGGCGGGGTCGGCAGCATCCACTGGATCAGCCGGTAGCCCTCGCTCGCGGCCTGCGCCTCGGCGAGGAGCTCCTCGATCCGCGTCATCGGCGCGGTCAGGTCGAAGACGCTCTTGCGCTCGATCTGCTCGAGCGCGTAGCCGTGGCGCTGGTAGAAGCGCGCCGCATGGTCGTGCGGGATCTCGCCGAAGCCCGTCGGCGCGGCCAGGCGCGGCCCCGGGGCATCCGGATGCTCCGCCCACGACTGCAGCACGGTGCGTCCGTGCTCGCGGGCGGTCCGCTCGATGAGCTCGTACGCCGCAGAGCCGATGCCGCGGCCGTGGTGCGCGTGCAGGATCTCGACGAGCCAGTAGCCGAGGTGGGAGTCGCCCTCCGTCGGAAGGTCGAGCCCGGCGCGGCCGATGATCTCATCGCCCGAGCGGATGGCCCAGACCAGGCGGATCTCGTCGGGGTCCTCGCCGTAGTGCGGCAGGATCTCGGCCGGCGTCATCGCCTCGTCGTCGTTGCCGCTGATCTCGCGGTAGACGATGTTGCGCACGCGCACCATCTCGCAGAAGTCGGCGGCGTCTTCGGCATCGGCCGAGGCGGGGATGTGCAGGGGTTCGATGGTGATGTTCTGCGGCAGGGTGCCGGCAGGGGTGGTGTTCATGAGGAGTCCTTGGATGGTGTCGGGCGGTGCCCGATGATGTGCATGGCGAGGGGGAGCAGGAGCAGAGCCTGCGGGCGCGCGGAGAATGCGAGCCGGGGGCAGCGGGACGGTCGGGGAGGCCCTGGCGGGCAGACTCGTCCCCTGCGCGCTTTATGCGGTCGCGGTGACGGCGGACGTGGAAGGGGCCACCCGGTTCGCGACGCGCGCGGCAGTGCCTGCGCCTGTGGCGGCATGCATGAACATCATCATCGGGCTCCTCCTTCCGTGTCGGTGCGAAGTGTCACATTACGGCAGTCGCATCCGATTCGTCAAGCGGCTGCTGCGCAACGCCCGTCCCGCTGTGCATGCATGAACTGTCCGGGCCTGGATTCGGGTAGCGTAAGTGCGTGATCAGAGCGCGACGACCGGTGTGCCCATGCACCTGAAGAGCCTGACGCTGAAGGGCTTCAAGTCGTTCGCCCAGCCCACGACCTTCGTCTTCGAGCCCGGCGTCACCTGCATCGTCGGGCCGAACGGATCGGGCAAGTCCAACGTCGTCGACGCCCTTGCCTGGGTGATGGGGGAGCAGGGTGCAAAGACCCTGCGCGGCGGCAAGATGGAGGACGTCATCTTCGCAGGCACCTCGACGCGCGGGCCGCTCGGCCGCGCCGAGGTGCAGCTCACGATCGACAACGCCGACGGGGCGCTTCCGATCGAGTATGCCGAGGTCACGATCAGCCGCACCCTGTTCCGCAACGGCGCGAGCGAGTACGCCATCAACGGCGAGACCTGCCGGCTGCTGGACGTGCAGGAGCTCCTCAGCGACTCCGGGCTCGGTCGCGAGATGCACGTCATCGTCGGGCAGGGACGCCTCGACACCGTGCTGCAGGCTACCCCCGAGGACCGTCGCGGCTTCATCGAGGAGGCCGCCGGGATCCTCAAGCACCGCCGCCGCAAAGAGAAGACGGTCCGCAAGCTCGAAGCGATGCAGGCGAACCTCACGCGCCTGAGCGATCTGGCCGGTGAGATCCGTCGCCAGCTCAAGCCGCTCGGCCGCCAGGCGGAGATCGCTCGCGAGGCGCAGACCATCGCCGCGGTCGTGCGGGATGCCAAGGCTCGCATCTTCGCCGACGATGTCGTGGCGCTGCGCACCGTGCTCGCCGACCACGGCCGCAGCGAGCAGGAGCGGCACACCGAGCGCCTCGTGCTCTCTGACCAGATGGATCTCGCCCGCGCGAAGATCGCGCAGCTCGAGCAGACGCAGAGCACGGTCGCGGTGGACGAGGCGCGCAATGTCCTGTTCGGCCTGGAGCAGGTGCAGGAGCGGATGCGAGGGCTGTTCACGCTCGCGAACCAGCGCCTCGCCCTCCTGGGCAGCGACCAGGAGGATCAGGCATCCTCCGCCAGCACGATCAGCCAGGCCGTGATCGACGAGGCGCGCGCCGAGATCGACGAGATCTCCACCGGGCTCGGTGATGCTCAGGATGCCGCGCAGACCGCCACGCGCGAGGTGACCCGTGCCCGCGCCGAACTTGACGCGCTCGATCTCGACATCGCCGAGCAGAGCGCCCTGGTCTCCGAGCACGACATGCGGATCACGACCCTGCACGGAGCGGCCGAGGCTGCGGCATCCGCCCTCGCGGCCGTGCAGACGGCGGTGACCCGGCAGGCCGCGGCCCTCGAAGCCGCCGAGCAGCGACGCCGCGAGGCGCAGGAGGCGCTCGACCAGATCGAGAAGACGGAGGCTCCCTCGGGCACGGTCGCCGAGCATACCGCCGGTTATGAGAAGGCGCAGCGCGCGGCGACGGATGCCGAGACAGCGCTGGAAGAGATCCGCGAGCGGCTGCACACCGCCGAACGCGAGGTCGACGCGCTCACGGCGAAGGTCGCCGCGCTGGGCAGTGCGCTGGCGCTGAGCGGCGGGGCCGCCGAGATCGTGAAGGCGGGCGGCCGTGGCATCCGAGGGCTCGTCGGGGATGCCGTGCAGGTCAAGGCAGGTTTTGAGACTGCGATAGCCGCCGTGCTCGGACCCCTTGCCGAGGGCGTACTGGTGGACTCGGCCGACGACGCCTTCGCCGTCGCTGCCAAGGCGCAGAGCAGCGGGCGTGGCGTCGTCGACGTCGTCATCGCGGATGCCGAGCGTGCGGCACCGACGCTGCCTTCCGTTCCCGGCACGCGGCCCGCTGTCGACGTGGTCACGGCACCAGGCGGCATCCGGGGCATCCTCGGGCACGTGCTGATCGCGGATGACCTCGATGCCGCACGTGCGGCACGAGCAGCGGCCGATGCGCTCCCCGGCACGCCGGTGACGATCGTGACGCGGGCGGGCGAGGTGGTCACGGCCTTCTCGCTGCGGGCCGGATCGGGTGGCGAGCGTTCGCGTCTGGAACTGGCGGCCGAGCGGGATGCCGCGGCTGAGCGGCTGAGCGAGCTGGCTGCGGTCGTGTCTTCACTGCGCACCGAGCGCACCGAGGCCATCGAGAACGTCGAGAGCCGCCGCCGCGAGGCGAAGGAGGCGCTGCGATCTCTGCGCGAGCATGACGCGGAACTGGCCGCCTACGCCGAGTCGGTGAACCTGGTCACCGTGCGTCACGAGTCTGCCGTCGCCGAGTGCGAGCGGCTGCGCAACAGTCTCGCCCAGGCACAGACGGCGATGACCGATGCTGAGGCTGCCGCACAGACGGCGACCGCGGCACTCGAGACCGCCGAGTCCCTCCCCCGGCCGGTGCTCGACGCCTCTGCGCGCGAGGGGATGCTGGAGGCGTTGGAGAGCGCGCGCGAGGAGGAGGTGCGCGCCCGGCTTGAGATCGAGACGCTGCGCGAGCGGATCCGGGCTGCCGAGGCACGGGTGGCGAGCCTCGAGCGACAGCGCGAGCAGGAGAAGGAGGCCGCAGTGACGGCTGCCCGCCGCGCGGTTCTGCGCCGCGCGCAGCGGCAGGCGGCTTTCGGGGTCGTCGCCGAGCTTCCGCGGGTGCTCGATTCGCTGGGAGGCTCCGTCGCCGAGGCGCAGCTCGCGCTGACGAGCGCCGAGGCGGCGCGGCTCGCCCAGAACGAGGAGCTCGTCGCGCTGCGCGCCGAGGAATCGGGGCTACGGGAGCGGCTGGGAGTGCTCACCGAGAACGTGCACGGGCTCGAGTTGCAGATCCACGAGAAGAAGCTGCACCTGTCGAGCCTGCTCGAACGCGTCAGCGGCGAGCTGGCCCTGGACGAGGACATCCTGCTCGCTGAATACGGCCCTGATCAGCCGGTTCCTCCGGATATCGCGCCGGATGCCGATGCGGAGGCGGGGGACGAGGATCCGGATGCCGTAGGCATCCCCTACGACCGCCGCACCCAGGAGCAGCGCCTGCGCGAGGCCGAGCGCAAGCTCGCACAGCTCGGCCGTGTGAACCCCTTGGCGCTGGAGGAGTTCGCGGCGCTCGAACAGCGCCATGCCTTCCTCACCGAGCAGCTCGCCGACCTCACCAAGACGCGGCAGGATCTGCTCACGATCATCTCAGACCTGGACGAGCGGATGCAGTCGATCTTCAACGCTGCGTTCGAAGACACCAGGGCCGCCTTCGGCGAGGTGTTCCCGATGCTGTTTCCCGGGGGGTCGGGCAGCATCTCGCTCACGGATCCCGACGACCTGCTCACGACCGGGATCGACGTCTCGGTGCGGCCGGCGGGCAAGAAGATCGAGCGCCTCTCGCTGCTGTCGGGCGGCGAACGGTCGCTGGCGGCGGTGGCGCTGCTGGTGGCGATCTTCAAGGCCCGGCCTAGCCCCTTCTACATCCTCGACGAGGTCGAGGCGGCGCTGGACGACGCGAACCTCGGCCGGTTGCTGGGCGTCTTCGAGCAGTTGCGCGCGAGCTCGCAGCTGCTGATCATCACGCACCAGAAGCGCACGATGGAGATCGCCGACGCG
This sequence comes from uncultured Microbacterium sp., assembly GCA_964533745.1. Lineage (GTDB taxonomy): Bacteria > Actinomycetota > Actinomycetes > Actinomycetales > Microbacteriaceae > Microbacterium. Next base: position 25,059 of record CAZHML010000020.1, read on the forward strand.
CTCTACGGCGTCTCGATGCGCGAGGACGGCGTCTCCGCTGTCGTCGGCCAGCGCGTCAGCGACCGCGCGACCGCCTGAGCCCTAGGCTGGAGGCATGGCGGAGAACTCCTGGTCCCTCGGACGCGCGCTGCGCGGCATGTTCGTGCGGGCTGCCATCGACGAGACGACCTGGGACGACCTGGAGACCGCGCTCCTGACCGCCGACTTCGGCCCCGACGTCACCGAGCGCATCCTCGACGACCTGCACGAGAAGGTGGATCGCTACGCCACGACCGATCCCGCGGACCTGCACCGGATGCTGCGCGAGACGCTCGAGGAGCACTTCGCCGCCTATGACTCGACCTTGACGCTCACCGAGCGACCCGCCGTCGTACTGGTCGTCGGGGTGAACGGGGTCGGCAAGACCACGACCATCGGCAAGTTCGCGAAGTTCCTGCGCGGTTACGGACGCACGGTCGTGGTGGGCGCGGCCGACACCTTCCGCGCGGCGGCCGTCGAGCAGCTCGCGACCTGGGCCGAGCGCGGCGGGGCCGAGATCGTCCGCCCGCAGCACGAGGGGCAGGATCCGGCGTCCGTCGCCTTTCAGACGGTCGAGTATGCCCTGCGCACCGGCACCGAGATCGCGATCGTCGACACCGCCGGGCGTCTGCATGCCAAGACCGGGCTGATGGACGAGCTCACCAAGATCCGTCGCGTGATCGAGAAGCAGGCCCCGATCAGCGAGGTGCTGCTCGTCCTCGACGCCACCACCGGTCAGAACGGCGTCGTGCAGGCCGAGGCGTTCCTCGAGCACGCGGGTGTCACGGGGCTCGTTCTGACCAAGCTCGACGGCTCCGCCCGGGGTGGTTTCGTGCTCGCGGTGCAGGAGCGCACCGGCATCCCGGTCAAGCTTCTGGGTCAGGGCGAGGGGATCGACGACCTCACCGGATTCACCCCGCACGTCTTCGTCCAGGCGCTGCTCGCATGAGATCGAACGCGACACAGGCGACACGGGCTACCCACATCGCGCCGGGCCTGGTTTCATAGCGGTATGGGCATCGAGCATGACTTCTTCGGAGTCCTTTCCGCAGGTCCGGACGGCTCCATCTTCTGGTCCGAGCGCGTCGACCTGGGCGATCAGACCGTCACCGTGGATCTGACCGCACCGGATCAGGACGACGTGCGGCCCGAAGCGCTGGATATCGCCGCATCCCTCATCTCCGGGATCGAGGAGCTCGATGACTCCGTCCGGCGCGCGATGCTCGCCGAGGTCGACGACCGCACGAGCGAGGTGACCGAGTTCATCCTGCAGCAGCAGGCGACGCATGGCGAGGATCTGGCCGATCTCCTGGTGGATGTCAGCGGCGACGCGGCGGTGGACATCATCCGGTCGCTGCGCCTGATCAGTATGACGATCCTGGCCGACGAACACGGCGGATCGGATCCCTTCGCGGTGATGGAATACGGCCTGGACACCGGCGAGGCCGACGACGTGCTGCTGGTGAACCTCGGCTCGGACGGCGGCGTGCTCTCGGTGATGAGCGCGGACTAGACACGAGACGGATCACCGCTGCTCCGCAGCAGTGATCCGTCTCGTGTCTAGGTTGAGCCGCCGCCGCGGGCGGCGAGTCGAAACCTCCCGACTCCTACACCGCCTGGGCGAAGCCCAGATCGGCGCTCTCGGCGATGTGCGCGAGATGCTCGGGGATCTCGCGTCCCTTCGAGATCATCGACTGGGCCCACAGGCGACCGGCGCGGTAGGAGGAGCGCACCAGGGGACCGGCGAGCACTCCGAGGAACCCGATCCGCTCAGCCTCCTGCTTGAACCCCACGAACTCGTCGGGCTTCACCCAGCGCGCCACCGGCAGGTGCCGGGGCGTGGGGCGCAGGTACTGCGTGATCGTGACGATGTCGCATCCCGCGTCGTGCAGGTCCTGCAGCGCCTGGACGACCTCCTCCGGCTCCTCGCCCATGCCCAGGATGAGGTTCGATTTCGTGATGAGCCCGGCCGCGCGCGCCTGGGTCAGCACGTCGAGCGAGCGCTCGTAGCGGAAGGCCGGGCGGATGCGCTTGAAGATGCGCGGCACCGTCTCGACGTTGTGCGCGAAGACCTCAGGGCGGGCCTCGAAGACGACGTTCAGCAGCTCGGGCTCGCCGTTGAAGTCGGTCGCGAGCAGCTCCACGCCGGTGCTCGGATTCTGCGCGTGGATCTGCCGCACCGTCTCGGCGTTCAGCCACGCACCGCCGTCGGGCAGATCGTCGCGGGCGACGCAGGTGACCGTGGCGTAGCGCAACTGCATCCGCTGCACGCTCTCGGCGACGCGTCGCGGCTCGTCGATGTCGTAATCCGCGGGCTTGCCCGTGTCGATCTGGCAGAAGTCGCACCGTCTGGTGCACTGCGCGCCGCCGATGAGGAAGGTCGCCTCGCGATCCTCCCAGCACTCGTAGATGTTGGGGCAGCCCGCCTCCTGGCAGACCGTGTGCAGATCCTCGGACTTCACGAGGGAGTGCAAGGCTGTGAACTCCGGCCCCATCTTGGCCTTGGTCCGGATCCACTCGGGCTTGCGCTCGATCGGGGTCTCGGCGTTGCGGACCTCCAGTCGCAGCAGGCGGCGTCCCTCGGGTGCCGCGGGTTTCGACTCGATCACTTCGTGTCCTCGCTCAACCTGGTCGAGTTCGGTCGACGCATCATGCGGCGACCCCCGCGTAAGCCTCGGCGAAGGCGGCCGCGACGGCATCCACCACGTCGGCAGGGGAGATCTCGCGTCCCACGATCTCGCTGATCGTGGTGACCCCGGCATCCGTGATCCCGCAGGGAATGATGCCGCGGAACGCCGCGAGCGAGTTGTCGCAGTTCAGCGCGAAGCCGTGCATCGTGACACCTCGCTGCACGCGCACGCCGATCGCGGCGACCTTGTCCTCGGACAGCGGGCGGCGCACCCACACGCCGCTGCGTCCCTCGACGCGGTAGCCGTCGACTCCGAGCGGGCGCAGGACATCGATCAGGATGCCCTCGAGCCGCCGCACGTGCGCGACGACGTCGACCGGCTCGGGCAGGCGCACGATGGGATATCCCACGAGCTGCCCGGGTCCGTGCCAGGTGATCTTGCCACCGCGGTCCACGTCGATGACCGGGGTGCCGTCGGTCGGCCGTTCGTGCGGTTCGGTGCGCTTGCCGGCGGTGTAGACGGCCTCGTGCTCGAGCAGCAGCAGGGTGTCGGGGCGGATGCCGCTGACCACGTCCTCGTGCACGCGCCGCTGGAGCTCCCAGCCGTCGAGATAGGGGACGAATCGAGGGGCCAGGCCCGCGGTGACGATGTCGAGCATATGCCAGCTTTCGTCGTGATCGAATCGGCTCTCAGCCTAGCCGACAGCGCGCGGGGGATGACCCTGGATGACACCCGGAAAGACGAGAGAAACGCACCTCACAGGATATTGGGGTTGGCATCTCGAGTTAACTTTCGTCACACTAGTAGCATGGCGTTGCACAAGCGGTGGGGTATCGGACGGCGTGTCGCGCGGGGGCTTTCGATGCTCTCGGCGGTGATCGTGGCGGCAGGACTGCTCGCTCTGGCCGGCCCTGCGACAAGCGCCGAGGCGGCGGAACTGCCCGATTCGATCATCGACGGCGGCTTCATCATCAGCGACCAGGAGTTCTTCGACGGTGCCTCGATGACCGTGGAGGAGATTCAAGCTTTCCTCGACTCGAAGGTGCCCACTTGCTCCAGCGGCGCGACGTGCCTGAAGAACTTCACCCAGACGAATCCTGCCAAGGCCGCTGATCAGTACTGCGCGGCGATAGCGGGTGGTACGAACGAGACGGCGGCGAGCATCATCCACAAGGTCGCGAATGCCTGCGGGATCAATCCCAAGGTGATCCTGGTGATGCTGCAGAAGGAGCAGTCGCTGGTCACCCTGACCAACCCCTCGCAGGCGCGTTTCGATCGTGCGATGGGTTTTGCCTGCCCCGACTCGGGTCCGAACAACACGGCCAACTGCGACGCGAACCACTATGGCTTCGCCAACCAGGTCTACCGCGGTGCCCGCCAGATGCAGGTGTACACCAAGAACCCGAACTCCTTCAACTACAAGCCCGGCCAGGTCAACACGATCAAGTGGCATCCCTCGACCGACTGCGGCACCTCACGGGTCTACATCCAGAACCGTGCCACGGCGAACCTCTACATCTACACGCCCTATCGTGCGAACATCGCCGCGCTCGCCGCGGGAACGGCCACGGGCGACTCCTGCTCGTCTTACGGCAACCGCAACTTCTACAACTTCTACGTCTCGTGGTTCGTGCCCGAAATCGCCCCGCCATCCGGAGCACCCGCCCAGGTTCCCGACTGCACGCAGCCGCCCGCGGCCGACATCGCCACGCACTCGGTCACCGCCACCGTGAAGTCGAACACGCTGAACGTGCGCCGCGCGCCGACGACGAAGTGCACCCAGGACATGGTGCTGCTGACGAAGGGGGCCGTCGTCGCGGTCACGGGACAGTACGGCGCGTGGTCGCGGGCCACGGTCGGCGACGCGGTGGCGTGGCTGTCCACCGAGAGCCTGACCTTCCCCGGCGGACTCGCACCCTCGGCCCATGTCGGCCCCTGCGCGGCACCCTCCGGCGACAATATCGTCCTCGCCGGTGGCGAGTTCCTCACGACGTCCGCCTCGCTCAACGCCCGCATCGCCCCGACCACCTCGTGCAGCATCGGCTCCACGACGCTGAAGAAGGACACCAAGGTCACGCGCCTAGGCACCTACGGCGTGTGGTGGCTGGTCAAGGTGGGCTCCAAGACCTGGTGGGTGCACAGCGACTACCTCAAGCCTGCCTATCTGGAAGCCTTCGTCGACGTGCTACAGACGCACCAGTTCGCCACCGAGATCGCCTGGCTTGCGGCATCGGGCGTGAGCACCGGCTATACGACAGTCGCCGGCCAGCAGTTCCGCCCGGCGAACACCGTGACCCGGGATGCCATGGCCGCGTTCCTGTACCGCTTCGCGGGGGAGCCGGAGTTCACGCCGCCAGAGACCTCGCCGTTCCGTGATGTCTCTGCTTCCCACCAGTTCTATCGGCAGATCACCTGGCTTGCGGCATCGGGGATCAGCACCGGCTGGGAGATGCCGGATGGCCTGCCGGAGTTCCGTCCCTCCGGCACTGTGACCCGGGATGCCATGGCGGCATTCATGTACCGCTTCGCGGGGGAGCCGGAGTTCACGCCGCCCGACACCTCTCCCTTCCGCGAGGTCGAACCGTCGCACCAGTTCTACCCGCAGATCACCTGGCTCGCGGCGAGCGGTGTGAGCACGGGGTGGTCCGTCACCGGCGGGCAGGAGTTCCGTCCGGCGAACACTGTGACGCGGGACGCGATGGCGGCATTCCTGTATCGCCTGTACGCGTATCTGGAGGACTGAGCCCCCCGCGGGAGGCCTCGGTGTCGCGCGCGTAGAATCGAAGGCACCATGGCTACCTTTGGCACGCTCTCTGACCGGCTCACCGAGACTTTCCGCAACCTGCGAACGAAAGGCAGGCTGAGCCCTGCCGACGTCGACGGCACGGTGCGCGAGATCCGCCGGGCGCTTCTGGATGCCGATGTCGCGCTCCCCGTGGTCAAGGACTTCACCGCGCGCGTGCGCGAGCGCGCCCTCGGGGATGAGGTCAACCGGGCGCTGAACCCCGCGCAGCAGGTCGTCCAGATCGTCAACGAGGAGCTGATCGGGATCCTGGGCGGCCAGCAGCGCCGCCTCGAGTTCGCCAAGAACCCGCCGACGGTCATCATGCTGGCCGGTCTGCAGGGCTCGGGCAAGACGACGTTCGCGGGCAAGCTCGC
>CAZHML010000020.1:30875-36731 GCA_964533745.1 uncultured Microbacterium sp.
GGGGGCGGCGATCTACGCCCCTGAGCCGGGCAACGGCGTCGGCGACCCGGTCAAGGTCTCAAGGGGCGGCGTCGAGTACGCGCGCCGTCACCAGCACGACGTCGTCATCGTCGACACCGCAGGGCGCCTCGGCGTCGACGCGGAGCTCATGAAGCAGGCATCCGATATCCGCAAGGCGGTCGACCCCGACGAGGTCCTGTTCGTCATCGACGCGATGACGGGTCAGGATGCGGTGAACACCGCCAAGGCCTTCCAGGAGGGCGTGGACATCACCGGCGTCGTGCTCTCCAAGCTCGATGGTGACACGCGCGGCGGTGCGGCGCTCTCGGTCGCCTCCATCACCGGGCGTCCGATCATCTTCGCCTCCACCGGCGAGCGCCTCGAGGACCTCGAGGCGTTCCACCCGGACCGGATGGCCAGCCGGATCCTCGATCTCGGCGACATCCTCACCCTCATCGAGCAGGCCCAGCAGGCCTTCGACGAGGCCGAGGCGCAGAAGTTCACCGAGAAGATCGCAGCCGAGCAGTTCACGCTCGAGGACTTCCTCGAGCAGCTTCAGCAGATGAAGAAGATGGGCTCGATGAAGAAGATGCTCGGGATGCTCCCGGGCGCGGGCCAGATGAAGCAGCAACTGGAGAACTTCGACGACCGTGAGATCGATCGCACGGAGGCCATCATCCGCTCGATGACCCCGGGCGAGCGGCACAACCCGAAGATCCTCAATGGATCGCGGCGCCTGCGCATCGCGCGCGGGGCGGGGATGACCGTGACCGACGTCAACCAGCTCGTGCAGCGGTTCGACCAGGCCGCGAAGATGATGAAGACCGTGGCGCGCGGCGGCGTGCCGAACATCCCCGGGATGGGTCCTGTGCCCGGGATGGGGCGTCCCGGTGCGTCGGCCAAGCGCGGGGCGAAGAAGGGCAAGGCCTCGGCGGGATCGCGTTCGGGCAACCCCGCCAAGCGCGCGGCAGAGAACGCAGGTCAGACGGCCACGCCCGCCCCCGCGACCGGCAGCGGCTTCGGGCTGGGCGGCGGCCAGAAGGCCCCGAGCGCGACCGATCTCGCCGAGATCCAGAAGCTGTTCGGCAAGGGCTGAGCCCGCTGGGCCCCCCTCAGCGCCCACCCTCAGGCACGCCGTGCGCCTCGCGCAGCAGTTCGCGGCAGGCCTCGATCTCGCGGGCGGTGCGCGCCTCGTCCCAGCCGAGCAGGGGCGCGAGTGCCTCGGCGATCTCGGTAAGCGCGCCTTCGCCGGCATCGCCGGTGAAGGCGAGGCTCGTGCGGCGCAGCACGACATCGTCCACGTGCCGCACGCGCTCGCGCTCGACCATCCGGGCGAGCTCACGGGTCGAGAGCGCATCACCCAGGACCGGGGCATCCGGACCCTCAGCGAGAAAGGCCGCGACCTCGGCCGCCCGCGTGCCGTACCGGGCGAAGAGCACCCGCCCGCGAGCGTCGTCGCCGACGTTCTCGGTGAGCCACTCCTGCCGCCGCCTGGGCGTGCAAGGGTAGCCGCGCCCGCCGCCGATCCTCAGCCCCTTGGTGGTCGTTCGCCGTTCCCACCGGAGCTCGGCCAGCACCCGGTTGGCGAGCGCTTCGCCGAGGGCGCGGAAGGTCGTCCACTTGCCGCCGACGAGGCTCAGCACCGGCGGCATCGCTGCCGCTGCCTGGCGGCGCTCGATACGGTAGTCCCGCGAGATGAAGCCGGGCACGATGTCGCCGTGTCCCGGCAGGGGACGGATCCCGGCGTACCGGAAAACGATCCGCTCGCGGCGGACCGGGATCCCCGGGAAGACGTGCGCGATGAGGGCGAAGAAGTAGTCGACCTCGGCCTCGGTACAGCGCGCGGGCTCGCGCGGATCGGCGGGGATGTCGGTCGTGCCGACCAGCACGCGACCCTTCAGCGGATAGATCAGCACGATCCGTCCGTCCGAATGCTCGAAGAAGATCTCACGCCCGCCCGTGGCCGCGAGCAGTTCGGGGTGGTCAAGCACGATGTGCGAGCCTTTGGTGCCGCCCATGAACGCGGTGTCGTCCCCCAGGGCGGCGTTGGTGAGATCGGTCCACGGGCCGGAGGCGTTCACCACCATATCGGCCACGACGGTGAACTCCTCACCCGATTCGTGATCGCGCAGCAGTACGCCGCGTGTCGAAAGCCCGACTGCCTCGACGTAGTTCAGGGCGTGCGCGTGGGGGTTTGCGTCCAGGCCATCGTGCAGCACATCGAGCGCGAGGCGCTCGGGATCGTGCACTGAGGCGTCGTAGTAGGTCGCCGTGTACTTGATGCGGGTATCGAGCATCGGCAATGCCTCGAGCGAGCGCCTGCGCCCGTGGAAGCGGTGCCGGGGGACCGTGCCGCCGTCGCGCGAGAAGGTGTCATAGAGCACCAGCCCCGCCTTGATGAGCACCGCACCGCGCTCGGTGGGCTTTCCCGAGCCGTGCCGGAGGAAGCGCAGCGGGGCTCCGAGCAGGCCAGAGAAGGTCGAGTAGATCGGGATCGTGGTGCGCAGCGGCCGTACATAGTGCGGAGCGGTCTTGAGCAGGCCGTTGCGCTCCTGCACCGACTCCTTCACGAGCCGGAACTCGCCGTTCTCGAGATACCGGATGCCGCCGTGGATCATGTGACTGGATGCCGCGGTCGCGCCCGAGGCGAAGTCGCCGCGCTCCACGAGCAGCACGTCGACGCCCTGCAGCGCGAGGTCTCGGAAGGTCGCGATCCCGTTGATGCCGCCGCCGATGATGAGCACGCTGAACCTGCCGCGTGCGCGCACGGCCTGCACGCTCTGCCGCTCGGCATTCACCGCGTTCATTCGCATCCTCCCCTCTCACCCTAACGGCGGAGACCCTAGGCTTGCCTGAGACAGAGACGTCAGGAGGGTCCATGCACATCGTCGCCATCGATCAAGGCACCACGAGCACGCGCGCGATGGTGTTCGACGCCGCGGGGCGGCCTGTGGCCACCGGGCAGCGGGAGCACGAGCAGATCTTCCCGAAGCCTGGCTGGGTCGAGCACGACCCCGTCGAGATCTGGCGCAACACCCAGGATGTGCTCGCGACCGCGCTCGCCGAGGCGGGGCTTACGGCGTCCGACATCGCCGCGATCGGCATCACCAATCAGCGCGAGACGGCGATCGTCTGGGATCGCGCGACCGGCGAGCCCGTGCACAACGCCCTCGTCTGGCAGGACACCCGCACCCAGCCGCTCGTCGACGAGCTCGCCGCACACGGCGGCGTCCGGCGGTTCGCGGATGCCACGGGACTGCCCCTGGCGACCTACTTCTCGGCCACGAAGATCGCCTGGATCCTCGACGAGGTCGAGGGCGCGCGCGAGCGCGCCGAGCGCGGTGAGCTGCTCTTCGGCACGCCGGACACCTGGCTGCTGTGGAATCTCACCGGGGGGCCGGACGGCGGAGTGCACGCCACCGATGTCACCAACGCCAGTCGCACGCTGCTGATGAACCTGCGCACCCTGGACTGGGATGAGGAACTGCTCGCCGCCTTCGGCGTGCCGCGGGCGATGCTGCCCGACATCCGCTCATCCTCCGAGGTCTACGGCCAGGTGCGCGCGGGAACCGCCGCCGATGACGTGCCGATCGCGGCGCTGCTGGGCGACCAGCAGGCGGCGACCTTCGGCCAGGCCGCCTTCGAGAAGGGTGAGTCGAAGAACACCTACGGCACGGGTGCCTTCCTCATCGTCAACACCGGCGAGGAGATCGTGACGTCCGGCAACGGCCTGCTCACGACGATCGCCTACCGCATCGGCGACCAGGCTCCGCGCTATGCGCTCGAGGGCTCGGTCGCCGTCACCGGTTCGCTCGTGCAGTGGCTGCGCGACAACCTCGGCATCATCAAGGCCTCGGCCGAGGTCGAGGAGCTCGCGGCATCCGTCGAGGACAACGGCGGCGTCTACATCGTCCCGGCCTTCTCAGGCCTGTTCGCGCCCTACTGGCGACCGGACGCGCGGGGTGCGATCCTGGGTCTGACCCGCTTCGTCACCAAGGCGCACATCGCTCGAGCAGCGCTGGAGGCCTGCGCCTTCCAGAGCTGCGAGGTCGTCGAGGCCGCGCTCGCCGACAGCGGGGTGGCGCTGACCGAGCTGCGCGTGGACGGCGGGATGGCGGCCAACGAGACCCTCCTGCAGTTCCAGGCGGATGTGCTGGGCGTCCCCGTCGTGCGCCCGGCGGTCATCGAGACCACTGCGCTCGGCGTCGCCTACGCGGCAGGACTCGCGGTCGGGGTCTGGTCGGGCCTGGACGAACTGCGTGGCATGTGGCGCGAGGACATCCGCTTCGAGCCGCGTCTTGAGGATCCCGAGCGCGAGCGCCTGCTCGCCCGCTGGCGCAAGGCCGTGACCCGCACCTTCGACTGGGTGGAGGACTGAGGCCACTATATCCGGGAACTTGCTGACAGCAGTTGTCGCCTAGACCACCGCGAAGCCGCAACGAATGACCACAAGTCGAGAGGATTCCCCGGATCACGCCACCGACGAGGCCGGCTCCGAGCGGAACTCGCGGATGAGGTGCTGCACGACCGCGCGAAGGTCCCCGTCGGTCGCGTCCGCCACCGCCAGCTGGCGCGCGTAGCTCGCGCCGCCGTCGAGGATCGCACCGAGCCCCGCGAACTCGCGCTCACAGCCCAGGTCGGCGGCGATCGGGGCGAGCGTCTCGATCAGCTCGGCGATGTGCTCGCGCACTCCCGACTGGGTGCCGGCGGCATCTTGGATCACCACTGCTTCCAGGCCGTAGCGAGCGGCGCGCCACTTGTTCTCGCGGTGGAACCACGAGGGCAGGGTCGGCGGCAGGCCGCCCTCGTCGATCAGGCGCGAGAAGTGCTCGACGAGCACCTGCACGAGGGCCGCGACCGATGCCAGCTCGGGCAGCGTCGACATCCCGTCACAGGCGCGCACCTCGATCGTGCCCCAGCGTGGTGCCGGGCGGATGTCCCAGCGCACTTCGGTGGCATCCGTCATCACGCCTGTCCGCACCATGTCATCCAGGTACGCCTCGAACTCCGCCCAGGTGCGCAGCGGCCACGGCAAGCCCGCGGTCGGCAACTGCTGGAACACCAGTGCGCGGTTCGAGGCATAGCCGGTGCGCTCGCCCGCCCAGAAGGGGCTGGATGCCGCGAGCGCCTGAACGTGCGGCAGGTATCCGGTCAGGGCCGCGATGATCGGCAGCACCTTGTCGCGATCCTCGACCCCGATGTGCACGTGGATGCCCCAGATCATCATGTTGCGGCCCCACCACTGCGTGCGCTCGACGAGCGTGTGATAGCGGGTCTTGTCGGTGACCTGCTGCTCGTACCACTGCGCGAAGGGATGGCTGCCCGCCGAGAGCAGCGTGACTCCGGCGGGATCGGTCGTGCTGCGCACCGCCTCAATCGCCTGGGCGATGTCGTCCACTGCCTCGCCTACGGTTGCGCCGATGCCGCTGGTCACCTCGATGGTGTTCGTGAGCAGTTCGCCGGTGACCGTGTAGCGCTCGGGCGTGCTCTCGACCTCGAGCCGCTCCAGCATCTCGGGGGCGCGACCGACCAGTTCACCCGTGTGCGGGTCAGCAAGCATGACCTCCCACTCCAGGCCCACCGTCGAGCGCGCGGAGGGGGCGAACTCCAGTTTCATCCGCACAGTCTGGCACGCGGCCGCACGACGGTAGAAACCTGCATGTCGCCGTGTTTCGCTTCCGCCCTCGGTATCTGGCAGAATGGAGGGTCGGACGGACCACTCGACCCTCTATCCAGTGATCCGCTCCTCCTCAGAGCTTCCGCCGGGCGTGCCCCCCACAGCCCGAGTGTTCGGTTCATCGTTCCCTTCCACACATTCAGGAGAATCGTGGCTGTCAAGATTCGTCTCAAGCGCCT
>CAZHML010000021.1:0-1144 GCA_964533745.1 uncultured Microbacterium sp.
GCCGCGATCACCACGGCGCTGGCGACCAACGATCGGCCCGTCGTCATCGACTTCGTCGTGAGCGCGGACGCCATGGTGTGGCCGATGGTGCCGCAGGGCGTCAGCAACAGCTACGTGCAGTACGCGCGCGACCATGCGCCCTCGTTCGAAGAGGAGGCCTGAGATGTCGAGCCATGTGCTGAGTCTGCTGGTCGAGAACCGTCCGGGTCTGCTGACCCGCGTCGCGGGCCTGTTCGCCCGCCGCGGTTTCAACATCGAGTCCCTCGCAGTGGGCGTGACCGAGGTTCCCGGGATCTCGCGCATCACCGTCGTCGTGGATGTCGAGGGACTGCCGCTCGAGCAGGTCACCAAGCAGCTGAACAAGCTGGTGAACGTCATCAAGATCGTCGAACTCGACCCCGCGGCATCCGTGCAGCGCGAGCACATGCTCATCAAGGTGCGCACCGACAACGCCTCGCGCTCGAACGTGCTCGAGGTCGTGAACCTGTTCCGGGCGTCGATCGTCGACTACGCCTCGGACGCGCTCGTGGTCGAGGTCACCGGCGACAAGGGCAAGGTCGACGCGATGCTGCGGGCTCTGGAGCCCTTCGGCATCAAGGAGATCGCGCAGTCGGGCCTGGTGGCCATCGGCCGCGGCGGCAAGAGCATCAGCGAGCGGGTCCTGCGCGGCTGACCGACCACAGACCATCCGCGGGCGTTTCGACTCGCTTCGCTCGCTCAACGACCGAAATACACAAGGAGAGAACACACACATGGCCGAGATCCTCTACGACAGCGACGCAGACCTGTCGATCATCCAGGGCAAGAAGGTCGCCATCGTCGGCTACGGCTCTCAGGGGCACGCGCACGCGCAGAACCTGCGCGACTCGGGCGTCGAGGTCGCGATCGCGCTGAAGGACGGCTCGAAGTCGGCCGCGAAGGCTGCCGAGGCGGGCTTTCCCGTGAAGTCCGTGGCAGACGCCACCGAGTGGGCCGACGTCATCATGATCCTCGCGCCCGACCAGCACCAGCGCGGCATCTACCAGGACTCCATCAAGGGCAAGCTGACCCCCGGCAAGGCACTGGCCTTCGCGCACGGCTTCAACATCCGCTTCGGCTACATCGACGCTCCCGAGGGTGTCGACGTGATCCTCATCGCTCCCAA
>CAZHML010000021.1:1154-35642 GCA_964533745.1 uncultured Microbacterium sp.
TGCGCCGCGAGTTCGTGGCCGGCCGCGGCATCCCGGACATCATCGCCGTCGAGAGGGATGCCTCGGGCTCGGCCTGGGATCTGGCGCTCTCCTACGCCAGGGCCATCGGCGGCACCCGCGCGGGCGTAATCAAGACGACCTTCACCGAAGAGACCGAGACGGACCTGTTCGGCGAGCAGGCCGTGCTCTGCGGCGGCATGAGCCACCTCGTGCAGGCCGGCTTCGAGGTGCTCACCGAGGCGGGATACCAGCCCGAGATCGCCTACTTCGAGGTGCTGCACGAGCTCAAGCTCATCGTGGACCTGATGTGGGAGGGCGGCATCGCCAAGCAGCGCTGGTCGATCTCCGACACGGCCGAGTACGGCGACTACGTCTCAGGCCCGCGCGTGGTCGACGCGCGCGTGAAGGAGAGCATGCAGGGCATCCTCGCCGACATCCAGTCGGGTGCCTTTGCGAAGCGCTTCATCGCCGATCAGGATGCCGGGGCTCCCGAGTTCCTGGCGCTGCGCGCCAAGGAGGAGACGCACCCCATCGAGGCCACGGGCAAGGAACTGCGCTCCCTGTTCGCCTGGAAGCAGCAGGACGAGGACTACGTCGACGGCAGCGCTGCGCGCTGACGCCTCTCATCGCGGGTGTGCCCAGATGCGGATCTGAGCCGAAACGAGGACTGTTTCGGCGGTATATCTCCTCATCTCGGCTCATCCCCTCATTTCGGCACGGAGCTGCGACCGAGGCGGCCCCGGTCGTTGAGCGAGCCGAAGGCGAGTCGAAACGCGGTATCAACGACTGAGGGCGGGCACCCGGTGGGTGCCCGCCCTCTTCACGTATCCCGCGTCAGCCGATGTGGATGGGCGCGTCGTTGGGGTCGGCCCATACCGGCGCGGGAAGCAACACGTTGTCGCCCCCCTGGATCTGGCGCAGCGCCTCGGTGATCTCGTCGGCGTTCTCGGGCACCTTCAGGCCGCACGCCTGAAGCTCCGAGACGAACCTCAGGGTGAGTCGGTACTTGCCCGCCTCGATCGCCTGGGCAGTGGTGCCGTTGAGGATCTCGGTGCTGTTCTGCAGGTCGGAGACATCCTCGCAGACGTGGAACACGCTGCCGCCGGCGGTCCAGTACACGCTGTCCTCGCCGAGAAGCTGGATGACCGTCGACTGGTCGGCGGTGTACTGCTCGACCGAGGCCGGGCTGAACTCGGCACCGAAGTACGCCGCCACGAGCGCCAGGACGATACCGATGGCCCCGGCGATGCCCTTCTGCTTGCCATCCATGTCCTTGTTCGTGAAGATCAGGATGATCAGCGGCAGGAAGGCGATGATCGCGATGATCACGCCGAGCTGGTTCTGCACGAAGAAGCGGACCTTGTCCTCGCGGCTCGCCGGGTCGAGGCGGTTGGCCTGCTTCCACAGCAGCGAGCCGCTGATCGCGAGAATCGCGATGACGACGAGGACCGCGATGAGCGAGATGAAGGCCCACGTCGGGAACACCGCGGTGGCACCCGGCTGCTCGAGCAGACCCGTCTCGGTATTACGGACGAACGATCCGTCACCACCGACGAAATCGCGCTGGCGCAGCAGCCAGAAGATCGCCGCGAACTCGAGGCCGATGGCGACGGCCCACAGCACCAGCGCGATGATGCGCTTGTTCCTGGCCTTGCTCTTGGCACCCTCGGTGGGCGTCCATTTCTTGTCGTTGGCGGCGCTCTCTGCGCCGTCGGCGGCCTTGACGACCTTCTTCTTGGGTTCAGCCATGGTTGTTCTTCCTCCTTGGGGGACTGAGAAGAGCCTACTCGGAACGCGCGCAGCGGCGCTACGGTTGACCTATGCACGCGAATCGCGAGGATCCCCTTCCGGAGGAACCGGAGACACCAGACCTGCCGGACGTGCCGGATCCGCAAGATGCGCCCGCCGAGCCGGCCCCCGCTGAGCAGCCCTCGCTCCCCGAAGGCTGGGAGGCCGTCGGTAAGGGGAGCGAGTTGGTGATCCATGAAAAGGATGCCGGGGCGGCCGCACCGCTCAGCACGGGCATGCTGCTGACGGTGGGCGTGGTCGCGGGCGTCTATCTGCTCTTCACCGTCGGATGGATCGCGGCCACGATACGGCTGCGGAGCCTGCCGATGATCACCGACACGGCATCCCTGTTCGCCATGGTGCTCGGAATCGCCGCCCCCGCGCTCTGGTTCGCCGCCGCGTGGCTGCTGACCCGTCGCTCGAAGCCGTGGGTGCGGATCGCAGCCCTCGCAGCGGGCGTCGTGCTGCTGATCCCGTGGCCGTTCGTGACCTTCGGCTGGCTGGGGGTGACGCCGTGAACGACACCGCCGCACCCGCTGCCGGGAACAAGCGCGCCTGGGTGGTCTTCACGATCCTCGCCCTCACCGGCCTCGGCTACGCCTACGCGATCTTCACCGCGATCGGGTTTCTCGCCTCGGCTGCTCAGATCGGGCTCTCGGGCTACGGATGGTTCGTGCTGATCTTCGCCGCCGTGTTTCCGCTCATCGTCTTCGCCTTCGTCTATGCGATCGGACGTCGCCGCCAGGCCCTCGAACTTCTGGCGGTATCGCTCGCCGGGCTGGGCCTGGTTGCCGTGCTCTGGCTGAACGTGCTCGCGCACGTCGTGAGCTCGTTGCCTCTCTTCTTCGGATAGGGGGCCGTCACACGGTCAGGACCGGCCCTCGCGCTCCGCTAGGGTGGAGGTGATCGCGCCCCGACGGCGTGCGGCGCGCCTCCCTCCCGGTCTATAGAAGGATCCTCTGTGCCCAAGCCCGTCGTGCTCATCGCCGAAGAACTCTCGCCCGCCACCGTTGATGCCCTCGGGCCTGATTTCGACATCCGCTCGGTGGATGGCACCGACCGCGACGCGCTGTTCGCCGCACTCGCCGACGCGCACGCGGTGCTCGTCCGCTCGGCCACGAAGATCGACGCCGAGGCGCTCTCGCACGCGCCGGTGCTGAAGGTCGTCGCCCGGGCCGGTGTGGGCCTGGACAACGTCGACATCAAGGCCGCGACCGAAGCGGGCGTCATGGTCGTGAACGCGCCGACCTCGAACATCGTCTCTGCCGCCGAGCTCACGGTCGGCCACATCCTGAGCCTCGCCCGCCGCATCCCCGCGGCACACCGGTCGCTGTCTGCGGGGGAGTGGAAGCGCAGCGCCTTCACCGGAACCGAACTGTTCGAGAAGACCGTCGGGATCGTCGGTCTCGGACGGATCGGCGCTCTCGTCGCCGCGCGCCTGGCCGCCTTCGAGACGCGGCTCATCGCCTACGACCCCTACGTCACGAGCGCGCGCGCGCAGCAGCTCGGGGTACAGCTCGTCACCCTCGACGAGCTCGTCGCCGAGTCCGACTTCCTCACCATCCACATGCCGAAGACCCCCGAGACGACCGGGATGATCGGTGCCGAGCAGCTGCGCGCGATGAAGCCCACCGCCTGCGTCATCAACGTCGCCCGCGGCGGCCTGATCGATGAGGATGCGCTCTTCGAGGCGCTGCAGGCGGGCGAGATCGCCGGGGCGGGCCTGGACGTCTTCACCGCCGAGCCGCCCACCGATACCCGGCTGCTCTCGCTGCCGAACGTGGTCGTGACCCCGCACCTGGGTGCGAGCACCGACGAGGCGCAGGAGAAGGCCGGCGTCTCGGTCGCGCGCTCGGTGCGTCTCGCGCTCGAGGGCGATCTGGTTCCGGATGCCGTCAATGTCGCCGGCGGCATCATCGATCCCTTCGTGCGGCCGGGCATCCCGCTGGTCGAGAAGCTCGGGCAGTTCTTCACCGGCCTCGCGCACGGCGCGCTCACCAGCCTGGACATCGAGGTGCGCGGAGAGCTCGCGGCCTACGACGTCAGCGTGTACCGGCTGGCGGCTCTCAAGGGCATCCTCGCGGGGATCGTCAGCGAGAAGGTCTCGTACGTGAATGCGCCGCTGATCGCGCAGCAGCGCGGGATCGAGACGCGTCTCATCGTCGAAGCGGAGAGCCCGCTGTACCGCAACATCACGATCCTGCGCGGCACCCTCGCCGACGGCACGACCCTCACCGTGGCCGGGACTCTTGCGGGCACGCGCATGGTGCCGAAGGTCGTGGGGATCAACCACTACGAGGTCGAGGTGCCCTTCGAGCGCTACCACGTGGTGATGCGCTACGCCGACAAGCCCGGGGTCGTCGCGATCTACGGCAAGCTCCTGGGCGACGCGAACATCAACATCGCGGGGCTTCAGGTCGCGCATCCGGATGCCACCGGCCGCGCCCTCTCGGTGCTGACGGTCGACTCGGCGGTGCCCGAGAGCATTCTCACCGCGATGCGCGAAGCGGTCGGCGGCGACCTGTTCCGCCAGATCGAGATCACCGAAGAGTAGGAGAGCGCCATGTCGAGGATCGTCAAGCTGGCCGTGATCCCGGGTGACGGCATCGGGATCGAGGTCATCGCCGAGGCCGAGCGGGTGCTCGACGCCGTCACCGCCACGAGCGATGTCACCTTCGACAAGACGCACTTCTCGCTGGGCGCAGCCCGCTACCTCGAGACCGGCGACACGCTCACCGACGCGGACCTCGCCGCGATCAAGGCGCACGACGTGATCCTTCTGGGGGCGGTCGGGGGAGTCCCCGGCGACCCGCGGTTGCGCGAGGCCAACATCGAGCGCGGGCTGCTGCTGCGGCTGCGCTTCGAACTCGACCACTACGCGAACATCCGTCCCGCCCGCCTCTTTCCCGGCGCACGCACGCCCCTGTCGAATCCCGGCGACATCGACTTCGTCGTGGTGCGCGAAGGCACGGAGGGGCCTTATGTCGGCAACGGCGGCTCGATCCGTCGCGGCACCCTGCACGAGACCGCCAACGAGACCTCGGTGAACACGGCGTTCGGCGTGGAACGGGTCGTGCGGCACGCCTTCGCGCTGGCCCAGCGCCGGCGGAAGAAGCTCACCCTGGTGCACAAGACCAACGTGCTCGTGCACGCCGGCGCCATCTGGCAGCGCGTGGTGGCCGAGGTCGGTGCCGAGTTCCCGGATGTGGCGATCGACTATCTGCACGTGGATGCCGCGACGATCTTCCTGGTCGAGGACCCCTCCCGCTTCGATGTGATCGTCACCGACAACCTGTTCGGCGACATCCTCACCGATCTCGCCGGCGCCGTCGCGGGCGGGATCGGCCTGGCGGCATCCGGTAATGTGAACCCCGACGGCACATTCCCGTCGATGTTCGAGCCGGTACATGGCTCGGCCCCCGATATCGCCGGACTCCAGAAGGCGGATCCGACCGCGGCAATCCTCTCGGTCGGGATGCTCCTGGATCACCTGGGCCTGCGCGCCGAATCCGAGCGCGTGACGGCCGCCGTCGCCGCGGACGTCGCGGCACGCGGAGGCGAGTCGCGTACGACCGCCGAGATCGGCTCGGCGATCATCGACCGGCTCTGATCCCGGATCCCGGACTCCGGCACGAGGCTGCCCGGCCCGAGGCGTAGGCTGAAGGCACGCGCGGACGAACGAGCGCCCCGGCGCAGAACGGACACCAACATGACGACGATCGATGCCACAGCGAGCGTGAAGCCGCTGGAGTTCGCCGTGACCCGCAACGAGCAGGCGGTCTCGCCCGAGCGCCGGGCCGAGGTCCTGGTCGACCCCGGGTTCGGGGTTACCTTCACCGATCACATGGTCGATCTGTGCTGGTCGGCGACCGGCGGCTGGCACCGCCCGCGGGTGCAGCCTTACGGGCCGATCAGCCTGGATCCGGCGGCTGCCGTGCTGCACTACGGCCAGGAGATCTTCGAGGGGATCAAGGCCTACCGGCACGAGGACGGCTCGATCCACACCTTCCGTCCCGATCAGAACGCCCTGCGCCTGCAGCGCAGCGCCCGGCGGCTGGCACTGCCCGAGCTGCCGGCCGAGTACTTCATCCAGTCGCTGCGCGAGCTCATCGCCGTGGACGGCGCGTGGGTCCCTTCGGGTGAGGACCAGACGCTGTACCTGCGCCCCTTCATGTTCGCCAAAGAGGCCTTCCTCGGGGTGCGCCCGGCCAAGAAGGTCGCCTACTACCTCATCGCGAGCCCGGCCGGCGCCTACTTCAGCGGCGGCGTGAAGCCGGTGACCATCTGGCTGTCCGAGGACTACGCGCGCGCGGCTGCCAAGGGCGGCACGGGGGCGGCCAAGACGGGCGGAAACTACGCTGCGAGCCTGTTGCCGCAGGCCCAGGCCTATGAGCAGGGATGCGACCAGGTGGTGTTCCTGGATGCCGGCGGCAACGTCGAGGAGCTCGGCGGCATGAACGTCGTCTTCGTGAAGAAGGACGGCACGCTCGTGACGCCGTGGTCCGAGAGCATCCTCGACGGGATCACGCGCAACTCGCTGCTGCAGCTCGCCGAGGATCGCGGCCACCGCGTCGAACGACGTGCGGTGCCGCTTGCGGAGTGGCGCGAGGGCGTGGCATCCGGCGACATCGTCGAGGTCTTCGCCTGCGGCACGGCCGCGGTGGTGACCCCGATCGGCACGCTCAAGGGCGCGGGATTCGAGGATGCGCAGCCGCAGGGCGAGCTGGCGCTGTCGCTGCGCGAGGAGCTCACCGACATCCAGTACGGTCGTCGCGAGGATCGCCACGGCTGGCTGCTGCGCCTGGACGCCTGAGCCTTCGCGAGCGTTTCGTCTCCGCCGCTGCGCGGCTTCGTTCAACGACCGATGGCGACTCCCGGTCGTTGAGCGAGCGGCCGCAGGCCGCGAGTCGAAACGTCTCGCACGTTCCCCTGGTCGTTGAGCGAGCGGCCGCGGGCCGCGAGTCGAAACGGACGCGCTGCTCGATAGGCTGTACCTCGTGAAGGTCGCTCGCTTCAGCCACCACGACGCCATCGCCTACGGCATCGTCGATGACGACGATCTCGTCGTACTCGCCGGTGATCCGCTCTTCGCCGGTTTCGACACGACGGGCGAGCGCGTGCCCCTCGCGGATGTCACCCTGCTGGCCCCCGTCATCCCGCGCTCGAAGATCGTCTGCGTCGGCAAGAACTTCCACGAGCACGCCGCCGAGATGGGCGGGGTGGCACCGGCCGAGCCGCTGCTGTTCTTCAAGCCGAACACGGCCGTCATCGGGCCGGGGGATGCGGTCGTGCGGCCGCCGCAGTCGCAGGAGACCCACTTCGAGGGAGAGCTGGCGGTCGTGATCGGCCGCATCGCGAAGAACGTGCGGGCCGAGGATGCCGCAGGCTACGTCTTCGGCTACACGGTCGCCAACGACGTCACGGCGCGCGATCTGCAGCGCTCGGACGGGCAGTGGTCGCGCGCCAAGGGCTTCGACACCTTCTGCCCGCTCGGGCCGGTCATCGAGACCGAGTTCGATCCAGGATCCGGAACCCTCACCTCGCGCGTGAACGGCGTGGTGCGCCAGAGCGCGCCGCTGTCGGACATGATCCACTCGGTGCCCGAGATCATCGCCTATGCCTCGGCGGCGTTCACGCTGCTTCCGGGCGACGTGATCCTCACCGGTACTCCTGCGGGCGTCGGTGCCTTCGTCGCCGGCGACGTGCTCGAGGCCGAGGTCAGCGGCATCGGGGTGCTGCGCAACCCCGCACGTGACGTGGTCGTCGCCTCGTGAGCCACGACACCGTCGCTCTCGAGGATGTGACGCGCATTCAGCGTCGCACCGTGCGCGTGCTCGCGCTCGGACAGGTGCTGGGCGGGATCGGCTTCGGTGCGACGGTCTCGCTCGGTGCGCTCCTGGCGGCCGACGTTTCGGGCGATGACGCGCTCTCGGGCCTCGCGACAGCCTCGGTGACGCTGGGTGCCGCGCTCGCGGCGATCCCGCTCGCCCGCTTCGCAAGCCGCTACGGTCGTCGCCGCTCGCTCACCGTGGGCAACCTGCTGGCGCTCGTCGGGATCTCGATCGTCATCACCTCGGCGGCGCTGCGCGTGTTCCCCCTGCTGCTGGTCGGGGTCGTGCTGATCGGGATGGGCAACGCCGGCAACCTGCAGTCCCGCTTCGCGGCGACTGACCTCGCCAGCGACCGTCACCGCGGGCGCGATCTGTCGGTCGTGGTGTGGTCGACGACCGTCGGCGGAGTTGCCGGCCCCTTCCTCCTCACGCCGGGCGAAGCACTGGGGCAGCTCGTGGGGATGCCGCCGCTGACCGGATCGTTCCTGTTCTCGCTGGTCTCGCAGTCAGCAGCGCTCGTGCTCTATCTCGTGGCGCTGCGTCCGGACCCGCTGCTGCTGGCGCTGCGGGTCGCGCGCGGCGAGACGGCGGCCGCGGGGCTGAGCGCGGGCGAGGACCGCCCGCTGGCTGCCCGCTTCGCGATCTTCGCGGTGGCGGGATCGCACGCGGTGATGGCCTCGGTCATGGCGATGACTCCTGTGCACCTGTCGCATATGGCGCACGCTGCGCACGGCCATGCGACCACGACGACGGATGTGACGCTGCTGGTCGGGATTACCATCGGTCTGCACGTCGCCGGGATGTACGCCCTCTCGCCGGTGTTCGGCATGCTCGCTGACCGCTGGGGGCGGGTCCAGGTGATGTTGCTGGGCCAGGGGTTGCTCGCGGCATCCCTCGGCACGGCCATTTTCGCGGGTTCGCACGCTTCCGGCGTCCTGGTCGCCCTGATCCTGCTCGGGCTGGGCTGGAGCGCGGCGACCGTCGCGGGGGCGACGCTGCTGACCGAGTCGTCCACCGTGCTGCAGCGCCCGAGACGGCAAGGCCTGAGCGACTCGCTGATGAGCCTGACGGCCGCTGTCGGCGCGGCGCTGGCCGGTGTGGTGCTTGCGACCTTCGGGTACAGCGGTCTGGCCCTCGCGGCTCTCGTCATCGTCGTGGCGATCACGGCGCTGTCGCCGCTGGCGGGTCGTTCTCGGGCGGGAGGCGCGGCGGCGTGAGCTGGACCGGTGTCGGCGAGGCCTATGCAGCCTCTTACGCACCATTGTGCCTGGGTACGGCCAGGCCCCTCCTGGCAGCATTGGAAGCTCCGGTGGGTCGCACTCTGCTCGATGTCGGCGCGGGGACCGGCGACCTCGCCGCGCGGTTCGCCGAAGCGGGGTGGGCGGTGACGGCGTGCGAGCCGGAGGCGTCGATGCGTGAAGCGGCGGAACGCCGGCATCCGGATCTGCCCCTCGTCGGGGCCGGGCTTCCGGTGCTGCCCTTCCCAGATGCCGCCTTCGACGTCGTGATGGCGAACTTCGTGCTCAACCACGTGCCCGATCCACGCCTCGCGGCGGCCGAGCTCGCGCGCGTCTCGTCGGGGATCGTTGTGGCGACGACGTGGAGCGCCTCGGCATCCTGGCTCTGGGCGGATGCGGTCGAGCGCTCAGGGGTGATCCCGCCTCCTCCTGATCGGCTTCCCGCCGAAAAAGACTTCGAGCGCAGCGCCGCCGGCTTCGCGCGGATGCTGGAAGAGGCAGGCTGGCAGGGCGCAGATGTGTCGGAGCACACCTGGATCTGGGATGTCGCCCCTGAGGTCCTGTGGGCATCGGCCGAGGGCGGGGTCGCCGGCGCAGGTGCGGTGTACGCGGGACTGAGCGCGGAGGATCGGGTGCGTCTTCGCGCCGGCTTCGACGCGGCTGTCGCCGAGAGGATCGTCGACGGCATCCTGAGCCTTGAGCACACGGCGGCCATCGTCGTGGCGAGGGTGCTCGCCGCCTAGACTGGGAGGCCTATGGCTACTCCTGATCCCCGCACCACGACCGCGACCGGCGCCGATGTGCGCGTGCGCTTCTGCCCCTCGCCGACGGGGCTGCCGCACGTCGGCCTCGTGCGCACGGCGCTGTTCAACTGGGCCTACGCCCGGCACCACGGCGGCACGATGGTCTTCCGCATCGAGGACACGGATGCCGCGCGCGACAGCGAGGAGAGCTACCTGCAGCTTCTCGACGCGCTGCGGTGGCTGAAGATCGACTGGGACGAGGGCGTCGAGGTCGGCGGCCCGCACGCGCCGTACCGGCAGTCGGAGCGCCACGAGATCTACCGTGAGGTGCTGGATCGGCTGGTCGCGTCGGGTGCCGTCTACGAGAGCTTCTCGACGGCCGAGGAGATCGATGCGCGCAACGAGGCGGCGGGGCGGGCCAAGCAGCTCGGCTACGACAACTACGACCGCGACCTGACCGACGAGCAGAAGGCCGCGTTCCGCGCCGAGGGGCGCGAGCCGGCGCTGCGCCTGCGGGTTCCGGATGAGGATCTGACCTATGTGGATCTGATCCGCGGGGAGGTGACGTTCCCGGGCGGGTCGTTCCCCGACTTCGTGATCGTGCGGGCGGGCGGCATCCCGCTGTACACCTTCGTCAACCCCGTCGACGACGCGCTCATGGGGATCACCCATGTGCTGCGCGGCGAGGACCTGATGCCCTCGACCGCGCGCCAGCTCGCGCTGTACCGCGCTTTGATCGATGCCGGTGTGACGACGTTCGTGCCGCGCTTCGGGCACATGCCGCTCGTGCTCGGCGACGGCACGAAGAAGCTGTCGAAGCGGGATCCGCGGGCCGATCTGTTCCTTCATCGCGAGCGGGGGATGATCCCCGAGGGGCTGCTGAACTACCTGGCGCTGCTCGGCTGGTCGATCGGCCCGGATCGGGATGTGTTCACGCTGGACGAGTTCGTCGCCGCGTTCGACATCGCCGACGTGAACCCGAACCCGGCGCGGTTCGACCAGAAGAAGGCCGAGTCGATCAACGGCGATCACATCCGGATGCTGTCTGCTGCGGATTTCGTCGCGCGGATCACGCCGTACCTGCAGGCGGCGAGGGTCGTGGGGTCAACGGTGTCGGCGTCGGAGGCTTCGCTGATCTCTGCGGCGGCCCCCCTGGTGCAGGAGCGTGTGCCATTGCTGGGAGATGTGCCGGGGATGCTCGGGTTCCTGTTCGCGGATTCGGTGTCGTACGACGAGGATGCGCTGGCGTCTTTGCCTGCGGACGCGGGCGAAGTGCTTGCGGCGTGCGTGGCGGCGCTGGAGCCACTGGACTCGTTCACTGCCGCCTCGGTGCAGGCTGCCTTGACGGAGGCTCTCGTGGATCACCTCGGGCTCAAGCCCCGCGTCGCCTTCGGCCCGCCGCGGGTGGCGATCACCGGCCGCCGCGTGTCGCCGCCGCTGTTCGAGTCGATGGAGCTGCTCGGCAAAGACGAGTCGCTCGCGCGGCTGCAGGCGCTGGGGACAGTCGTCGGTCGTTGAGCGAAGGCGACGCGGCCGCCGAAGCCGAAACGCGCCCCCACCCCGCTCGTTGAGCGAGCCGAAGGCGAGTCGAAACGCGCCGCCCATCCGCCGTTTGGCCGCCCTCCCAGGGTCGGGTAGACTTGACCCTCGGCGCCCGGTTCCGGCCTGCGCCCTTGGGGTATGGTGTAATTGGCAACACGGCTGATTCTGGTTCAGTTGTTCTTGGTTCGAGTCCAGGTACCCCAGCCAGCGAACTCGGCTCACCGCGCAAGATCTGTGGTCTACGGGGAACCCGCGTGATCCCCGGGTTCTTCGCCGCAAGGCCTGAGCACGACCGACACCCGACCGCAGCACCTCCAATGCGGTAGTCTGAGTGGAAGGATCGTCTTCCTGATAGGGGCGATCAACCGGATCCGGTTCTTCGGATCCCACGAGGGGTGCCGTCCGGCAGACGTCTCGCAGACCTGACGCTGAGTGCGCGTCGGCTGAGTGACGGGCTGCCCACTATGACCATCTACGGATTCCTCAGTACCTACCCGCCGACCCGATGCGGTCTGGCGACGTTCACGGCATCGCTCGCCTCGGCGATCCCCGCCCACGGCGACCCTGATTCCAGAGTGGTGCGCGTGGATGACCTCGTTCCCACCGGCCCCCCGACTGCGGGACCGCGTAGCGTGCTTGTCGGCGATCTGCATCCGGGCGACGCGCGAGGCAGAGGTGAGGCTGCAGCGACACTGAGTGGATGCGATGTCGTTGTGGTCCAACACGAGTACGGCATCTATGGCGGACGGGACGGCGATGAGATCCTCGATCTGCTCGCGCGGGTCACCGCGTTTCGGATCGTGGTTCTGCACACCGTGCGCGAGGCGCCGACGGCGCACCAGCGGTGGGTGATCGAGCGGTTGGCGGCCCTGGCGTCCGCGGTCGTCGTGATGACCACGACCGCGCGAGACCTTCTCGCGCGGCGCTACTCGGTGCCGATGTCGAAGGTGAATGTGATCCCGCACGGAGTCGCGGACTGGCATCCGGTCTCGGCAGTCTTGCCGAGAGAGCGTCCGATCGTTCTCACTTGGGGTCTGCTCGGGCCCGGCAAGGGCATCGAATGGGGCATCCGTGCGCTCGCGCAGCTTCAGGACCTGCCATCGCGGCCGTTGTATCGGATCGCGGGTCAGACCCATCCCAAGGTCGTCTCGGATTCCGGCGAGTCCTACCGCACCTCACTGCAGGCCCTCGCGCGAGAACTCTGGGTTGTCGATGATGTCGAGTTCGATGGCCGCTATCGGGACGCGGCCGAGTTGGCTGAGCTCGTCGCGCAGGCCGATGCGGTGCTGCTGCCCTATGACTCACGGGAGCAAAGCACCTCGGGGGTTCTCGTGGAAGCGGTCGCCGCCGGAAAGCCTGTGGTCGCCACCCGATTCCCGCACGCGGTCGAACTGCTCTCCGGCGGCGGCGGAATCCTTGTCGACCACGAGAGCCCGGGGGACATCGCCGCCGCCCTGCGTCGCATTCTGAATCGTTCCTCGAGCGCCCCGCGCGTTCTGTCGGCAGTTCCTGCCCCGATCCGGGCGAACAGATGGGATGCTGTTGCCGCCCAGTACCGGCAACTCGCTGCGAGCCTCGCCGCGTCGGACGCAGCATGAGCCCCCGAACCGCTCCACCGGTGTCATACCGGCATCTCGTGCTCCTCAGCACCGAGCTGGGCGTCTATGAGCATGCACTCCAGGATCGCCCCCGCATAGAGCACGGCTACTGCACCGACGACCTCGCGCGCGTCCTGCTGGCGGTCACGCGCGAGCCAGAGCGGAGCGACGACCTCGACCGCCTCGCCGAGGTGTCCCTGAGATTCCTCGAAGCGGCGGTGGCTCCGGATGGCCGCGTGCGCAACCGCAGGGATCATGCGGGTAACTGGCTCGATGCGGCAGCGATCGGCGACTGGTGGGGTCGGGTGCTCGCTGCAACAGGTTTTGCAGCGATCCACGCGGACAACCTCGCGCATCGCCGACGGGCGATGCGCGTGTTTCTGCACGCGGCCCAACAGCGCTCGGCGGATGTGCGTGCCTCTTCCTTTGCCGCGATCGGTGCCGCTGAAGTGCTCCGTGCGCGCCCGCTCACGACCGCCGCTCGCGCGCTCTTGACCGATGCGATCGCCGTGATTCCGCTTGCGCCGACCGAGGAGTGGACCTGGCCTGAGAGCCACCTGCGCTACGCCAACGCGACGCTGTGCGAGGCGCTCATCATCGGTGGCGACACGCTCCGGCGCCCTGACCTGACCGATCGGGGCCTCGAGCTTCTGGCCTTCCTGCTTGCGACCGAGACCGGGCCATCGGGCCACCTCTCGGTGACCGGGTCGAGCGGGAGGGCCCCCGGAGAACTCGGCCCGCTCTGGGATCAGCAGCCCATCGAGGTGGCCGCGATCGCCGACGCCTGCTCCCGAGCGTATGACGTTACCGGCGAGACCGGCTGGCTTGAGGGCATCCGGCTCGCGAGCGACTGGTTCATCGGGGCCAACGACTCCGGCGCATCCATGCTCGACCTCGAAACCGGTGCCGGTTACGACGGCCTCCAACCCGGCGGTCGCAACAGCAACCGAGGCGCGGAGTCCACCCTCGCCGCGCTGACCACCCGTCAGCACTTCCGGGTGCTGCAGCCGAGTGCCGCATGATCCCGACGCTGCGGGACGAGGGCGTCGAGATTCGTCCGGACTCTGCGCGCGTGGTGGCCGACCTCTTCTTGCCCGGTGAAAGCACGCCCGGTGCCGTATCGCGGACAGAACGGGTGATCGCCCGCGTTCGATCCCTGCGTCCTGAGCAGATCGACACCGCCGCGGCGCAGATCCGTGAACGGTTCCAGGGGCGGCACGGCAACCTCGAGCCGCTGCTGGCCGCAAACGCTCGAAAGCTGGAGGATGCGCAGCTGGACGAGTCAACGCGGCTCGTCCTCGGAGCCGTGTTCACCGCCGAGCGGGCGATCGAAGGCGCCGCCATCTGCAATCCCAGCGTCGTCATGCATCCCGATCAGTCTCGACTGGCAGCCGGCGGCAGCCTCCGGGTGATCGTCTCGATGCGTTCCATCGGCGAAGGCCACGTCTCGGCGGTCTCGTTCTGCACCGCACTCATCGGCCCGGACCGGACGTGGGTGTTCGACGAGCGGGAGCTGCCGCTTGTTCGGGCACTCATCGCCGAAGGCGAGTGGGATCCCGATCACCTGCGTCGAGCACTCGAGACCGACGGGGAGCTCAACGAGATCGCTCATGCGGTGCTCCAGAAGCTCCCTGACCGGCCCCGAGCCTCTGACGTGGATGCCGCGATCGCCGAGCTCCCGGCAGAGTTCTTCGCCCACCGCGAATCCTGGCATCAAGCCGAGAGCATCCGCATGCTCGCCCGCTCCCGCTATGACGCTGCGTTCGCATCCGAGAGTGCACTGAGCCAGCGCGTCCTGCTCCCCGTCGCTGAGGAAGAACTCCGCGGAATGGAAGACGCACGCTTCGTGCGATTCATCGATGACGACGGCACGGTCGACTACCGTGCCACGTACACCGCCTACGACGGCCGCTCGATCTCTTCACGGCTGATCACCACGAGCGACTTCGTGCACTTCTCGATCCAGCGACTCAACGGGACTGCCACCCTCGCCAAAGGGATGGCGCTCTTTCCCCGCCGAGTCGGAGGGCGACTGCTTGCGCTCACGCGCAGCGACGGTGAGAGCATCCTGCTCGCGCGTTCCGACGACGGTCTGGACTGGGGCGAGGAGAGGCTCGTTGCGTCCCCGCGTCGCCTCTGGGATATCGTCCAGCTCGGCAACTGCGGTCCCCCGATCGAGACCGAGCGCGGGTGGCTTGTCATCACCCATGGGGTCGGGCCGATGCGCCAGTACAGCCTCGGAGCCATCCTCCTCGACCTGCACGACCCCCAACAGGTCATCGCGCACCTCGAATCGCCCCTGCTCGAACCCGTTGACGCCCTGCAAGACGGATACGTGCCCAACGTCGTCTACCTCTGCGGTGCCATCGTGCATGACGGCACGCTCTGGATCCCGCACGGCGTCGGCGACGGCCGCATCCGTGTCGTCTCGGTCAGTCTCGCCGCGCTCCTCGACGCGATGACACGGCCCGAGAGAACGTAAGAACCGGGTAGACCCACTGATCGAGCCGGGTCTGTCCGGATCTTTGTGTCAGGCGGTCGGACTTTATACTGCGGGCTGTGCTCGTGGCGATGTCGGTATCAACCCCGAAGTACTCGTGCACGAGAATGTTGCGTGTTTCGACGATGTCCGTCCAGGATGTCCTGGATGCGTTCATTGCTTGACCGGCTCACAGCGGTATGGCTTCCCACCCGGCAGTCACCGACACGCGTCGTTTCATCACCTCGGGCGCAAAATGCCCACCGAGCGTTCTATGATCTCGCGTGCGCCGACATTAAGACCGCTGATCCGCAACAGCGTGCTGCGCAGGTGCTCGGCGAGCAGGTCGACCATGATGTCGATGTCGATGTCGGCCTCTACACGGGCCACCGAGTCGAACAGCCGGTTGTTGCGGACTGCTGAAGGTTTGGGTGTACTTGCCTTTTCGCGTACTGCTCTTAGCGGTGTTGCGGCGGTGAGAGGCAGCGTGTTCAGTAAATCAACGAAGTCCACCGACAGCGGAGCATATTAGTTTCCCGAACGTCCTGCTATGCTGTTCGGGAAACATAGTGATTCCGGCGTCATCGGAACACTCCAGAAAACCGAACGAGGTGCCCCATGATCGGCGACGAGCCGGAGTCCGAGCGCGATGTCCTGCGTCGTGCGATCGACGCTGTCACCAGGCACATGCCGCTGGGCTGGAAGCTGGACGAGCAGTACGATGCGCAAGGCCCGAAGGGTCGCCGGGTTGACGCGACCATGGGAATCACTGCCCCAGACGGCGCTCGCACTCGTCTGGTGTTCGAGGCGAAGCGGATTGTGGAGCGCCGCGACGTCGGTGGAATTGTCAAGCAGTTGCAGGGCTATCTCCAGGATGGTGATATTCCCGTGCTCGCAGGGAGATACCTCACCCCGCAAGTGCGCGCCGACCTGACGAAGTTGGGCGTGTCCTACGTCGACGCGACCGGGAACCTCCTGATCATCTCGCAGACCCCGGCGATCTTCCTCTCCGACCGTGGCGAGGACCGTGATCCCTGGAGAGGCGCGGGCAGACCCCGCGGCACGCTCCGTGGCGACCCAGCGGCGAGGGTTGTGCGCGCGCTACTCGACTTCAACAAGGCGTGGAGAGTGCGCGAGGTCATCGAGACCTCCGGCGCTTCCACTGGTGCCACGTACCGCGTGGTCGAGTACTTACAGCAGGAGGGGCTTGCGGTTCGGGGCGATGACGGTGCGGTTCGCGTCCCAGACTGGCGGCGGCTGCTCGAAGCGTGGGCGGACGACGCCCCGTTCCTCTCGCTCAATCGGACTGTGATGTGTATCGAGCCGCGCGGCGTCCCCGCGTTCATCGAGCGACTGCGGGGAAGCGGCGACACGCGGTACGCCGTCACCGGCACGGTCGCGGCGAGCGAGTGGGCGCCGTACGCGCCTGCCAGGGCGGTCTACGTCTACGTCGATACGGTGGATGCCGCAACTGCGGCTTGGAAGCTGCGCCGGACGACGACTGCGCCGAACGTCATCCTCGTCGAGCCTCGCAAGACTGATGACGTCGTATTCGACCGGACTCTGGAGTCTCGTAAGGGGTACCGGATCGCCGCGCCGACCCAGGTCGCGGTCGATTTACTCAACGGTCCGGGGCGCAACCCGTCCGAGGCCGGGGAACTCCTCGCATGGATGTCGGCGAACGAGGGCGAGTGGCGAAAGTGACCGAGCCGGAAGTCATCAGCGCTCGACGCGCGCTGCTGGACGCCCTTGAGGCACTCTGGGTGCACCGGGACGCCGTGATCCTCGTCGGTGCCCAGGCGATCTACCTCCACACCGGGACCGCGGAGGTCGCGCTCGCGGAGTTCACCACCGACGCAGACCTCGCTGTCGACCCATCGCTGCTCGGGGCCGATCCACTCATCGAGCAGGCGATGACGGCTGCCGGATTCGTGCCGGACCCCGACTCCTCGGCGCTTGGTACCTGGCGCTCGCGGGACTGGGTACCGGTCGACCTGCTGGTGCCAGACGCCGTCGCTGGTGGGGGTCGTCGTTCAGCTGACCTGCCGCCGCACGGCAAGCGCGCGATGCGTCGGGCCGTCGGGCTGGAGCCGGTACTCGTCGACAACGGGCCGCTGCTGATCGAGTCCTTCGATCCGGCGGACACTCGGTCCTTCACCATCAAGGTCGCCGGCCCGGCTGCACTGCTCATCGCCAAGGCCCATAAGGTCGCCGAGCGGATCGACTCCCCGAAGCGCCGCGACGCGAAGGACGCCCACGACATCTACCGACTGCTTCGGGCCATCAGCACCGAGGACTTTGTCTTCACGCTCAGGCACCTCGCGACGGACCCGATGGCTGGCGCCGTAACACGGTCCGGAATCGAGTACATCACTATGCTGTTCGCCGCCGGTGAGGAGGCGGCGGGGTCGCGGCTCGCCGGGCAGGCGGAAGAAGTCGTCGGGGATCCCGTCCAAGTCGCCCTCGCCACCAGCCTGCTTGCGCAGGAGTTGGTGGCGGAGCTCCATAAGACGGAAGGGGAGTCGTAAATGGACATTCTGGAAGGCTTCCTCGGGGCGCGTCGGGACCATATGGGTGGTTCCGCTCCGATAGCAGTTCGACTGGGAACGAGAATGGCGCGTTCCCGGTGGACTCAGGTTCGAGCTCAGCGACATCGCGTTCATCATCCCGAGCGGCGCTTCATCCAAGTTCCTTGGACATCCGGCACACGGTAGCCCAACGCTCCCGCCGCGGCTAAGACAACCTTAGGCGTCCCCGGGCGATCCAGCAGTGATCCGCTCTCGCCTGCTGAAGCCCTGAATCCGGGTGTCTACTTCTCGACGTGCCTGCGAAGCGCATCCGCGAATGCAGGCAGATAGGTCTGCACGACATCGCGAACGGTGTCGAGATCGACACCGAAGTACTGGTGCACCAGAATGTTCCGGAACCCTCGAATCTGAGGCCACGCGATTTCCTGGTGTGCGTCTGTGATCTCGGCGGGAAGGTGGTTTGCTGCTTCTCCGATGATCTGCAGGTTTCGCTCGATGGCATCCTCGGCCATCTCGACCAGATTGGGCTGATCGCCCTCGAGCGCGTCGACGTACTGTTGGCACCGATCGATCGCTTGCAGGATGTCAGCGATGCGCTACTCGGCGCTCCTGGTCATAATGCGACCGCATCGGCCAGTGCTGACCCCGAGATGTGTCGCTTGAGCAGTTGCACGGGGAAGATGTCGATGTCGCTCCGACCGAAGCGGGTGCGGGTTTCCTCCATGAGTCCGGATGCGCGCATCAGCAGATTCCCGTCAGCGGGGTCCATCTCGACGAGGATGTCTATGTCGCTGCTCTCGTGCGCGGTTCCTTTCGCAATCGAACCGAAGAGTCTCGGATTCGTTGCCGCATATCTCGCCAGGAGTGCTCGGAACTCGTCACGGCGCGCGGAGAGGAGCTCGCGAAGCGCGAGCGTCTCTGGTGTTGCGACGACCGTGGACATGCGACCAGTGTACCGAGAGGGTGGCCAGCACCCTCGATCCTCCGCTACAGCAGATCGGGTCTGATGACCTCGCGGCGCAGCACCTCGCTGATCGTGGCCGTGTCAGGGTTGTATCCTCTGTGGCGGCGGATCTCTTTGCGGATCGCGTCGAGCACGGCCTCCGAGCAGAGCACGGACGCCAGGGCAACGGGCGCAGTCGCCGCACGCTGCTTCCACAGTTCATCGAGTGTGTCGCGCTTCATCGCCGACCGATGCAGATGAAACAGATCCGCGGTCTTCTTGCTGGGGGAGTCCTCGCCGAGCAGGTCCACCTCGAGGACGAGATCCGTGGCCGCTTGCTGTCCGGTGCCCGCAGTGACGTGGTACACCTGCCAAACCTGCCCGTTGGTGAGGAACGCCCACTCCAGACCCTCTTTGATGACATAGGTCTCTACCTGGCGCAGGTGGCGGGCGCTGAGCTTCTGAGTGACGCGCTTGACCTCGATGAACGCGACGAGCTGCTTGTCGATGCGCAGGCCGTAATCGGCGAACTCACCGCGGACGGCGAACTCGGTCGTCAGATCGTCGAACTTGTCATACCCGAGGGCGTACACGAGGAAGCCGGTCACCAATAGGCCGCTTTGTTGGAGGCCTTCCGGTCTCAAAAACTGCCCTCGATCAGCGCTGGATCCGTGATTTGGCTCGGCGGATGTCTGTGCAACGCCCTCAGGTCGGGGTTGTCTGTCTGAGACTCGGGGTGCGAAGATCGGGAGCAAGTCGGTCGCCGACACCGCCCATAGCGCTAATGAGTGAGGAGATCGCGGATGCGTCGCGGATATGTAGTTCTTGACTTTGAGACGACAGGACTCTCCCCAGCCTGAGGTGATCGCGTGCTTGAGGTCGGTGCCGTATACATGGATCCGGACCTGCGAATCGACGGTGCAATCGAGACGCTTGTGAACCCGCAACGTGATGTTGGCCCGACACATGTTCATGGCATTACGGCGCGTGATGTGTTCGATGCTCCGACGTTCGACCAGGTCGCGCCAGTGCTGCTCAAAAAGCTTGACGGCCGCGTCATTGTAGGCCACAACGTGTCTTTCGACCTCAGATTCTTGACTGCTGAACTCGAGCGCGAAGGGTACGAGATTCCGGACTTTGTCGCGATCGACACTCTTCAGGTGGCAAAGGCCGTATTGAAGAAGAATCCTCCAGCGACGTACAAGTTGTACGACATCACCGCACATCTAGGGTTCGGAGTCGGTGACGCGATGATGTTCGTTGGTCTCGACGATCGTCCCGAACACAGTGCGCTTGGCGATGCGATCCTCACTACATTGCTCCTCAGTCGATTCATTCAGATGTCATCGACATCACGCTTCTGGTGTGATCATCTTGATCGTGCAGAAGCTGTGGTCTGGCCTGAGTATGTCGTGCAGGATGTCGATTCCAAGCGGAGAGGAGACGTGAGCGACGACGAGAATCTCGGACTCCAGGGAAGGGGCGTCACCTCTGTGAGTGATGTGCTCAAGGCGCTTGGCGCAGAGGCTGTGCAGCCAGTCGCGACTGCTGATTATGCGCGGCTATTGGACGCCTCGCTCGCCGACCGGATACTCGATCGTGGCGAGATCGATGCTTTGGTGAACACCGCTAGCGGACTGGGTCTTGACGGCGTGACACTCGGCTCGTTGCATCGTGGGTACTTCGATCAGGTCGTTGTCACAGCTTGGGCTGACGGGCTACTGACAGAAGAAGAGCGTGTTGACATCGTCCGAATCGCAGAACTACTCGAGATCGACAGGGACTCTCTGCAACAGGCGCTTCAATCAAGGGAGACTCCGGAACGGACTCTGGACGTCGGGTCGAGCCCCGGGCCGACTGCCATTCAGATGGGAGCGACTATCGTCCTAACCGGTGAGATGAGCATTGAGAGGAGTCTCATAGAAGCGGAACTTGTCGCATCCGGATTCCTCATCGGAGTCTCTGTCACGAAACGGACTTCCTTTGTAATCGCTGCTGATCCTTACACCCAGTCGGGTAAGGCAAAGAAGGCGCGGTCCTATGGTATTCCGGTACTTGGTGAAGCTGAGGGACTGGCATTGATTCGTGGTACGGCACGTTAAGCACCGCCCATTGGTGTAGAACTAGTCAGGCATAGGTACCGCGCGGGCTATCAGCCCTCTACCGCCCCGGTATCTCAATCTCCGTGACCCCCGTCGCGTTCCCCGCCTGGTCCATCCCGTAGACGCAGTACACGGCAGGCAGGTCCTCGTTCATGATCGTCAGCGGCACGATCATGAAGCCCTGGAAGGAGGCGGTGTCGGTGCAGTCGACTGCGCCGGGCGCGCCCCAGGTGAAGCGCACGTTCGCCAGCTCCGGCGGCATCAGGTGCGGCCGGACCATGACCGCGTCGCCGATGTCCTCCACGTCGGCGGCGGCCGCCACCGCGGGCGGAGTGCGATCGACCTCGAACAGCACGGATGCCGCGGCCTCGTACCCCTCGCCGCGCACGACGCACAGCAGGTAGCGTCCCTCGACCGCGGGCAGGTCGACCGGCAGGCGCAGAGCGCTCGACCAGGGATCCTCCGCCGAAACGGTCATCACAATAGACGCAGTGCCGACGTAGGTTGCCGGATCCGTGCACGCCGTGCCGTCACCCAGCGGCGCGAGCGCCGTGCGCACCGGCGCGTCGGCGACTTCGGAACCAGTCCCCGGCACGCTCCCCGACAGCAGCACCTCCGGCAGCGCGCCCACCGCATCCGGCAGCCCGCCGCCGCGGAACGCCCCGCCGCCGGTGAGGGCCCAGACATCCGACACCGGTAGCGGGCACTCTCCGCCCACGCTGAACACGCCCGTCTGCGCGTCGAAGCACCGGCCGATCCCGGCCGCCGACTGCGCGTACGAGACATCCCGCACCATCTCGGCGCCCGCGGGCGTCACCTGGCAGGGGTGATTGATGAAGCACGGCCCGAACTCGCCCGCACCGGCGGAGGTCGTGTTGATCACCGCGACGATCTGGGTCGGCGCGCCCGCGGCATCCGTCGTCATCAACGGCGAGCCGCTGGAACCCTGGATGATTCCGGGGCAGTCGTTCGACCACACCCCGTGCCACAGCCAGAAGAACTCGATCAGCGTGTGCCGCGAGCCCAGCGTGCACTCGCCGCGCCGCAGCACCCACTCGCTCTCGTCGAGATCCTGCACGGGCACGCCCACGTTGACCACGGCCGCACCCTCGGCCGGCTCGGTCGCGGTGATCGGCAGCGCGCGGAAGCCGAGATCTTGCAGGCGGCCGAGCGTACCCTCCAGCCGCACGATCGCCGTGTCGGTGTGGCGCATCGTGGAGTAGGCCAGCTCCTTCACCTCGACCGCGTACGTGCCCTCGAGGTTGCCCGCGGCGCGCAGGAACGTCGCCGTGCCCCACCACTGCTCGCCCACCAGCGTCTTCTGCGCGGGGCGCCCGATGTCGCCCACGCAATGACCGTTCGTGAGCACATAGGCGGGCCCGGCCGGAACCCCGGTGTCGATGAGCGTGCCGGTGCAGTTCGACCCGGCGTTGAGCATCACGACCCCGCTGAACGCGGGCAGGTCCTTCAGCGGCAGCGGATCGGCGACACGGGATGCCGGGGGCGCGGGCTCGATCGTCGGGATCGGGTCGGGCTTCGGCTCTGGCTCGGGAACGCACCCGGTCAGCAGCAGAGCTGCCACGACAGCGACGACGATACCTCGCAGGGGCTTCATACAATGACCTTAGCCGCCGCCGGAAGCATGCGCCCGTGTAAAATCGCAACGGCGCGGACCGTCGCCGCGCGGATCGCACATTCCCAGAGCGCCGAGGTGTCCATGACCGCGATCGCACTGGTCTGCGACTACTCCCTCCGCTATCTCGGGGGAGCGCAGGCGGC
This sequence comes from uncultured Microbacterium sp., assembly GCA_964533745.1. Lineage (GTDB taxonomy): Bacteria > Actinomycetota > Actinomycetes > Actinomycetales > Microbacteriaceae > Microbacterium. The sequence continues at coordinate 23,726 of CAZHML010000021.1, forward strand.
CTTCCTCGATCAGGCGCGCATCCTCGCCGCGCACGGCCACGAGGTGACGATCATCGCTCCGGATGCCGCGGAGCACGCCGGCGAATCGGATGCCGTCACCATCGACTTCTCGGTCAGCATCCCGGGCCTTGACCTTCCGGTCATCCGCAACGGTCGCGCCCTGCGCTCGCGGCTGCGCGAGGAGTTCCTCGCCCGGGGGATCGGCGTCGTGCACGTGCACTCGGAGTTCGGCCTGACCGCCGCGGCGATCCAGGTCGCCGCCGACCTCGGCATCCCCGCCGTGCAGACGGTGCACACCTTCTTCTGGCAGGCGCCGATGAACCGCCTGTTCAGCGCGATCGCCGCCGGTGCCGCCCGGGCCTACGCCCGCTGGGTGCGGGGGTTTCCGGCATCCCGCGCCAAGCTCGCGGCGCTGCCTCTGGACTCGGCCCTGCGCGGCATCACCCTCTCGGTCGCCGAGCGGGTGCAGCTCGTGATCTCGCCCTCGTCGCACCAGGCCGAGCGGCTCCGGGATGCGGGGCTGCCGCATGTCCTCGTCATCGAGAACGCCGCGCCCGAACCGGGAGAGGGCGGCACCCCGCTCGCGGCCGCCGAGGGGCCGCTGCGGATCGTGTGGGTCGGGCGCCTCGTGCCCGAGAAGCGCATCCTCGAGTTCGTCCAGGCCGTGCGTCAGGCGCACGAGACGCTGGGGGACGGGCGGCTCGAGGTCGAGGTCATCGGCGAGGGGCCGCTGCGGGCCGAGGCGGAGCGGGCTACGTCCGCGCAGACGCCGATCCGCTTCCTCGGGCGCGTGGAGCGCGAGAAGGTGCGCGAGCACATGCGGCGGGCGCACCTGGTCGCCCTCACCTCGCTGGGCTTCGACAATCAGCCGGTCGTGGTGGTCGAGGCGTTCCAGGAGGCGCGCAGCGTGCTCTATGTCGATCCGGCGCTGAAGGAGGGGCTGGCCGAGGGGGGCGTTCTCGCTGCGAATCCGGATGCCGCGGGCATCGCGCAGACGATCGTCGAACTCGCCCGAGACCCCGCCCGCGTCGTCGACTCCTCGCACCGCGCGCACCGTGCCGCCGCGACCTTCCACCCCGACCGCCACGCCCGGCTGGTCGAAGAGGCCTACGCCGAGGCGCGCGAGGTGCTGGGCAGTCTCGGTCGTTGAGCGGAGCGCCGCAGGCGCGGAGACGAAACGTCTGGGGATGGCTGGGGCGTTTCGTCTCGCTGCGCTCGCTCAACGACCGGGGCGTAGGGCGCTTCGGCTCGCTCAACGACCGGGGATGATCCGAGTGTTGGCACCAGTCGGCCGACAGGGCACAATGAGAGCGAGAGCAGGGAGCGAGCGATGAGCGAAGAAGGCAAACCCCGGGGCGCGCGCTGGCGCAGCGTCCTGTCCGGCATTCTGATCGTCGTGGCCCTGCTCCTGACCCCGATCGCCACGGTCGGTGCCTGGGCGCGCGTGCAGCTCGTGGACACCGACCGGTTCGTGGCGACGTTCGCGCCGTTGGCCGAGGATCCCCAGGTGCAGGCGTACATCGCCGACGAGGTGACCAGGGCGATCGTGGCGCGCGCCGACTTCGACGCGCTCGTCGGCCAGGTGTTCGGCGGGCTCGAGTCGCTCGGGCTTCCGCCGCGCACCGCGGCAGTTCTCGGCCTCCTGCAGGGTCCTGCCGTGCAGGGGTTGGAGGCGATGGTCGGCCGGGCCGCGGAGACGGTCGTGACCTCGCCGCAGTTCCCCGTCATCTGGGAGTCGGCGCTGCGCGCGACGCACAGCCGCACCACCGGGCTGCTGCAGGGGGACACCAGCGTCGTCGTCATGGACGGCAAGGGCGTGATCGCCGTGGACCTCGGCGTCATCGTCGAGGAGGTGCGCACCCGGCTGGTCGGCCGCAACCTTCCGCTCGCCCAGTTCATCCCGGAGGTCAGCCGCACGATCCCCCTCATCCAGTCCGACGCCCTCGTGCTCGTGCGCACCGGATACACCGTGGCGGCGAACGTCGGGTTCTGGCTGCCGCTGGTGGCGCTTGCGCTGCTCGCCGCCGGCATCCTGCTCGCTCGGGATCGACGCCGTGCGGCGGTGCGCAGCGCCTGGGGCGTAGCCGGGATGCTGGGCCTGCTGCTCATCGGGACCGGGATCACCGGAGCGATCGTCGCGCGGGCGCTCAGCCCGGCCGTGCCTGCTGAAGTCGCGCACGCCGTCTACGGTCAGGTCACCGGCGGGATGAGCTCGGCGCTCGTCGCGCTGATCGTGCTCGCGGTCGTCGTCGCGCTCGTGGCCTGGATCACGGGGCGCACTGCCCGGGCGCGCGGTGTGCGCGGCGCGCTGGACGAAGGCTTCTCGTCGGCGCGGGATGCCGCCGACCGTCGGGGCTTGTCCACCGGCGCGCTCGGCCGAGGGCTGGAGCGCTGGCGGGTGGTCATCCTCGCCGTCGCGCTCGCGGGCACGATCCTCGTGCTGCTGCTCCTGCGCCCGATCACCGTCGGCGCCGTCGTGCTGACGCTCGTCGTCTTCCTCGCGGTCGTGCTGGCGGTGGAGCTGCTGCGGCGGCCGGCGGCATCATCCGACACCGCAGGGGAGGATGCGACCGCAGCGGCCTCCTAAGGCGGCAGGGGATCAGCGCTCGACCTGCATCCCCATGACGGTGCGCACGATCCACGGGTGGGCATGGTCGTCGGCGATGTGCGTCATCCCGAGCTTTTCGGCGACGCGGCGCGAAGCGGTGTTCTCGGGGTGGATGATCGCGGTCAGCAGCGTCGGCGCGAAGCGCTCGCGGACGAACTCGACGCAGGCCGCCGCGGCCTCGGTCGCATAGCCCTGTCCCTGCATCTCGGCGCGCACGTGGTAGCCGACCTCGCGCACCGGGGTGTGATCGTACGACTGCCAGGTGATCCCGCAGTCGCCGACGAACTCGCCCTCGTGCGTCTCGATCGCCCACAGGCCGTGGCCGTGCGCGGCATAGCTCGCCTGCGCACGACGGATCCAGTCGGCGCTCTCCTCGCGCGTCTTGGGCGCCGGGTAGTAGGCCATGATCTCGGGGTCGCCGAGAAGGGTTGCCAGGGCGTCGAGATCGGTTTCGCCGAGCGGGCGGAAGCGCAGCCGGGCAGTGTCTTCGGGCAGGGCCGTGCCGGTGCTCACAGTGAGAGGCTGTCGCCGGGTTCGAGCGCGTGGAAGGTGCCGCCGCCCTGCGTGGTCGCCCACTCCAGGCGCTGGCGGTGCATCGTGCGCCCCGGGGCGGAGAGCGTCATATCGTGCGTGCCGAAGGCGTGGCGCGGGGCGACGGCGAGCACGAAGTCGATCGCGTCGCCGATGCGCAGCCAGGGAGCGCCGAGGGGCGCGGCCAGGGCAGTCACGCTGACTCCCTCGGGCACGGCGTAGGAGTCGCCCGGATAGTAGAGCGTGTCGTCGACGAGCACGCCGACGTTGTCGATGACCGGGATCGAGGAGTGGATCACCTCGTGCCGGCCGCCGAAGAAGCGCAGGTCGAAGCCGCCCGCGCGCACCGCGTCGCCGGGGGAGACCTCGGTGATGTCGTACCCCTCGGCGGCGACGCCTGCCGGGGCGAAGAACGGGATGCCGGGGGCTCCCGCCAGCAGACGCTCCAGGTGCTCGGGGGTCCAGTGATCGGCGTGCTCGTGCGTGATCACGATCCCGGCGAGGTTCTTCACGTCTTCGAGAGGCGCGGTGAAGCTCCCAGGGTCGATGATCAGGGTTTCGTCGTGAGCCTCGATCCGCAGGGCGGCGTGCTCGTGCCGGGTGATCTTCATGCTCCGAGTCAACCGCTTCGCGCCGCGGCTCGCAACGGGGCACCCGTGGGTCTGGGATGATTTTGCCGGGCGCATCCCGACATGGCATACTTGGAGGGTTGTACGAGGCCCCATCGTATAGCGGCCTAGTACGCCGCCCTCTCACGGCGGTAACGCGGGTTCGAATCCCGCTGGGGTCACCAATCAGAAAACCCCCGGTCATCCGGGGGTTTTCGTGTTTCTATGGCCCGTATTCCGCAGGCGCTACGCCACGTTCGGCAACAGATCGGCAAGACGGTCGCCAGCACGCTGTTGATGAGAGCCCCGAGGGGAGTGGTGGCGAGCGGGATCGCTCATCGTGGGGACTCCATGTCTTCGGGTCGCTCGGGGCGCCCGCGATCGTGAAGGGCCGTCAGCAGTGCAACGCCGGTGGCAGCGTCGTTCACCGTCACGACGAAGCGGCGGCCATCGCGCCGCGTCACCTGGAGGCCTTCGCCCGTGTAGAGCACGATCCCCGTGCGTCCGTCGAGGGAGCGCCGGATGCCCCAGCCGCCGAAGTCGACCATGGGCATCACCCGCACGACTTCGGCGTGCGCGATATCCTCAAGCGGGACGCGGAACCGCGGTACGCCGATCGGTGCCTGGACACGGAGTCCGTTCTCGTCGACCCGCACCCGGAACACCGAGACGGCTAGTAGGAGCACGAGCAGCAGCACTGCGACCCCCGCGAACACCAGCCACACTGCGCCGCCCGTGAGTGCGAACCACAGAGCGAGCACGGCGAGTGCGACCGTTACGCCGATGATCGTCGCCATCGGTCCCGATCGCATGGTCGTCGTTCGCAGCCAGACGGCGTGCTCGCCGACAGCGAGCACGATGCGCGGGGCGTTCTGCACCGGACTACGCCGCCCTCCGCTGACTGCGACTGCGGGTTGGGCGAACCAGGCACCCAGGCCGAGCGTCACGCCGATCACGGTGCCGACGGCGAACGCCGGCACGATCGACGGCGCCTCGTGCGCATCGGCGAGCCCGCGCTGGATCGCGAACGACCACGTGATCAGCACGACGAGAAAGCTTGTCGCCCCCGGGCTCAGGGCACCGAGGAAGCGCATCGTCGGCCCCCACTCTCCCTCTCGCGCCGCAGTCAGCACCCACAGTCCGATGAGGCCGGCGCTGAGGATGCCGATGCCCGCCGTCAGCAGGGGCGCGATCCACGCCGGGCCGAAGCCGTCGGCCTGTCCGGCCATATTCCAGTGGACCGCGATCGGATCAGGCATCTGCGGCAGCCACGCGATCATGAGTGCGACCCCGGCCGCCGTCACAAGCAGGGGGAATGCGATGCCGACCAGCAGAAAGGTGCGGCGGGCGCGCTGGATGTCGGTCGAGTGGTCATTCGTGGTCATTCGCGGTCTCCTTCACGAGCGAGGCGAGTGCGTCGGGGGAGAGGCCCGCGGCGCGGGCCTTCCGGACGAGGGCGACGACATCGTCGCGGAGCGCGGCGAGCCAGGTCGCAGAGTCCGTCACGACGGCACCGCGACCGCGGCGCATGTCGACGAGTCCTTCGTCCCGAAGATCTTGATACGCGCGCAGCACGGTGTGCAGATTGACGCCGACGGCGTCGGCGACCGAGCGGGCGCTGGGAAGGCGGTCTCCTTCTCGGAGACGACCCGCCGCGGCATCCGCGCGCACCGAAGCAGCGATCTGCGCGAACAGCGCCGCATCGCTCGTCGGGTCGACTCTCAAGAACATAGAACTATCCTAGAACAAATAGAACAGTTTGCACGGCCACCTGCGCCGGGATCGCATCCTGACCAGCGAAGGCGACGAGATATTCACCGTGTACGTCATCACGGAGCGTTAGCCGAGTAGTTCCCTATGCTTCGCCGTCCGGTGCGAACTCTTCGAGCCACAGCTGAGCAACGCGCTTCGAGACGCGAGCCAACCAGGCCTCCGCAACGAGTTCATACAGCATCCCGCTCTCGAGCAACTCAAGGCGGGCGAGCACGGCAGGATATCCGTCGAAGTGCGGGATCGTGAAGAACACTTCCGAATGTGCACTCAGCAGCGCCTCTTTCGTGTCCTCGTCAACGCGGATCCCGATCACCGCTTCGTCAGGATACGTGCGGCCGAGTTCGGCGAGCTGCGCGATGTCCGTCTTGCTCGGGCTGCGTTCCCAGACGATCACTCCCCGCTTCGTGCGCCAGGTGGTTCCACCCCGATGCCCGTCGAGTTGCTCATAGACCTCGGGAAACCCCGAGGCGATCCTGCGCAGATCCCCGAGCGTCGCCATGTGCAGAGTGTACGGGCTTCGGCGGAAGCAAAACAGCGTCGAATCCCGCTGGGGTCACCACACGCAAGAACGCCGCCAAGATCGCTCTTGGCGGCGTTCTTGCGATACCGGCGCGTGCTTAGGCGCTCTTCTCGGTCGCACGGGAGCCGGCCCGGCGGCGTGCGCGCAGGATCAGCCACACGACGAGTCCAGCGAGCCCCAGTACGACAACCCAGGGGAGGATAAACCCGGCGGCGATCACGAGGGCGTTGAGCGAGACCATCATCCCGTCCCAACCGCTGCGCAGCCCATCGGTGAAGCCTGCCGGATCAGCCTGCGTGACCGGGACGATCCGCTGGAGTTCGACATACAGCGATGACATCGCCACCTGCTGCTCGAGCCAGCTGAGCTGCTGCTCGTAGGACTCCAGCAGCGCCTGACGGTCCGACAGGGCGATCTCGGCCTCGATCAGTTCCGAGACGCTGCCGGTCTGCTTCATCAGTTCGGTGAGCCGCTCGACCGAGGCCCGCGTGGCATCGACCCGCGCGCGCAGGTCGATGGCGGTGGAGGTGACATCCTGCTGCGACAGCGACGATGAGCGCACCTCGCCGACCTCCGAGAGCCGGGTCATTGCCTGGTCGAGGTTCTCTGAGGGCACGCGGATGCTCATCCAGCCCCAGTCGCCACCCGGCGGAACGGGCATCCCGCCGATATCGGACGAACGGGAGACCTCGCCGACGTTGCGGCTCTCGACCCACCCGTGCAGATCGCCCGCAATCTTGGCGATGGCATCGGATGCCGCGGCGATCTCCTTCACCCGCACAGTGGCGTTGGCGTTGGCGATGACCTCGCGCCCGTCGGGCGGGGCTGCGAGAGGTACGACTCCGCCGGCCGTGCCGAAAGCCGTGACATCGCTGCCGCCTTTCTCGCCGGCCCGGATGCCCTCCGTGGTCATGTCTCCCATCTCGGGCCTGGGTGCCACCATCGGACCGCCGTCGGTCGCAGGGCTCTCACCGATACCGAAGCCGGGGGCTCCCTCAGCGACGTCGTTGCTCGACATGTTGAGAGTCGTCGCGTTTATCAGCGGCGGTGCCACGAGCACGCCCGCGACGAAGGCCGCCGCGACACCGCTGACCGTGAGCCATGTGCGCGCCCGCGAGCGCGCACGGCGACCGTGCGCTGGCGTGCGCCGCTCATCGGCGATCCGCGCGAGCAGGGTCTGCTCCATGCGGTCGATGGTCGCGTCCGACAGCTCGGGAAGGTGGGGAAGTTTAGGGGTACGGGTGGGATTCATGCCTCGCTCGTTTCACTCAGGGCACCCTTGAGCTGGGTGCGCACGCGAGAGAGCCGGTTGCGTACGACGCCATGACTGACGCCGAGTTCCTCGGCGGCGGCCTGGTAGGCGTAGCCCTCCGTCGCGCAGAGACGGAAGATCTCGCGGTCCAGTTCCCCGAGGGTCTCCAGCTCCGCCATGATCCGTTCGGCCAGCGCCGCGGAGATCACCTGGTCCTCGACGTTCACGGTGTCGGCTACGTCCTCATCGGGCGCATCCGTCGTGTTCGCGCGGTCCCGCCGTCGCTGGCGCAGACGATTGGCCGCCTGGAAGCGGCAGATCGTCGCCAGCCACGGCAGGAGGGATTCTCCTGCCAGCTCCAGCTGCGGGAGCTTGCGCCAGGCGACGAGGAACGTCTCTTGCGTGACATCCTCGGCGTCCGGGGCCGCGCCCAGGATGCCGTGCGCTATCCAATAGACGGGGCGCACATGGGCACGATACAACTCGCGGAAGGCGCTCTCGTCGCCTCCTGCGGCCTGCACGGCCCATTCCTGATCGCGGGTCAGCTCCGGCATCCGGATCCTTTCGGTCCTGCTCTCTACTTTCGAGTGTCCACTGCGCTCTCATCGTCTCAGATCGAATCCTCGACGTCATTCGGCGCGCTTTCAGGTACGCTGTACCTGCGAGAGGGAGTATCCCGGATCTGCGCGTTCGTCATCACGAGCACTCTGTGCTCCGGGCGCGCACCGCGTGAGCGGGGGAGAGACTTTCGGCCACTGTCCGCGCCTCTCGAAAGGATCCCACACCGTGATCCCCTTCTGGTTCGAAATCGCGTCGTTCATCGTGCTGACCCTGGTTCTCGTCGCCGATCTCACCCTCATCCGCCTGCGTCCGCACATCCCTTCGACGAAGGAGTCCACGCTCTGGGTGGTCTTCTACGTCACCCTCGCCCTGGTCTTCGCGGGGCTGCTGTGGCTGGTCACGGTGCGAGATGCCGTCGGCGGCGTCCCGCGCGAGCCCGCCGTCGAGTTCATCACCGGATGGGCACTGGAGTACAGCCTCTCGATCGACAACCTCTTCGTGTTCGTGCTGATCATGACGCAGTTCTCGGTGCCTCGCCGGTACCAGCAGCAGGTGCTCATGGTCGGGATCATGATCGCGATCGTGCTGCGGGGGCTGTTCATCCTGGCCGGCGTCGCACTGATCGAATACTTCTCGCCCATCTTCTACGTCTTCGGCGTCTTTCTCATCTGGACGGCGATCCGCCAGGCGATGCCCGAGGGCGACCACGAGAGCGAGGTGCGCAGAGAGAACTTCATGGTGCGGCTCGTGCGGCGCTTCATGGATGTCAGCGAGGAGTACGACGAAGGCAGGGTCCGCACGGTCGTTGATGGCAAGCGGGTGTGGACGCCCATGATCATCGTGTTCGTCGCGATCGGCGTGACCGACCTGATGTTCGCGATCGACTCGATCCCGGCGATCTTCTCGATCACCCAGGATGCCTTCATCGTGTTCACGGCCAACATCTTCGCGCTGATGGGGCTGCGCCAGCTGTACTTCCTACTGGGCGACCTTCTCGATCGCCTGCGCTACCTGCACTACGGCATCGCCGTCATCCTCGCCTTCATCGGCGTGAAGCTGATCCTGCACGCCATGAACCACAACGAGCTGCCCTTCATCAACGGCGGCGAGCCGATCGCGTGGGCGCCCGACATCCCGATCTGGCTGTCGCTGGGCGTCATCCTCGTCTCGATGGTGGTCGCCACCACGGCGAGCCTGATCGCCTCGGGGCGTGAGAAGCGGCGCGCGAGAATCGAGTGATCGGGCGGTGGTAAGCTCGCCTCATGCGGCAACCGGTGCTTCTCCTTAGCGGCCGCGACGAGGCCTCGATCTAGGCCACCCTCGTCGCGGAGTCCTGCATGGGCCGGAATACGAACCCAGGAGAGACCGAGAGAATGACCGCCACCGAGAAGAAGAACGCGCCGCGTACCCTGGCCGAGAAGGTCTGGGATGACCACCTCGTCGTCAGAGGCGAGAACGGCGAGCCCGACCTGATCTACATCGACCTGCACCTGGTGCACGAGGTCACCAGCCCTCAGGCCTTCGATGGCCTCCGCAGCGAGGGCCGGGCTCTGCGCCGCCCCGACCTCACGATCGCCACCGAGGACCACAACACCCCCACCTGGGACATCGACAAGCCCATCGCCGATCTCACCAGCCGCACGCAGATCGAGACGCTGCGCCGCAACGCCGAGGAGTTCGGGATGCGTCTGCACCCGCTGGGAGATGCCGAACAGGGGATCGTGCACGTCGTCGGCCCGCAGCTGGGGCTCACGATGCCGGGCATCACCGTCGTCTGCGGCGACTCGCATACCTCGACCCACGGTGCCTTCGGCGCGATGGCCTTCGGCATCGGCACGAGCGAGGTCGAGCACGTCATGGCCACGCAGACCCTGCCGCTGATGCCCTTCAAGACCATGGCGATCACCGTCGAGGGCGAACTGCGGCCGGGTGTCACCGCCAAAGACATCATCCTCGCCGTGATCGCCAAGATCGGCACCGGCGGCGGCCAGGGCTATGTGCTCGAATACCGCGGCAGCGCGATCCGCGCCCTGTCGATGGAGGGCCGGATGACGATCTGCAATATGTCGATCGAGGCCGGTGCCCGCGCGGGCCTGGTGGCACCCGACGAGACCACCTTCGCCTACGTGAAGGGCCGCCCGCACGCGCCGCAGGGCAGCGACTGGGATGAGGCGGTCGCCTACTGGAAGACGCTGCCGACCGACGAGGGCGCGGTCTTCGACGCCGAGGTCTTCATCGACGCGAACGAGCTGGAGCCCTTCGTGACCTGGGGCACGAACCCCGGGCAGGGCGTCTCGCTCTCGGGTGCCGTGCCGTACCCCGCCGACTACGACGACCCCAACGAGCGCGCCGCAGCCGAGCGGGCGCTGGCGTACATGGATCTCGCCCCCGGCACGCCGCTGAAGCAGATCCCGGTGGATGCCGTCTTCATGGGTTCGTGCACGAACAGCCGGATCGAGGACCTGCGCGCCTTCGCCTCCATCATCAAGGGCAAGAAGAAGGCCGAGGGCGTCCGGGTGATGGTCGTTCCGGGCTCCGCGCGCGTGCGTCTGGAGGCCGAGGCCGAGGGCCTGGACAAGATCGTCACCGACTTCGGTGCCGAGTGGCGGTTCGCCGGATGCTCGATGTGCCTCGGGATGAACCCGGACCAGCTCGCCCCGGGCGAGCGCTGCGCCTCGACCTCGAACCGCAACTTCGAGGGGCGCCAGGGCAAGGGCGGGCGCACCCACCTCGTCTCGCCGCTCGTGGCCGCGGCGACCGCGATCCGGGGGACGCTGTCAAGCCCCGGCGATCTGGATGCTGACGGCGTTTCGTCTCGCTTCGCTCGCTCAACGACCGCGGAGGCGGGGGGCTTCGACTCGCCTTCAGCTCGCTCAGCGACCGGAACGGGGGCCTGAGATGGAGAAGTTCAGCACGCACACGGGGATCGCTGCTCCCCTGAAGCGCTCCAACGTCGACACCGACCAGATCATCCCGGCCGTCTACCTCAAGCGGGTGACCAAGACCGGCTTCGACGACGCACTCTTCGCGGCCTGGCGGCAGGATCCGGAGTTCGTCCTCAATCAGGAACGGTACCAGGGTGCCTCGGTCCTGGTCGCCGGCCCCGACTTCGGCACCGGCTCCAGCCGCGAGCACGCCGTCTGGGCGCTGCGCGACTACGGCTTCCGGGTCGTGCTGAGCCCCCGCTTCGCCGACATCTTCCGCGGCAACGCGGGCAAGCAGGGGCTGCTCGTCGGCATCATCACCGAGACGGATCTGGAGCGGATCTGGGCCGAGATCGACCGCGAGCCCCGCATCCAGCTCACGGTCGACCTCGCCGCGCGCTCCGTGCAGATCGGGGATTTCCGGACGGTTTTCCAGATCGATGATTACACTAGGTGGCGGCTCCTCGAAGGGCTCGATGACATCGGGCTCACACTGCGCAATGAGCAGGCGATTGCACAGTTCGAGGCCCGCCGCGAGTCGTGGCGGCCACGCACGCTTCCCGTGTCGTGAGTCTCGGGGCAAGGCCCCGGCTGCTGTCCACGATCTGTACGAAGTGAGGCCTCGGATATGACCACACCCCTGCAGGAGACCTCTCCCGAAGAAGCACCGACGGCGTCCGCGGCCAATGTGATCGCCATTCGCGGCGGGCAGCCGTTGCGCGGGCGGGTGAAGGTCACCGGGGCGAAGAACCTCGCCACCAAGGCCATGGTCGCCTCGCTCCTGGGCGAGTCGGTCAGCACCCTGCGCGACGTCCCCGACCTCAGTGACGTGGCCGTCGTGCGGTCCTTGCTCGAGGTGCACGGCGTGCACGTGAGCGCGGGCGAGGACGAGGGGGTGCTGATCCTCGACCCCAGCGAGGTCGAATCGGCCCACATGGAGCAGATCGACGCGCACGCGGGTGCCTCGCGCATCCCGATCCTGTTCTGCGGGCCGCTGCTGCACCGGCTCGGCGAGGCCTTCATCCCCGACCTCGGCGGATGCCGCATCGGCGACCGACCGATCGACTTCCACCTGGATGCCCTCCGCAAGTTCGGCGCGACCGTCGAGAAGCTCGAGGCCGGCATCCGCCGAGGTCGGGG
>CAZHML010000022.1:0-31600 GCA_964533745.1 uncultured Microbacterium sp.
GAGGGCTCGGATACTTAGGAGCCCCCGCCGACACGATCGGACTGACACTGCTGGGGGCGAGGTTCTACGATCCGGACACGAGCACATTCGCGAGCGTGGACCCAGTCCTCGACCCCGGAAACCCGGCACAGTTCAACGCCTACATGTACTCGGGCAACAACCCGGTCACCGGGGCAGGCTCCGTCGAGACCAAGTCGTCGGCCGAGACTGCGAGGGCGATCGCGAGAGCGCGCCGGATGTCGAGGGTGGGCTGGTTGGTGCCGGCCTCGTAGCGGCGCAGCGGGGTGACGTGTGTCGTGCGTCAGATTGTTTGGCAGGGTTAGTTAGTTGCTGATGCAACGCCCCAGCTGAAAGGTCTGAATCATCATGAGTCGTCCTCCGACGATCCCCATGGAGAAGAAGCTCCGCATCGTGTTGTCCGTGCTGCAAGGCGAGATCTCGATCGTCGAAGCAGCACGTCGTGAGAAGGTGTCCGAGCAGGCGATTGGGAACTGGAAGCGGTAGTTCCTCGAGGGTGGGAAGGCCGGGATTGAGGCGGGCAAGTCCAAGCCCTCGACCCGTGAAAGGCAGTAATCTCTAATGACGGTCGTTTGATCACTGCCTACCCGACGAAGTGAAGTATGCCTAATCTTGTCATTTCATTTCTTGATGCGACATTTACTCGCATAGACCCTAGAGACAAGTACGATCTCACGTTGGGTGTTGAGGCGACGCTTACGGTACTTGTAGGTGGTTTACCTCTCTACGTCGAGCTTATGTTCCCTGTGGTGGAGTTGCGCCAGGCGCTATCAGCTTGGACTCCCCACTCGGGTCAAGATTTCGAGTTTCTTTCTATGGAGGCTGACGAACGGGGCTTGCTTTGGTTCAGGTTGCAACCGTCTGGCTCTTGGCAGGTTGGTTCGGTGCATCAAGAGTTCGAAGCGGCGGGAGAGTTCAGCACGGCCGAAATTCTAGAAGGATGCACAGACTTCGTCGCGAGAGTTGACGACTGGGTTCGAGCCGCACTGGGAGTAGAAGTAGCCGTCGTTCTGCGAGCGTGAGAGGTAAGGGGAGTGTCTTAGTGGCCGGCTCAATGACTACGACCTGTGCTTTCTGCGGCGGGGGACTCGAGATTGCCCTCGCCGTGACCCTCGTCCTGTATCCGCCGTCCGAGTGTGAAGGGTCTCAGGCTCTTTACTGCCACGGTCGTTGTCTGTCTGAGCGTGTGCACCCCTCGATACCGTTGCACCCTGGGATCGACGATGCCTAGCGAGACGATCGTTCATGTCGAGGACGGGCTTCTGCCATGAGTGATTACACTGACCGCACGAGCGCTCTAGACGCGCTCTTGGCCCTACCTCCGGATCTGGAGCAGTTTTCGATGCGCTGAGGCGATTCGGGCCGGCTGTAGGCGGGCCTTCAGGCCGGCTCGATCGCGCCACGGTTCGACGGGCTCTCGATGCGTTCACCCGGGGCGACCTCGCGCCGGCGATGCTGGAGCGCTGGGCCGAAGTGGTTCACACCGAGGAGGACATTGAGGGGGATTGGGCGGACCGGGACTTCCTGTCCCAGGCCATCTTCGAACTGTCCACGCCGGAACTGTTCGGCTCGATGGAGGAGATCGTCGCCCGGCTTCGGGAACGAGATCGAGATCCGGTCGATGGGTAGAACAGGTGGGTTGCTCATCAATCCAGACGGCAGCTACGAACTCCCGTGGGGGTGGTGACGGTGCGTATCGACATCGACATGAGACGCTTCGAGGAGATCGAAACCGACTGGCGAAACTGCTGGCTGGAAGGGCATCCTGAATGTACTGGCGGGTCTGCTGAAGGTTTGGTTGAGTCCTTGACCGTGTGATTTCCGGGTCAAGCTCCGTAGCGCGCACTTCTGCCTGTGCCTCGCGGATGAGAGGATGGACCGGGCGGGACAGGCTCGCGGCCGCGGGATGCGGCGGAAAGGGATCGGAATGCGCACGACGTTCGTGATCGTGAGGATCGGGATCGCAGCCCTCATCGTGGCGGCGGTCATCGGGCAGCTGATGGTGACCGTGAGCTACAACAGCGAGCTGCTGGTGCCCCAGGGCCTCTTCAGCAGCACTCTCGGCCCCGTGGCGATGCCGGTCGTGATCGTCAACTTCTTCAGCTTCTTCACCATCCAGTCCAACATCATCGCCGCGGTGACGCTCGCCATCGGCGGTGTGCTGCTCTGGCGCGCGCGGAGCATGACCGACCCCGAGCCGCGCTGGTTCGCTGTGCTGCTCGCGGCTGCGACCACCTACATGGTGACCACCGGCATCGTCTACAACGTGCTGTTGCGCGGGATCGAGCTGCCGCAGGGCGTGACGCTGCCGTGGTCGAACGAGGTGCTGCACGTCATCGCCCCGCTGTATCTGGCTGTCGACCTGTTCTTCGCGCCGCGCCGGCGTCGCCTGGCATGGAGCGCGATCCTCATCGTCGTGGCCTACCCGATCGTCTGGGTGATCTACACCCTTGTGCGCGGACCGCTGACGACGCACCCCGCCACGGGCATGCCGTGGTGGTATCCCTATCCCTTCCTCGACCCGCACCTGGTACCCGGAGGATATTGGGGGGTCGCCGCCTACGTCGTGGCAATCGCCGCGGTCGTCGCCGGGATCGCAGCCCTCGTGATCTGGTACGGACGCGTGCGGGGGAAGGATCCCGTCACGACCGCCTGAGGCTCAGCGATCGTGCCCCGAACCCCATTCGGGCACGCCATCGCCGTCGATGTCGGGGGCGCGGTCGAAGACCTCGGCATCCAGCACGAGTGCACGCGCCTTCTTTGCGTCTGTTTCATTCTCCCCTCCCGCCGCGAGCGCGCGCTTGGCCTTGCGCCGCTGCTGGAGGAAGTGGACGAGGGTGACGAGCGCCGTACCGCCCACAGCGACGAGCAGGATCAGGTCGATGAACTCCGAGACGAACCAGGCCACCGGCGGGATGTAGCTGATCAGGTATCCGAACATGGTCAGCCCGAACCCCCAGAGCACCGCGCCGACGAAGTTGTAGAAAGTGTAGCGACGCCGGTTCATCTTGCCGACGCCCGCGGCCACCGGCGCGAAGGTGCGCACGATCGGCACGAAGCGGGCGAGGATGATCGTGATGCCGCCGAAGCGCTCGAAGAAGGCGTTGGTGCGGCGCACGTTCTCGATGCTGAAGACGCCCGACTCCTTGCGTTCGAAGACGGCGGGGCCTCCCTTGTAGCCGATGAGGTAGCCGACCTCGCCGCCGAGGAAGGCCGATATGCCGATGAGCATCGCCACCCACCACACGCTGACGCCGAACACGCCGTTAGGAGGGGCGACAAGGGGGTTCGAGAGCAGACCCGAGATGACAAGGAGCGTGTCGCCCGGCAGCAGGAAGCCGACGAGCAGACCCGTTTCGGCGAAGACGATGAAGCAGACCACGGCCAGTGCCCAGGGCCCGGCAGCCTCGATGATGACCTGCGGGTCGAGCCACGGGATCAGTGCGGTGGGGTGCATGGGGGCCTGTCGGTAGGGGCCGGTCGGGTTCCAGTGTATATGGAGGCTCCGTGAGCATCGACCGTGCGGATACCGCCCCCGGCGTGAGATGATCGAGGCGAAATGAGGCCGTGGTGACGTGCGCCACGACTCCGTCGCCGTACGCCTCGGGAGCGGCTCATGATCATCATCGCTGCGGTTCTGGTGACCGCGACACTGGTCGTGATGACCGCGGGCTGGATGCGTCCGGTGCTCGCCCTCGGCAGCGCGATCGTGATTGCGGGCCTGCTGGGCATCGCGTCCCCGCGCGAGCTGTTCGCGGGTCTCAGCAACGGCGGCGTCATCACGGTTGCCGCGATGCTGGTCATCGCGAAGGGGGTCGTGCAGACGGGTGTCGTCTCGCGGGCGACCGGGGCGCTGCTTTCGTCCGTGACGAGTGCCGGACAGGCCTTCCGCAGGCTCATGCTGCCGGTCGGCGCCGCATCGGGCCTGATCAACACCACGCCGATCGTGGCCATGCTGATCCCCGCGAGCAAGCAGCTCGAGCAGACGCGGGGGATCCCGGCGCGGGAGCTCATGCTTCCCATCGCGCACCTGACGACGCTCGCGGGATCCATCACCCTGATCGGCACGAGCTCGAACCTGTTGATCTCGGGGATCGCCAAAGACAGCGGCGTGGAGATGGGGATGCTCTCCTTCGCGCCGATCGCGCTCCCGGTGGCAATCATCGGCGCGGTGGTGATCGCCGTGACGGCACCGCGCATGCTGCGCAAATCCCGTGCCGTGGACTCGCCGACTCTGGACTGGCGGGTGGAGCTGCCGATCCGTGAGCACGCGCTGTCCATCGGTCGCACGGCCGCGCAGCTGGGCCTCGCGGTCGCACACGACTACCGGCTGGTCGGCGTGCGACGCGACGGCGAGGACCTGGAACCGGCGACGGTGATCCGGATGGGCGACAAGCTGGTGTTCCACGCCACCGAGATCGGCATCCGGGCGCTGTGGGCGAGCCCGCTGTTCGGCCTGAAGCCGCAGCGGCTGTTCGTGGTCTCGATGAACACCGGTGAGCACGGCACGCTCAGCGACCTCGAGGCTGACAGCGATGTCGAGGTGATCGCCGCGAGGACCCCGGTGTCGCTGCACCGGACCAGGCTGATCCCCGGAGCCACCTGCTACGTGTCCGCACCAGAGGCCGAGGCGGTGGCACGCAATGAGTACGTCGCGCTCTGGCAGCAGGCGACCTCTCGTGCCCCGCAGCCGGGGAGGACCTGGAAGGCGCTGCTGATTCTCGCGGCCGTGGTCATCCCGCCCTCGTTCGGGCTCGCCCCCATCGAGCTGACCTCGGTCGGCGGTGCCATCCTGATGGTGCTGACCGGCGTGCTGACCCCGCGCTCAGCGGTCCGGGGACTGGACTGGAACGTGCTCGGCATCCTCGCGGGGTCCGTCGGCCTCGGTGCGATCGTGCTGAGCAGCGGACTCGCGGATCTGCTCGCCACCGGCATCCGGACGATCGCCGCCGGAAACGCGATGCTCGTCGTCGTGGTCTTCGGGGTGGTTACCGCCCTGCTGACCAACGTGATCTCGAATGCAGCAGCGGCATCCATTCTGACCCCCGTGGCCCTCATGGTCGCGGCCGAGGTCGGCATGAACCCGGTGACCCTGCTCGCACTCATCGGCACCTGCATCTCGCTCACATTCCTCAACCCCTTCGCGCATCAGACCAACGTCATGGTCATCGAGCCGATCGGATACGGCAGGGGTGAGTTCTCGCGCTTCGGGATCCCGGTGATGGCGACGGGTCTCGTGGTCGCCTGTGCGGTCGGGGTGCTTCTGGCGTGAAGAGTGCGGCCGAGCGGGGCAGCGGGCGGAGTGCGGGAGGCGGGACTTGAACCCGCACGCTCGAAAGCACAGGAACCTAAATCCTGCGTGTCTGCCAGTTTCACCACTCCCGCGTGCCTTCCAGTCTAGCCAGAAGGCCGGGACGAACCTCGGTGCGGCTCAGGACCCCGCGTAGGGCTGCGAGGCGAGGATATCCAGGCCGAGCTGCTCCGAGATCGCCCGGGCGGCCAGCTGCCCCCGCACGCTGTTGCCCTCGGCGTCGATGAGCGGCGAGAAGGTGCCGAGCGCGCCCTTGCCCGGCGAGACGGTCACGATCCCGCCCGCGATGCCGCTCTTGCCGGGCAGGCCCACATCCATCAGCCACGATCCCGAGGTCTCATAGAGCCCGGCGATCGTCATGACCGCGAGGCTCGCCCGGGCGGCATCCGCGCTCACCACCCGCTGCCCGGTGACCGGGTTCACGCCGCCGTCGGCGAGCGTCGCCCCCATCACGGCGAGGTCGACCGCGGTCACGCTCAGGCAGCTCTGCCGCGTATACAGCTCGGTCGCCTCGAGCGGGTCGCCGGCGATCGCCTCCGCCCCCGCGAGCAGCAGCGACAGCGCGCGGTTGCGCACGTTCGTCGCGCGAGCGGAGTCCAGCACCTCCTCGTCGAGGGCCAGCTGGTGCCCGGCGAACCGCCCCAGCCCTTCTGCAAGGGTTTCCCACCGCCCATCCCCTGAAGACCCGGGGATCAGGCTCGTGGTCGCGATCGCCCCGGCATTCACCATCGGGTTCGTCCGCCCCTGCCTGCTGCGCTCGACGGCGTGAGCGGAGTTGAAGGGGAGCCCGGTGGCATCCACCCCTACGAGCTCCCGCACGCGATCCACGCCCACATGGTCGCAGACCAGCGCGAAGACGAAGGGCTTGGCGACGCTCATGATCGTGAACGGCACTCGCGCATCGCCGGCCTCGTAGACCGCGCCGCTGACCCCCGCGAGAGCGAGGCCGAAGTGGGCGGGATCGGCGCGGGTGAGCGCGGGGTACACCGTCGAGAGCTGGCCTTCGCCCACCGTCGCATAGCGATCATGCGCGCCGTCCAGCACGGTTGCCACGTCCGCGGGGTCGGGCAGCGCTCCCGTCGAGACGTGGCGATCCATATCTGCGTCCGGCCGCGTGAACCGCTACCCGCGCGCCGGGGGCTGGAAGTCCAGCGCCAGCTGGATGAGCAGCCGCACGCCGAAGGCGGTCGGTCCCCGGTTGATCCAGCGCCGAGCCGACGAGGACTGCGCGGTGCCGGCGATGTCGACATGCGCCCACGGGGTGCCGGCGACGAACTCCTGCAGGAAGAGCCCCGCCGTGATCGAGCCCGCGTTCGGGCCGCCGAGGTTCTTGATGTCGGCGATGTCGGAGTCCAGCTCCGCGCGGTACGCGGGCACGAGCGGCAGGCGCCACACCGGCTCGTCGACCGTGTCGGCGGCGGCGCTGACCTGGGCTGCGAACTCGTCCGAGTTGCCCATGAATGCCGCGACATCCTCGCCGAAGGTGCGCAGGGCCGCCCCGGTCAGGGTTGCGATGTCGAGGATGGCGTCGACGCCCTCTTCCACCGCGAGCACGAGGGCGTCGGACATCACCAGGCGCCCCTCGGCATCGGTGTTGAGCACTTCGACGGTCTTGCCGCCGCGGGTGACGAGGACGTCGCCGAGCTGCATCGCCGAACCTGAGGGCATGTTGTCGGTGCACATCAGGTAACCGGTGACGGATGCCGTGGCACCGAGCTCTGACAGGACCGTCATCGCGGCGAAGATGTCTCCCGCACCGGTCATGTCGTTCTTCATCTGCGAGTGCGAGAGGTCGCCGGGCTTGAGGTTGATGCCGCCCGAGTCGTACATGATGCCCTTGCCGACCAGGGCGAGGTGCCCGGTGGGCTTGCCCTTCGGGACGTACTTGAGCACGATCATGCGCGGCTCCTCGACGGAGCCCTTGTTCACGCCGAGCAGGCCGCCCAGGCCCATCTTGGTGACCGCGGCCTTGTCGTAGACCTCCGCGGTCAGGCCCGAAGGCCCGGCGAGCTCGATCGCGAGCTCGCCCAGCCGCGTGGCGGTCAGGAGCCCGGCGGGGCAGGCGGCGAGGTCGCGGCCCAGGGATGCTGCACGGGCCGTCGCAAGACCTCGCGCGGCACCGGCGGTGACCGCGTCCTCCTTGCCCTCGGGCGCGACGAGCACGATCGAGGTGACGGCCGCAGGCCCCTTGGGCTCGCTCTGCATCGAGAAGCGGTAGCGGGCGAGCAGGATCCCCTCCACGATCGCGGCCGCGGCGGCGTCGGCGGGAAGCTTCTCGGTGTCGGGAACCCGCGTGGCGAGCTTCGCGTCCTTCGGAACGGCGCGGGCGAAGGCTGCTGCGGCATCCCGGATCGTCTTGGTGCACAGTTCTGCGACCGTGCCGACGCCGACGGCGACCAGCACGGGCGCGTTCGAGGAGGGGAAGGCGATCGCCTGGCCGACCTTGGGAGTGAACCCGGCCTTCTCGAGCGCGGCGAGGTCGATCCCGAGGATCTCGGGCACCGCCCCGTCGCTGGTGACCGGCACCGCGAGCGCCTCGGCGTCGACGGTGTCGTTCAGCGAGACGACGCGGACGTCGATCTCGGCTTTCAGGGAGGGGGCGACGTCGAAGGTGCTCACGGCACGATCCTTTCGTTCGGGTGCATCAGGTCAGAGGCCTACGGGCGAGCCCGGACCCCAGGGGATGCCGAGCAGGAACCACGCCGCGAACAGTGCCGTCCAGACGACGAGCACGGCGACGGTGTACGGCAGCATCAGCGCTATCACGGTGCCGATTCCCGCATCCTTCTTGTACCGCTGGGCCACGGTCACCATGAAGGGCAGGTAGACCATGAGCGGGGTGACGATGTTCATCGGCGAGTCGCCCACGCGGTACGCCGCGAGCAGCGTCTGCGGTGCGATGCCGATCTGATAGAAGATCGGGATGAACACTGGCGCGAAGATCACCCACTTGGGCACGAGGCCGGGCAGGATGATGTCGAGCACGACGATCACGACGATGAAGACGATCAGCAGCACGATGCCGGGCACGCTTGCCTGCTCCAGCAGTTGCGCGGCGCTGACGGCGGCGACGGTGGGAAGGTTCGTCCAGTTGAACACCGCGATGAACTGGGCGATCATCAGGAACATCACCAGCAGCCCGCCGAGGGTCCCGAAGGTCTTCGCCATCGCGCCGACCGTGGCGTCGCTGCCGATCATGGTCTTGGCTCCGATGCCGTAGCCGATGCCGCAGACCAGGAACGCGAACGAGATGATGAACACCAGGCTCGCCATGAAGGGGGTCGTGCCGATGATCGCGCCTGACACGGGGTCGCGCAGCGGCGCGCCCGGAGGCAGGGTGATCAGCAGGATCAGGGCGAGGTAGCCCAGCAGGAACCAGCCCGCGAACTTCAGCCCGCGTCCCTCGGCGGTGTGATCGATCTCTTCGTCGGGATCGGTGTAGCTGCCGTGCGTGCGGTCCCAGGTGCCGAGCCGCTTCTCGGTGAGGAAGATCGTCACCAGCAGCACGACCGCGGTCAGCACGAACGAGGACACGATGCCGAAGTAGAAGTTGTGGGTGACTTCGATGGTGCCCATGTTCTTCTGGGTGAGCACCTCGTTGGTGATCTCGGTGAGCATGCTGTCCGACGGCGTGATGAGCAGGTTCGCGCCGAAGGCCGCGCCGACGCCGGCGAAGGCCGCCGCCATTCCCGCCAGGGGATGCCTGCCCACGGTCTTGAACGCGACCGCGGCCAGGGGGACCAGGATCAGGTAGCCGGCGTCGGTGGCGACCGAGGAGAGCACGCCGACGAAGATCAGGATGACCGCGAGGAGCTTGGGAGGGGCGACCTTGACCATCTTGCGGATGAGGGCACCCATGAGGCCGGCGACCTCGGCGACGCCGACACCGGCCATCGCGATGAGCACGACGGCGACGACGCTGAAGCCGGCGAAGTTGTTGACGAAGGAGCTGAAGAAGAAGCGGATGCCCTCGACCGTCAACAGGCTCCGGACCGGGAATGTCTCCTCCGAGAGGATGTAGTCCGGTATCACGGCGGGGTTCCCGGTCACGCTGTCGTAGATCGTCCAGCCCCCGCCCATGAGCTCGTTGAGCCGCGCGAACTCGTCATGCGGGATAGGGATCACGACCTCGTCGGTGACGCTCACCCCGATCCACGCCATGATCGCCGAGACGACCGCGACGAGCATGATGAGATAGACGAAGATCATCGTCGGGTTCGGCACGGCGTTGCCGACGCGCTCGATCCAGTTGAGCAGGCCCGAGGTCTTCTCAGGTTTTGCCGCTGCCTTGGAACTCATTTCCCCGCCTTAGAGTCATAGTGCTATAGCGCGGTCCACCCGAGAGCCGCTGCTGCCAGAGTATCGACAGGCTCATGCTATCTCTTCCCCCCAGTTATGGGGGACTGTCTTTTGCCTTCTTTTTCCGGGCATTCCACCGGGTCTCCGCGCATCCTGTGGATAACTTCGGCGGCGGTGTCGCGGGGTCTGTCACGATGCTCGGGTGATCCACGCAGACCTCCTCGTGACCGAGCGGGTGCGCCATCGCCTGCGCGCCGAGCAGATCGACCCCGGCCGTTCGCCCGACGAGGCGCTGCGCATCGCCCAGGCCGAGGTGCGCCGCCACAATGACCTCGCCCTCGCGCAGGGCGGTGCGGTGATCGACGACGAAGCGCGGTGCGTGCGCGAGGTGCTCGCCGCGGTGAGCGGCTTCGGCCCGCTGCAGCCGCTGCTGGACGATCCCGGGGTCGAGGAGATCTGGATCAACGGACCCGATCGGGTGTTCGTCGCCCGGGGCGGGGTGAGCGAGCCCACCGGAGTGCGGTTGACGGATGCGGTGCTGCGCGACCTCGTCGAGAGGATGCTGCAGTCCTCGGGGCGACGGGTCGACATCAGCCAGCCCTTCGTCGATGCGTCCCTTCCCGACGGGTCGCGTCTGCACGTCGCGATCGCCGATGTCGTGCGTGGTTCGTGGGCAGTCAACATCAGGAAGTTCCTGCCCCAGTACCGCACACTCGATGCGCTCGTGGCACAGGGGACGGTGCCCCCGGAGGTGGCCGCGAGGCTCGAGGCGGCGATGGCGGCGGGCCAGAGCGTGCTGGTCTCGGGGGCGACGCATGCGGGCAAGACCACGATGCTGGGCGCGCTTCTGGCCAGCTGCGCCCAGAAGCAGCGCATCGTCACCGCGGAGGAGACCTTCGAGCTGGCCGTGGACGCCCCCGACCTCGTGGCGTTGCAGGGTCGTCAGGCGAGCCTCGAGGGCACCGGTGAGATCACCCTGCGCCGCCTGGTGAAAGAGGCGCTCCGGATGCGTCCGGACCGCCTCGTCATCGGTGAGGTGCGCGACGCCGAGGCGCTCGATCTCGTGCTCGCCCTGAACACCGGGGTACCCGCCGCCGCGACGATCCACGCGAACTCTGCCGCCGAGGCGCTCGACAAGCTCTCGATGCTGCCGCTGCTGGCCGGGCGCAACATCGATCGCTCCTTCATCGCCCCGGCGATCGCCGCTGCGGTGTCTCTGGTCGTGCACTGCGCACGGGATGCCGCAGGCACCCGCCGCGTCGAGGAGGTGCTCGCCCCCACGGGCGAGGTGGTGGAGGGCCGCATCCTCACCCGTCCCGTCTACCGTGCGGCCACCCCGGCGCTGGCTCGGAGCGTGACCGGATGACGCTGCTGCTGGGTGCGATGCTCGCCGCGGGACTGCTGCTCGTGGCTTCCCCATGGCTGTGGCCGGCGGGCCGGAGGACCCCGCGCGAGCGGAAGGCCGGGGCGCTTGAGCGACTGACCGAGGAGGCAGGGTACGCCGCCCTCTCACCCCGGGTGATCCCCGCAACGATGCTCGCCGCAGCCCTGTTCGCGAGCGCCCTGGTCTGGTTGTTCACCCAGCTCGCCGCACTCGCCGTGCTCGCGGCGCTCGTGGCGGGGTGGGCGCCGGTCGTGTATCTGCGCGGCAGGCGGCTGCGACTGCGCAGGCTCCGCCGCCAGCTCTGGCCCGACGTCTGCGATCTGCTGATCGCCTCGATCCGGGTCGGGATGTCGCTGCCGGATGCGGTCTCGAGCCTCGCGGCATCCGCCCCGCCCATGGTGCGCCCCGCCTTCGCCGCCTTCGCACGGGACGTGCACGCGACCGGCCGCTTCGAGCAGGCCCTCGACCGGCTCAAGCCCACGCTCGCCGACCCCGTCGCCGACCGCATCATCGAGACGCTGCGCATGGCGCGGCAGGTCGGCGGCACCGAGCTCACGACGGTGCTGCGCGCGCTGTCGCAGTCGGTGCGAGGCGAAGCGATCCTGCGCGCCGAGGTCGAGGCGCGGCAGTCGTGGATCCGCGGCGCGGCGGTACTGGGCGTCGTCGCGCCGTGGGTGATCCTGGGCCTGCTCGTGTCCAGGCCCGAGGGCGCCCTTGCCTACGCCACTCCGGCGGGCTTTCTCGTGATCGTCGTGGGAGCGGCCGTGTCGGTCGTGGCCTTTCGCCTCATGGTGCGTATCGGGCGGCTCCCCGAGCCCCGGCGGTGGTTCGGATGACGACGCTGAGCGACGTCGCAATGGCCGTCGTGCTGGGCGGGGCCTTCGCCGGAGGCGTGCTGCTGATGCTGGTGGCCCTGCCGCGGTGGCGGACCGCGTCGCTGAGCGTGCGAATCGCCCCCTATGTGCGTCACGTCGTGGCCGACCAGGCGCTTCCGCCCGGCATCCTTCCCGCTGTCGGGGTGCTTCCCGCGCGTGCTTCGTCGTTCGCGGATCGCCTGCGATCGCTGCTGGGACGGATCCTCGGCGGCGAGTCGGCGCTCGTGCTCCGGCTCGGTCAGGCAGGCGAAGATCCGGATGCGGCGCGCTTTCGCGCCCGCCAGCTCGGTGCCGCGGTCGCCGGAATCGCCCTCGGTGCCATCGCGGTCGTGGTCATCGCGCTGGCCGGGCGGCTGAGCGTTCCGACCGTTCTGCTCCCCGTTCTCACCGGCATCGGTGCCGTCATCCTCGTCGACATGCGGCTGACCGCCCGCGCTCGTGCTCGGCTGGCACGCCTCGGCGAAGAGCTGCCGACGACCCTGGAGTTCTTGGGCCTGTGCCTGGCCGCCGGGGAGAGTCTGCTGGACACCCTGCGCCGGGTGGCATCCCTCGGCTCGGGAGAGCTGACCGGGGAGTTCGGCCGGGTCGTGCTGGCGGTGAGCACGGGATCATCGCTCGCCGACGCGCTCATCGACATGTCGACGCGACTCCAGTCGCCGCCGGTCGGCCGCGCGGTCGATCAGATCGTCGCCGCGCTCGAGCGCGGGGCACCGCTGGCCGGCGTGCTGCAGTCGCAGGCGAGCGATGCGCGCGAGGAGGCCAAGCGCGTGCTCATCGAGCAGGCCGGCCGCAAAGAGATCGCCATGATGCTCCCGCTCGTCTTCTTCATCCTGCCGCTGTCGGTGATCTTTGCCGTCTTCCCCGGCCTCTTCCTGTTCCAGGCAGGACTGCCTTGACCCACGACCCCCAATGAAAGGACCATCATGCACAACCGCAATCGGATTCGCTCAACCTTCCGCGCTCTCGCCCGTGACGAGACCGGGGATGTCCCCGGTTGGATCCTCATCACGCTGATGACCGCTGGTCTCGTCGTCGTGATCTGGGCGGTCGCCGGGCCTGCGCTCGTCGGCATCTTCGAGCAGGCACTGCGGTCGGTCACCGGGCCCTGAGATGCGCCGTCTGCGTGGGCTCGGCGACGAGAGCGGATCGAGCGTCGTCGACTTCATTCTCGTCGGGGCGCTCCTGACCGCGCTCACTCTCGCGGTGATCCAGTTCGGAGTCGGCGTCTATGTGCGAAACGTCCTGCACGATGCGGCCGTCGAGGGGGCGCACCACGGTGCCCTGGCCGACACGACGCTCGCCGAGGGTGCCGAGCGCACGCGGCTGGTCATCTCGCGGGCGATCGGCACGGCCTTCGCCCAGGACGTGACCGTGCGCACCTCGAACGCGCTCGGCCACCCCACCGTCGAGGTGCGCGTGCGTGCGCCCCTGCCCGTGCTCGGCCTGATCGGCATCCCGGGAACCCTGGAGGTGAGCGCGCATGCGCCGCAAGAGTCCTTCGGCTGAGAGCGAGCGGGGCTCTGCCCCGCTCGAGTTCATCGGGGTGGGCGTGATCCTGCTCGTACCGCTGGTCTACCTCATCCTCGCGCTCGGTGCCGTGCAGCAGCAGACGCTCGGTGCCGAGGCTGCAGCCCGGCACACGGCGCGCGCCATCGCGCAAGCCCCGAATGCTGCGGCGGCGCGGACCCGGGCGGACGCGATCCTGACCTCCGTCATGCGGGAGTACAGGATGCCGCGGGATGGCGTCTCGATCACGATGAGCTGCTCGACCGCGAAGTGCCCTGCCCCGGGCGCGACCCTGCGGGTGACCGTGACGAGCCGGGTGACCCTGCCCTTCATGCCCCCGATCCTGGGGCTCGACACCCTCGCCACGATCCCGATCAGAGCCGAGGCCATCCAGAAGGTGTCGGGACTATGGGGCGACTGATGCGCGACATCCGCGACGAGGAGGGCAGCACGCTGCCGCTCATCCTCGGCTACGCGCTGCTGGCGCTGGCGGTGATCTTCGTCTGCGTGTGTGCGACCGATCTGCACATCGCGCAGAAGCGCTTGGATGCCCTGGCCGATGCCGCGGCGCTCGCGGGTACGGACGGATTCACGGTGTCGCTGGGTTCCGGCGGCCTGCGCGCAGAGCTCGATGACGCGGCGATCCTCATCAAGGCCGAGTCGATCGTCGCGGCGATGGGTTCGGGTGCGGTGCTCGTCGCCGCGCACACGCCCGACGGCGTCTCGGTCGAGGCGACGGTCGCCGCCGTCTGGCATCCGCCCCTGTTCTCGCCCTTCGTGCCCGAGGGCGTTGCTCTCGAGGCGACCGCGCGAGCGCGCACGGCGTTCCGCTAGCCAACGCTTCGCGCGTTCAGATGCTGACAACGAGAGGAAGGGATAACAATGAATACAACTATTCGAGAGGGAATCGCGATGCCGACGACTGTTCGCCTCAAGGGCGATCTCGAGTCGCGCATCAAGCGGCTGGCCGAGCAGACCGGCAGATCGCAGAGTTTTTACATCAACCAGATGATCGAACGCGAGATCGACCGGATCGAGTGGGAGTACTCGATTCTGCGCGACGTCGAGGCGTATCGGAAGGGGCAACGGGAGACGGTTTCCCACGATGCGCTGAAGGCCGACCTTGGCCTGGACGGCTGATTGAAGAAGCGCGGAAGGGGTTTACGTATCCGGCATACGGGAGGCATGGTCTCGAGATGAGCGTTCTCGCTCCTTACCCCTTTTCTCGCGGAAGACCCGTGTCTCAGCGTGCCTTTCGTCCATGCCTCAGCCACTGACGGGGAAGATGAGAAGCGAACCGGATGCCGTCGCGACGACTTTGCCGGCGGCATCGATCACCTCGCCCTCGGCGAAGCTTATGCGTTGCCCTCCCTTGACGACGCGTCCGACCGCGGTCAGCGGCGCGCTGGTCGGCTGCACGGGACGCAGGTAGTTCACCTTCAGCTCGATCGAGGTGTATCCGATGCCCACCGGAAGGAGCGTATGTGCGGCACAGCCGACGACAGAGTCGAGAAGAGTGCACATCACACCGCCGTGCACGGTGCCGAGTGGATTGAAGTGCGACTCGTCGGGGTGGCACTCGAAGGTGACCTTTCCCTCTTCGACCATGGTCGGGCGCATGTTCATATGCGAGGCGATCGGCGGGCCGGGCAGTTCCCCGTTCATCATCTTGCGCAGGTACTGGATGCCCGGAAGCTGCGGCAGCTGTGCGAGGGCGGTCTGTGGATCCTCCCAGCGAATCGTGGTCTCTCGCGTCGTCGTGGGGGTGGCGGTCATCCTCATCCGATCTCGTGCAATCTGATATCTAACTATGTAAAATGAAGTTAGCCGAGGAAGGCGCATACGTCAAACAACAAGGGGAGCGATCGATGGAATGGCTCGACTACGACACAGGCAACTGCTCAGTGCAGCGCACGCTCGAGGTGATCGGTGAGAAATGGACGATCCTCGTGCTGCGCGAGGCTTTCAACGGAGTGCGCCGCTTCGATCAGATTCGCGATCACACCGGGATGTCGGATGCCGTGCTCTCCGCGCGCCTGCGCACGCTCGTCCACCAGGGCGTGCTCGCCGCCGTGCCCTACCGGGAGACGGGTGCGCGCACTCGCCACGAATACCGGCTCACCGAGAAGGGACTGGAACTCTATCCGGTTATGATCGCTCTTCTGCAGTGGGGCGACAAGTACCGCGCTGACGCCGCAGGGCCGGCAATCAAGGTCATCCACCGCGACTGTGGCGCCCCGCTGCGAGTCATCGTCGAATGCGCCGAGGGGCACGCGGTGCCGGCGCGAGAGGCCTCTTCTATCCCGGGGCCGGGAGCACGCCTGCGCGCGGTGGTCTGAGGTCAGGCGCGCGCCGCGATCGCCGCGACATCCGTACCCGCGGGGAGGCCCCCGTAGAGGCCGCCCGCGGACCATGAGCCAGCCAGGCGCGTTGCGATGAAGGCTTCTGCGACCGCTGTCGGTGCGTGCTGCAGCAGCAGGGCGGCTTGCAGGCTGAGAGCGAGGGATGCCGTCAGCTCGCGTGCTCGGGCGGGGTCCGTTGTGGTTGTGAGGTCTCGCGTTCGATGCCAATGCGCATCGAAGCGTCGGTCGCTGCCGTTCAACTTTCCGACCTCCGCTTCGAAGGCGGCGAGCGCCTCGGGCTCGCGCTGCAGCGCGCGCAGCACATCGAGGGCGATCACGTTGCCCGAGCCCTCCCACACCGCCATCACGGGCTGTTCGCGGTAGCGCATCGCGAGCGGGAACGCCTCGGTGTAGCCATTGCCGCCGAGGCACTCCAGGGCTTCGTAGGCGTGGCCGGGTCCGCGTTTGCAGATCCAGTACTTCGCCACCGCCGTGCCCAATCGCGCGAAGGCACGGTCGGCATCCGAGGCATCCTCGTCGTGGGCGCGGGCGAGCCGCAGCGCCGTGGCGGTCGCGGCCTCTGCCTCGAGCTGCAGATCCGCAAGGACGCTCGTCATCGCGGGCTGGTCGACCAGCAGCGCGCCGAAGGCGGTGCGGTGTCGCGCGTGCCAGGCGGCCTCGGCGACGGCCTGACGCATCCCGGCCGTGGAGCCGTAGATGCAGTCCAGGCGCGTGCGCGCGACCATGTCGATGATCGTGCGCACGCCCCGCCCTTCCTCGCCGAGGAGCACCGCCTCGGCGCTCTCGTACTCCACTTCGCTCGAGGCGTTCGCGCGGTTGCCGAGCTTGTCCTTGAGGCGCTGGATCCGGATGGCGTTGCGCTCGCCGTCGCTCCGCAGTCGCGGCAGCAGGAAGCAGCTCAGGCCCCCGGGTGTCTGGGCGAGCACGAGGAAGGCGTCCGACATCGGTGCCGAGCAGAACCACTTGTGCCCGGTGATCGCATAGCGCCCCCCGCCGAGGGACTTCGCGACGCTCGTGTTCGCCCGCACGTCCGAACCGCCCTGCTTCTCGGTCATCGCCATGCCGAACAAGGCCCCGGTCTTTTCCGCGCGCAGCGCGGGGTCGTACTCGGTGCTGAGCACGCGGGGGAGCCATCCGGCTGCGGCATCCGGATGCTGCTGCAGCACCGGCACCACAGAGTGCGTCATCGACACCGGGCAGGCGTGGCCCGGCTCGACCTGGGCGTAGAGCATGAACACGGCGGCGCGCGCGACGTTCGCGCCGGGCCGGGGATCGGCATAGGCCGACGTGTGCGCACCGTCGGCGACGGCCGCTCGGATCACGCGATGGTACGAGTCGTCGTAGTGGACCTCGTCGATGCGGTTGCCGTACCGGTCGTGCGTGTGCAGCACGGGCTCGCGGGTGTTCGCGGCCATGGCATCCCGCTGGAACTCCTCGCTGGCGACTCGCTGCCCGATCGCGTGCAGCTTCTCGTGCGCCCAGCCGGCGTCGTAGCGCGCGACGCCCTCGACGAGCGCGGCGTTGCTGCCGTACTCGTCGATCCCGGCGCGCGGCGGCGGCTGGTTGAGCACCTCATGCGTGTCCATAGCGCACATACTCTCATGCCGGCCTTCGCCCGACCCCGAGTGGTCCATGAGACTCACGCGGAGAGGACCGAGAACGTGCATCCATGAGACCACTCACAGCACAGCGGTGCGAGGGGACCGTCGGGCAGAGCGCTCGCGGGCTCAGGTGCGCGGAACGAATCGCGGGATCCAGACCAGGAACGCCCACGCTCCCAGCAGCCCGATCACGCCCATGACGCCCGTCGCGATCGACAGGGATGCCGCCGCAGTCACACCGGAGAGCAGCAAGGGTGCCCCCGCCCCGCCGGCATCCGCCAGTGTGCGCCAGGAGCCGAGGTAAGGTGCCGGCTCCTTCTGCGGAGCCGTGTCCGCACCCAGGGTCATCAGGATGCCGCTGGACAGGCCGTTGCCGACGCCGAGCACCGCCGCGAGCATCCCGTACCAGAGGATCGCGGCATCTCCGTCGTGGGTGAAGGCGAGCGCGAGGAAGCCGCCGCCCATCAGGAGCATCGCCGGCATGGCCGCCCAGAGCCGCCCGAAGCGGTCCATCACCTGGCCGCTGGCGTAGAACAGGGCGAAGTCGATCGCGCCCGAGACGCCGACGACGAGCGCGATGGTCGGCGCGTCCAGGCCCAGCGAGAGACCCCACAGCGGCAGCACCACCTGGCGCGCCGAGCGCACGGCCGACATCGACGCGGCGGCTAGGCCCAGCCGCGCGAGCACGCCGCGGTGCCGCCACATGGTGCGGAAGACGCCGATGCGGTTGCGGGCGGGGATCGAGCCGGTGACGGGCTCGCCGCTGTCCTCGGACAGGAGCGAGGCGGCGTCCGCCTGCGTGATCGGGTGGGCGTTCTCGGGATCCGGGCCGAAGGTCACGAGCACGATCATCGCGACAAGGCACGCGAGAAGGAACCAGATCGCCGCGTGCTCGTCGCCGAACAGGTGCAGCAGCGCCGCCGCGACGAAAGGCCCGACGAAGATGCCGAGGCGGAACGTGCCGCCCAGCAGCGACAGCGAGCGGGCGCGCACCGCCAGCGGAACCCGGGTGGTCATGAAGGCGTGGCGGGCAAGGGCGAAGGCCGCCGCGCAGAAGCCGAGCACGAAGACGGAGATGGCGAGCGCCACGAGCGTCGGAGCGACGAGCAGGGCGATCCCCGCCAGCAGCGAGACGGATCCCGAGACGATCATCGTCACCCGTTCGCCGATCCGTGCCACCGCCCAGCCTGCCGGGACATTGCCGCAGAGCTGCCCGACGACGAGCGCCGCTGTGACGAGCGCTGCCAGCGCGAGGCTCGCCCCCATCTTCGCGGCGATCACGGGGATGAGCGGGATCACCGCCCCCTCGCCCAGCGAGAACAGCAGCGTGGGCGCGTACACCATGGGACCGAACTGACGGAGCACGGTTCCCGCGGTCGAGGCCATGCTCCCACGCTATCGCTTCGATGTCGCTGGGCTGCGCGGGCTTGGTGCATCACGCCGAAACAGGCAGACACGCGGGGACAGGCAGACACGCGGGGACAGGGCAGAGTGTGGCTGGATCCGCCTGTTCTGACGTGTTTGCCTGTTCTGGCATGCACCGGTCAGGGGCCGGGCGCGGGCGCGTTAGGCTGGAGTGCCATGCTCGATCTAGACCTCACTGCTGAAATCGCATCCCTCCGTCAGACCTACGGTGACATCCGCGAGGTCGCCGACGTCGAGGGGCTGCGCGCCGAGATCGCGCGACTGAGCGAGGCGGCCGGCGCTCCCGATCTGTGGGATGACACGGTCAACGCGCAGAAGGTCACCAGCGCCCTCAGCCACCGGCAGACCGAACTGGCCCGGGTCGAGGGGATCGGTAGACGGCTCGACGACCTCGAGGTGCTCGTATCGCTGGCGGTCGAGATGGAGGATGCGGAGGCGGCGGCGGAGGCGCGGGCGGAGCTGGCCTCGCTCACGGATGTCATCGGACAGCTCGAGGTGCAGACGCTGCTGGACGGCGAGTACGATGACCGCTCCGCGATCGTCACGATCCGCTCGGGCGCCGGCGGCGACGACGCGACCGACTTCGCCGAGATGCTGATGCGGATGTACCTGCGCTGGGCCGAACGGCACAAGTTTCCGGTGACGGTCATGGACACGTCCTACGCGGAAGGAGCCGGGATCAAGTCGGCGACCTTCGAGGTGGACGCCCCCTACGCCTTCGGCACGCTGAGCGTCGAGGCAGGCACCCATCGCCTCGCCCGCATCAGCCCCTTCGGCTCGGCCGACAAGCGCCAGACTTCTTTCGCGGCGGTCGAGGTCATCCCGCTCATGGAAGAGGCGACCGAGGTCGAGATCCCCGAGACGGACATCCGGGTCGATGTCTTCCGCTCCTCCGGTCCCGGCGGGCAGTCGGTGAACACGACGGACTCGGCGGTGCGGCTCACGCACCTGCCCACGGGCCTGGTCGTGTCGATGCAGAACGAGAAGTCGCAGATCCAGAACCGTGCTGCCGCGATGCGGGTGCTGCAGAACCGGCTGCTGCTGCTGCAGCGCGAGGAGGAGGCGGCGAAGAAGAAGGAGCTCGCGGGCACGATCACCGCGAGCTGGGGCGACCAGATGCGCTCCTACTTCCTCTACGGTCAGCAGCTCGTCAAGGACCTGCGCAC
The DNA here is from genome assembly GCA_964533745.1 of uncultured Microbacterium sp. Lineage (GTDB taxonomy): Bacteria > Actinomycetota > Actinomycetes > Actinomycetales > Microbacteriaceae > Microbacterium. The sequence continues at coordinate 19,949 of CAZHML010000022.1, forward strand.
CGGGCACGAGTCCGGAAACCCGCAGTCGGTCTTCGACGGCGACCTGGACGGCTTCATCTCGGCCGGCATCCGCTGGCGCAAGCGCAAGGACGAGGACTGAGCAGACTGGCGCGCAGCGGGTGTCGCTCGGCATCAGGCGGCGAGGACCCGCATAGGCTCGTTGAGCCATGATCCGCTTCGAGAACGTCACCAAGCGCTACCGCGGCACCCAGAAACCCGCCCTCTCCAAGGTGGACTTCGAAGTGCAGCGGGGCGAGTTCGTCTTCCTCGTCGGCGCATCCGGCTCGGGCAAGTCCTCCTGCCTGCGCCTGATCCTGCGCGAGGACATCCCGACCTCAGGCCGCGTCGCGGTGCTCGGGCACGAGCTGCGCTCGATGTCCAGCCGCAAGGTGCCCTACTTCCGCCGCCACATCGGCTCGGTGTTCCAGGACTTCCGGCTGCTGCCCTCGAAGACCGTGTTCCAGAACGTCGCCTTCACCCTTCAGGTGACCGGGTCATCCCGCGCCTTCATCCAGCAGGCCGTGCCCGAGGTGCTCTCGCTCGTGGGGCTCGAGGGCAAGCAGAAGCGGATGCCGCACGAGCTCTCCGGCGGCGAGCAGCAGCGCGTCGCGATCGCCCGCGCGCTGGTCAACCGGCCGCAGGTGCTCCTCGCCGACGAGCCCACGGGAAACCTCGACCCCGCCACCTCCATCGACATCATGCAGCTGCTGGCCCGCATCAACGCCAACGGAACGACCGTGCTCATGGCCACGCACGAAGCATCCTTCGTCGATCAGATGAAGCGCCGCGTGATCGAGCTGCGCGGGGGTGTTCTCGTGCGCGACGAGTCACAGGGCGGCTACGGCGACAGATCGCACCTGCCGCGCCTGGCCCCCGAGCAGGAGCGTGGCCTGTCTGCCACGGCCGCTCTCACCGCGGTGCAGGAGGTCCATCGCGAGACGAGCGAGTTCGTCGAGCAGTCGGCGCAGTCGGCCGTGCCGTTCGCGCAGGTCGCGGAGCCCGAGCCGGCCGTCACCCACCCCCTCGTGCGTCCCGAGGTCGAGGTGGATATCGCCGACCTCGGCGTCGCCGAGCGACTGGGCCTCGGCGACGCCACCGACGATGTGGGGCCGACCTCATGAGACTCGGTCTGATGCTCGGCGAAGCCCTGACGGGCCTGCGCCGCAACGCCTCGATGGTCGTGTCGATCGTGCTGGTCACCTTCGTCTCACTGACCTTCGTGGGTGCGGCCATACTCATGCAGATGCAGATCAGCACCATGCGCGACTTCTGGGTCGAGCGCGCCCAGGTCGCGGTCTACATGTGCTCTCCGCTCTCGCTCACCGACACCTGCGTGGATGGGGCGGCGACGCCCGAGCAGGTCGCCGCCGTCCGAGCCGAGCTAGAGGGGCCGACCCTGTCGCCGATCGTCTCGGGCTTCGCCTTCGATACGCGCGAGGACACCTATCGCAAAATGCTAGAGGTCGTCGGTGAGGACTACGCCGACTTCCTCAGCGTCGAGCAGATGAACGAGGTCTTCTGGCTGAGCCTGAACGATCCTTCCGACGTCAAAGTGATCGACGAGGCGTTCCGGGGGGTGGCGGGTGTCGAACAGATCCGGGATGAGATGCGCTACCTCGATCCCCTTTTCTCGGCGCTGACCGTCGCGACCTACATCGCGGTCGGCATCGCCGGTCTCATGCTCATCGCCGCGGTGCTGCTGATCGGCACCACCATTCGCCTGTCCGCCTATGCCCGAAGACGCGAGATCGCCATCATGCGGCTCGTCGGCGCGTCCAACCGCTTCATCCAGACTCCCTTCGTGCTCGAGGGCGTGTTCGCGGCCTTCCTCGGATCGGTGCTCGCGAGCGGTGCCGTGCTCGCCGGCGTGCACTTCGGCGTGAATCAGTACCTCACCCAGCGCATCACCTTCATCGTGACGTGGGTCGGGATGTCAGAAGCTCTGCTGGTCGTACCGATGATCATCGGCATCGGCGTGCTGCTGGCCGCCCTCTCGGCAGGATTCGCGATCCGGCGCTGGCTGCGCGCCTGAGGTCTGTGGGGGATGCCGCGCGTGCGGTAGACTGGCGGGCTGCCCTGCGACATCCGGTCGCGGGCGACTCACACAGGAGAGCACCATGCCCAGGGAACGCGGCGAGAAGGTCGTCGCGACCAATCGTCGCGCGCGCCACGACTACGCCATCGAGAAGACGTACGAGGCGGGGATCGTGCTCACCGGCACCGAGGTGAAGTCGCTCCGCCAGGGGCGGGCGAACCTCTCGGATGGCTACGCCTACGTGAAGAACGGCGAGGCGTTTCTGGATGCCGTGCACATCCCCGAGTACTCGCAGGGTTACTGGACGAACCACTCCACCAAGCGGGTGCGCAAGCTCCTGCTGCACCGCGAGGAGATCCTGAAGCTCTCGCACGCCGTATCGGCGGGCGGATACACGATCGTGCCGCTGAAGCTGTACTTCTCGGACGGGCGCGCGAAGGTCGAGATCGCCCTGGCCAAGGGCAAGCGCGAGTTCGACAAGCGCCAGACCCTGCGCGAGCGTCAGGACAGCCGCGAGGCCGAGCGCGCCATGCGCAGCCGCAACCGCCTGGGGGAGTAGCCGCGATCGGCGCGATCCGGGGATCCTGAATACCCCGGTTCCACCATTGCGCGCGGGTCGGCGGAGGTGTATGAATGCCTGGGTGGCGCATCCCGGATGCGACAGCACCTCACCGCACCTCGATGCAGGGAGCATCTGAATGAGCCGTTCACGCAGTATCTCCGCCCTCGCCGCGACAACGATGCTCGCCGCGCTCGTCCTGACCGGCTGCACCCCGACCGTCGGAAGTCCCGAGCCCGCACCCATCCCCACCGTGACGGTGACGGCGGAGCCGCCGGCGCCCGAACCGCAGTACGACTACGGCTTCACCTTCTTCCACGAGGCGACGGTGGGCAGCACGTTCGAGCAGGTCGCGGACGCGCTGAACATGCCCGTCACGGGATACGAGGACTGCCCGCACTACGCCGAGGTCTGGGGCACCGCGGGAACCGCGCTGACGGCCTTCACCGCGCCGGATGACTCCGCCGCAGGGGTGCTCTTCTTCTTCCTGATGGAGTCGTACATCCCGAGCACGCACTACCCGCGCAACGCGGAGGGCGTGGGCGTGGGCAGCACGGTCGCGGAGGTGCTCGCCGCGTACCCCGGCGCCGTGCAGGCCGCTTTCACGGATGTGGGCGCGGGCGATCTGGAGATCATCACCGTCGACGATCCCGGCAGCGACTCGATCTACGTCTTCGCCTCCTATCCGGGCAGCGACGTCATCTCGATGATGCAGTGGGGCCCGGGCGCGGGCAACCAGTGGTCGCACCTGTGCTTGGGACTCTGAGCACCCCCCGCTGAGGGACGGTCGCGCCCTCCGCCGGGGGTGCGCTCGGCTGGCGCGACCGCCCTTCTCACGGTAGCGTCTGCGCATGGGAGCACAGATCGAGCAGCGCGTCTTCACACGTCAGGATCGGCAGCGCTTCCGCGCCAAGGTTGGCGACTGCCTCGACGTGCTGGCGATGCTCCTGGCCGAGGGGCAGTTCGAGGCAGCCGAGCCACGACTCGGGATGGAGATCGAGCTGAACCTCGTGGACGAGGCCGGCAACCCTGCCATGTCCAACGCCGAGGTGCTCGCCGCCGTCGCGGATCCCGCGTTCCAGACCGAGCTCGGCCAGTTCAATGTCGAGATCAACGTCGCCCCGCACCCGCTGCGCGGCACAGAGATCGCCGCGCTCGAGGAGTCGCTGCGTGCGGCGCTGAACCACGCGGACGACAGAGCGCGTTCGGTGGGCAGCGCCCTGGCGATGATCGGGATGCTGCCGACGCTCACCGAGCACCACTTCGACGCGAAGTGGCTCTCGGCAGACCCCCGCTACGATCTGCTCGGCCAGCAGATCCTCGCCGCTCGCGGCGAGGACATCGAGCTGCGGGTCGAGGGGGTGGCGCTCCCGGGGGATCGAGCGGCCGAGCGGCTGGAGATCATCTGCGACACGATCCTGCCCGAGGCGGCGTGCACCTCGATGCAGCTGCATCTGCAGGTGCTGCCGGAGGAGTTCTCCGCCTACTGGAACGCGGCACAGGCCATCGCCGGGGTGCAGGTCGCCCTCGCGGCCAACTCGCCCTTCTTCGCCGGTCGCGCCCTGTGGCATGAGACCCGCATCCCGCTGTTCGAACAGGCCACCGACACCCGCTCGCAGGAGCTGAAGAACCAGGGCGTGCGGCCCCGGGTGTGGTTCGGCGAGCGATGGATCACGTCGATCTTCGACCTGTTCGAGGAGAACTCGCGCTACTTCCCCTCGCTCCTGCCGGTGTGCTCCGACGAGGATCCGCGTGAGGCCCTCGCCGCCGGGCGCCCACCCGCGCTCTCGGAGCTCACGATGCACAACGGCACCGTCTACCGCTGGAACCGGCCGATCTACGACCGCGCCGACGGCGGCTACCACCTTCGGCTGGAGAATCGCGTGCTGCCGGCGGGGCCGAGCATCGTCGACGCGCTCGCGGATGCCGCGTTCTACTACGGACTCGTGCACTCCCTCGCGCGCAGCGACCGGCCGCTGTGGACGCAGATGACCTTCGACGCGGCCGAGGAGAACCTGCACGCCGCAGCCCGCGAGGGGCTCGACACCCGGCTGTACTGGCCGGAGGTCGGCTGGATCGACCCGCGCGAACTCGTGCTGCGGCGTCTGCTGCCCCTCGCCGAGCAGGGCCTCGCCGACTTCGGGGTGGCCACCGAGGTGCGCGATCGCTACCTCGGCGTCATCGAGGCCCGCTGCCTCGCGGGCCGCAACGGCGCGATCTGGCAGCGCGGCGCCGTGGCCGCGCGCGAGCGCGCGGGGGAGAGCCGGGATGCTGCGCTGCAGGGGATGCTGCGCGACTATCTCGTGCTCATGCACGAAGGCGCGCCGGTGCACGGGTGGGGGCTGTGAGCCGGTCTCCGTCTCGTTCCGCTGCCTGCTATATTCGCATCATGCGACGAGGTCTGGCAGCAGCGGTGGTGCTGGTGGCAGGGCTTCTGGCATCCGGCTGCGGCGCCATGCCGATCCCTGCGCCGGACCAGCCCCCTGCTGCCGTGGTGGAGATCCCCGGCGCCAGGGACCGCTCCGGCTCGACCCCCGCCCTGGACCCGACCTACTTCTCCGAATCCTTCGATCTGTCCAGCTATCGCAAGGCTGCCTGCTCGGCTTTCGACAAGGAGCTCAAGAAGCTGCAGAAGTCCACGACGTACATCGCCAAAGTGGTCAAGAGCGTGGGCAAGGACAGCTACGAGGCCTTCGCCGAGAAGGAGAAGAAGGACTTCGCCTCTCATTCCACGGTGGTCGGCCTCTTCGGCACGGCCGTCGACAGCGGCCTGAGGAAGCAGCTCGACCTGGCCTTCGCCGATGCCGGATTCGTCGAGAGCGATTCGGCGAGGTTCGTGACTCTGTATCTGGATCGGTGGACCACCGACAGCCTGAGCTCCTGCAAGAAGCTGGATGCATACACCTCTGCGAAGGAATCGGCGATGAAGGCGGCGGAGCAGACCAGAGCCATCCAGCGGCTCGCGGATGCCAAGCCGTGGTATCCGAAGGGGTTCGAAGAGTACAACGCAAACTTCGCAGTGAAGTATCTGAAGCACAAGGACTTCAGATGTGCCTACTATTCCGAAGGCTGTGCAGGATTCCAGGTCGTGTCCAAAAAACGAATGCTCCAGCCTCTTTGTACAGATCAACTGGTTCGACAAGAGAGACACCCTGGTGAGCAATGGAATCGAGTCTTTCTACAACGTCACGCCCGGCCAGAAGATGAAGGTCGTCATCAATACGTACGACAGATCTGCCAAGGCGTATCGGATCACTGAGTTCAGTTGCTACCGCTAGGGATGTTCATGCGGCTCATTCGTCATCCGGGCGCTGCTCGAACACCTTGATCACTTCGGAGTGCCGTCGCACGTGCTGCTCGAGTTCGGGTTCCAGCAACCCGGCGACGTGCAGCAGGTCACTGTGAAGTTTCGTGACGTCGAGTCGAAGCAGCGGTTCGTGATGGGCGACTCTGTTGCGCAGTTCGTGGAGCCGGCTGATACGCCCGTCGAGCTCGGAGCGTCGTGTTCCCGGCGGAAACGCATGGTGCAGTGCCGGACGCCATAGCGTGACCTCATGTGCAGACGAGGTCAGGTATCGCCAGAATCCGAAGGTGAGCTGGGCGATCACTTTCCCGGGCGGAGCATTGCGACCGCCTGCTTCGCGGAGTGCGTGCTCGAGGGAGGCGCGCGGTGTCGCGTTGACATCCACGCTCACCTTGCCACGGCTGCCGCGCTTTCGCGTGCGGAGCACGGGCGCGAACACCTGGATGCCGCATGCCGTCCAGTGTCGCGGCAGCGAGAGGTGCTCTATGAGCACTCGATCGTAGGCGTTGCGCAACCCGACCTCCCAGATGCGCGAGATCGTGCCCGAGACTGGCGCTGAGCGCCGCGTTCCACTCGTACAGTTCGACCGCCCGGTCGTGGTGATCGCAGGCGGCATGGCGGTAGACGGCGAATCGGGGATGCTCAGCCAGCGCTCGACCCATCCTGCCCGGGGGAGGTCGGCTGATTTCACTGGCAGGTGTCCTCGATGTCACGTATAGTGGATGTCAGAAAGCCCCGGTGGACCTCTGGCAACGACCATGTCGCCGGGGCTCTGTCATGTGCTCAAGCGTAGGGTGACCGCACGGCGGAGAGTGCTGGGCTGTGGATAACGCTCGGCGCACGCGCCGATCTCTAGAACCGCGGCTCGAAGCCGAAGACGCGACCGAGGAAGGCGAGCTCCTTCTCGAGCGCCGTGACGATCGTCGAGGCTCCGCGGAAGCCATGCCCCTCGCCCTCGAAGAGCACGTACTCGTGCGGCACGCCGCGGGCGGCGAGGGCATCCCGGATCCGTTCGGATTGCGAGGGGGGCACGACCGCGTCATCCGCGCCCTGCAGCAGCAGCACGGGCACGTCGATCCGATCGGCATGAGTAAGAGGTGAACGCGCGATGTAGACGGCTTCGGTCTCGGGCAGGGGCCCCACCAACCCGTCGAGGTAGTGCTTCTCGAAGTCGTGCGTGTCGGCGGCGAGGGCCCGCAGGTCGCTGACCCCGTAGCGGCTGATGCCGGCGGCGAAGACCCCGCCGCGCACGAGGCTCGACAGCACCGTCCAGCCTCCGGCCGAGCCGCCGCGGATCGCCAGCCGCGCCGGATCGGCGAGCCTGGCGTCTGCCAGGCCCCGCGCGGCGGCGAGCACGTCGTCCACGTCGACGAGGCCCCACTGCCCGGCGAGCCGCTCGCGGTAGGCGCGGCCGTAGCCGGTGGAGCCGCCGTAGTTCACATCGAGCACGCCGATGCCACGGCTGGTGAAGTAGGCGATCGCCGCGGATGCCTGACCCGCGACATGAGAGGTCGGGCCGCCGTGCACGAGCACGAGGTACGGCGGCAGTTCGCCCCCGGGGGCCGTCTCGGCGGGGTTCGTCGGCGGGTAGTCGAAGGCGTGCACGGGGCCGTGCGGGCCGTCGATCGTGAGCGGGCGCGCCTCGGGCATCCATCCCGGTTCCGCCGCCGCACCGCCCCGGATGAGTCGCGCCTCGCCGTCGGCGTCGATCAGCCAGAGCCCGGTGGGCAGGGTCGTCCCGGCACCCGAGACGAGGATGCGGGATCCTTCGGCGTCCTCGATGCTGAGCCCCGCGTTCAGGGGCAGGTCGAGGGTGCGCACGGCGCCATCCCGGTCGATGACGACGATCTCGTCGGCGCCGTGGGTGCGCACGGCGGCGATCCGTCCGTCGGCGAGCGGCCGGTGCCAGCGGGTGCCCAGCACCCAGAGCCCGCCGCCGGTGTCGGCGTCGGCGGGAGCGACGGGCGTCGGCGCGTCGTCGCCGAGTGCGAGCCGGTAGAGGTTCCAGCGGCCGGCGGGGTCGTCGGCGTAGAGGAGTTCGGTCGCCGTGATCCACTCCGGCTGCAGGGCGGCGGTGGCCGAGATCTCGAGCGGATCGCCCGTGCCGTCGGTGCGGGCGATCCGCAGCACGGCGTGCTCCCACGGCATCCGCGGGTGATCCCACGCCACCCACGCCAGGTGCGCGCCGTCGGGGGAGAGCGCAGGGTGGGCGAGGAAGTCGCTGCCGGATGCCAGGGTGCGGATCGCCGCGGCATCCTCTGCCGCCGAGCCGTCGACGGGGATCTCCACGATCGAGCGGACGATCCTGCCCGCGGCGTGATCTTCGCGGACGGCGAGCAGCCGTCCCTGCTGCACGCGCAACCCGCCGTGGCGTGCGCCCTCGGGCGTCAGCGGTACCGGCTCCTCACCGGGCGAGAGGCGGTAGACGCGCTGATCGGCGTTCTCGACGAAATAGAGGATGCCCTCGGCTCCCGCCGCCCAGGAGCCGCCGCCGTACTCGTGCACCCGCGAGCGGGCGTTCCAGGGGGCGGGAAGCACGGGATGCTCGGGCGCAGCCGAGCGCCTCACCGTGATGCGGCCGCCCTCGGCGGGCACCGACTCGCCCCACCACACCTCGTCGCGCACGAAGGCCGCGCCCTCGATGCGCGGAGAGTCCGCGGCGATCCCCGCAGCGGTGAACGGGGAGGGCCAGGAGCCATAGGGCGCGGGCATGGAGTCTCCTTCCGGGGTGGGCTTCCCGGCATCCTATCCGAGCGTCCTGCCGGTGCCGATGGAAGAGCTCAGACCGCGCGCAGCACCGCCACGACCTTGCCGAGCACCGTCGCCTGGTCGCCGAGGCTCGGCTCGAACGCGGAGTTGCGGGGAAGCAGCCACGTGTGTCCGTCGCGCTGACGGAAGGTCTTGACCGTGGCCTCGTCGTCGAGCAGCGCCGCGACGATCTCGCCGTTCTCGGCGGTGTGCTGCGCGCGCACCACGACCCAATCGCCGTCGCAGATCGCCGCGTCGATCATCGACTCGCCCGATACGCGCAGCATGAACAGCTCGCCCTTCCCGACCAGCTGCCGGGGCAGGGGGAAGATCTCTTCGACCTGCTGGTCGGCGGTGATCGGCACTCCGGCGGCGATCCGCCCCACGAGCGGTACGAGCGCGGCATCCCCGACCGGAGTCTGCATGTCTGCGGGGTTCTCGGTGCTGTGCCCGGGCAGGTCGATGAGCACCTCCATGGCGCGCGTCTTGCCGGGGTCGCGGCGCAGGTATCCGCTGAGCTCGAGCTGGCCGAGCTGATGGGTGACGCTGGAGAGCGACTTCAGGCCCACCGCGTCGCCGATCTCGCGCATGCTCGGCGGGTAGCCGTTGCGCGCGATGGCGGCCTGGATGACCTCGAGGATCGCCAGCTGCTTGGGGCTCAGGCTCTTGCGGCGACGGGTGCGGGGGGCATCCGCCTCGGCTGCGGTGAACTCGCTCATGGGTGCTCCTGGGGCTCTCGTCTTCGAATGTCGGAGGTTCGTGATGAGGTTCCGATATCGAAACAGTATCCGAGAACCGGCACAAAACGAAAGCTTTGTTCGAGCGTGTCGCCAAGTTTTTTGAACCGGATGTCGAAAACAACTTGACAAATGTTCGAAATCGAAGATAGTTTCGGAACGCAGCTTCGCATCCGGTGTTCCCGGCCGAATGCCGGATGCGAAAGCTGCACCACAAGGAGGCAGACATGAGCACCATCACCTTGACGCAGGCACCGGTCCTGAGCGCGCCGCGTGTGAGCACGCGCCTGCGGATCACCGCACGCGGTCGCCGCGTGCTGCTGGCGCTTGCCGCTCTCCCCGTTGCCGTGATCTTCGCCGTCGCAGCCCTGAACGGTGCGGCGGCGATCGCCTCTGCCGAGTCCGCCGCCACCACCGAGTTCGTCACGATCACCGTGCTCCCGGGCGACACCCTGTGGTCGCTGGCCGGCGTCATCGCTCCCGAGGCGGACCCGCGCGAGGTCGTCGACGCCATCGTGCGCCTGAACCTGCTCGACGGCGGGGCGATCTTCGTCGGCCAGAAGCTCGCGATCCCCGCCGAGTACGCCAGCCTGGACTGAGATCGGCCGCCCCCGCCACGTCCTAGCATGGAACTGTGACGGCTTCTCTCCACGACCTTCCCCTACGCGACGACCTGCGGGGGCTCACTCCGTACGGTGCCCCTCAGGCGGCCCTGCCGGTGACGCTCAATGTCAACGAGAACACGCATCCCGTCCCCGATGAGGTAGCGAGCGCGATCCTCGATGACATCGCCGTCGCGCTGCAGCAGATCAACCGCTACCCCGACCGCGAGTTCGCAGGGCTGCGCGCCGCCTTCGCCGACTACCTCGGACACGGGCTCGAGCCTGCGCAGCTCTGGGCCGGCAACGGCTCGAACGAGGTGCTTCAGCAGGTCATGCAGGCCTTCGCCGGTCCTGGCCGCACGGTGTTCGGCTTTGCGCCGACCTACTCGATGTATCCGCTGCTCGCGCAGGGCACGGGTGCCCGCTGGGTCGCCGGAACGCGCGAACCGGACTACACGGTCACGGCCGAGGATGCGGCGGCACAGGTCGCCGCCGCCGATCCCGACGTCGTGATGCTGTGCTCGCCGAACAACCCCACAGGTACCCTTCTGGGGCTCGACGTCGTCGAGGCCGTGTACGAGGTCGCCCGAGGCATCGTCATCGTCGACGAGGCCTACCAGGAGTTCGCGCCGAAAGACCTGCCCTCAGCGCTGACGCTCCTGCCCGGCCGCCCGCGCCTGGCCGTCTCGCGCACGATGAGCAAGGCCTTCGCCTTCGCCGGTGCGCGCGTGGGGTATCTTGCCGCCGACCCTGCCCTCATCGACGCCCTGCGCCTGGTGCGCCTGCCCTATCACCTGAGCGCCCTGACCCAGGCGGCGGCCACCGCGGCGCTGCGGCACACCCCGGTCATGCTCGCGATGGTGGACGACATCGTGGCTCAGCGCGATCGCCTGAGCGCCACCCTCGAGGCGCTCGGATACCAGCCCCACCCCTCGGCCGCCAACTTCGTGCTGTTCGGTGGAGTCGATGACCCTGCGGCCACCTGGCGGGCCCTGCACGATCGAGGGATCCTGGTCCGCGATGTCGGGATCCCCCGTCATGTGCGGGTCACCGCAGGCACCGAGGCCGAGACCACGGCATTTCTGGATGCTCTGGCCTCGATAGACTCGGGGGTATGAGCGCCCGCACCGCCCGCCGCATCCGTTCGACCTCCGAGTCGACCGTCGAACTCGAGCTGAACCTCGATGGCACCGGCACCAGCCGGATCGAGACCTCGGTGCCCTTCTTCGACCACCTGCTGACGGCCTTCGCCAAGCACTCGCTCACCGACCTCACGGTCACCGCCAGCGGCGACACCCACATCGACGCCCACCACACCGTCGAGGACGTGTCGATCGTGCTCGGCCAGGCGATCGCCGAGGCGCTCGGCGACAAGGCGGGCATCTCGCGCTTCGGCGACGCCCTCGTGCCCCTGGACGAGGCGCTCGCCCAGGCCGTCGTCGACATCTCGGGCCGTCCCTATCTGGTTCACGACGGCGAGCCGGCGGGCTTCGAGCACCACCTGATCGGCGGCCACTTCACCGGGTCGCTCGTGCGCCACTCCTTCGAGGCGATCAGCTTCCACGCCGCGCTCACCGTGCACGTGCGCGTGCTCGCCGGGCGGGACCCTCACCACATCGCCGAGGCCGAGTACAAGGCCTTTGCGCGCGCCTTCCGTCAGGCGAAGG
>CAZHML010000022.1:31610-34743 GCA_964533745.1 uncultured Microbacterium sp.
CCCGTAGTCGAAGACCGCCACACGCGGGCTCGAGGTCACAGCGCGCCTTCCGTCAGGCGAAGGCCCTCGACCCGCTCGTGGTCGGAGTCCCCTCGACCAAGGGCGCGCTGTGACCTCGAGCCCGCGTGTGGCGGTCTTCGACTACGGGTCGGGCAACGTCCACTCCGCCGTCAAGGCGCTCGCCGCGGCGGGGGCGGATGCCGTGCTCACCGCCGATCGTCGAGAGGCGCTGGCCGCCGACGGCCTGGTCGTGCCCGGCGTCGGTGCCTTCGCCGCCGTGCGCGAGGCGCTGGCGGCGCGCGGCGGCGACGAGATCATCGATCGGAGGCTCGCCGGAGGCCTGCCCGTGCTCGGCATCTGCGTGGGGATGCAGGTGCTCTTCGAGCGCGGGGTCGAGGGGGGCGTCGTCACCAAGGGACTGGGGGAGTGGCCGGGTGCCGTGACCGAGCTCGACGCGCCGGTCCTGCCGCATATGGGATGGAACACGGTGACGCCGGATGCCGGCAGCATCCTGTTCGACGGGATCGAGGGCGAGCGCTTCTACTTCGTGCACTCTTACGCCGCCCGCGCCTGGGAGCTCGAGGTCACCCCGCCGTTCCCGCAGCCGTGCCTGACCTGGACCGAATACGGCTCGCCCTTTCTCGCCGCCGTCGAGAACGGGCCGCTGTCGGCAACGCAGTTTCATCCTGAGAAATCGGGGGATGCCGGCATCCGCCTGCTGTCGAACTGGATCGGCTCGCTCGGCCGCGATACGCTCTGAGACCGTGCCCACCCCGCAACCGAGGAAACATGAACGACTTCGCATCCACCCCCGCCCTGATCCTGCTGCCCGCCGTCGACGTCGCTGACGGGAAGGCCGTGCGGCTGACCCAGGGCGAGGCCGGCACCGAGACCAGCTACGGCGACCCGGTGGATGCGGCCGGTGAGTGGGTCGACCAGGGCGCGGAGTGGATCCACCTCGTCGACCTCGACGCCGCGTTCGGACGTGGCAGCAACACGGCGCTGCTGCGGCGGGTCATCAAGCAGTTCCGGCACGTGCAGGTCGAGCTCTCCGGCGGCATCCGCGACGACGAGAGCCTCGAGGCGGCGCTCGAGAGCGGGGCTGCGCGCGTGAACCTCGGCACGGCGGCGCTGGAGAACCCGGAGTGGGCGGCGAGCGTGATCGCCCGCTATGGCGAGGCGGTGGCGGTCGGGCTCGATGTGCGCGGCACGACGCTCGCGGCGCGCGGCTGGACGCAGGAGGGCGGCGACCTCTGGGAGGTGCTCGAGCGCCTGGAGCAGGCCGGGTGCAGCCGCTACGTCCTCACCGACGTCACCAGGGACGGCACGCTCGGCGGCCCCAACCTCGAGCTGCTGCGCGAGGTGACCGCGCGCACTCCCAAGCCCGTGGTCGCATCCGGCGGCGTGGCGAACCTCGACGACATCGCGGCGCTGCGTGAACTCGTGCCGCTCGGCGTCGAGGGCGCGATCGTGGGCAAGGCCCTGTACGCCGGTGCCTTCACCCTGGCCGAGGCGCTGGATGTCGCAGGCTCCTGACGGGCAGGATGCCTGCAATCACGCCGACTCCGCCGGGGTCCCGTGGGAGGGGCGCGCCTTTGAGGAGAACCCGCACGCGGACGACGACGGCAGGGCTGACCCTGCACTGCTCGCGGCGCTCGCGCGGTTTCGCGCCGGGGAGGGCTCGCAGGCCGAGGTCGTGGACGCCTTTCGCGCCGCGCGCGTCCTCGTGCCGCTGGTCGCCGAGAAGGGCAAGGAGGGGATCGCGCCGGGCGGCCTGGTCGTAGACAAGACGCAAGAGCTCTCGATCGTGACCGTGGCCGCCCCCGACGGCCGCCGCGTGCAGCCCGTGTTCTCCTCGGTCGAGGCGATGGGGCGGTGGGATGCCGCGGCGCGTCCGGTTCCGGTGCAGGCCGTGCGCGCGGCCCTGGCCGCCTCGGTGGATGACACCGACCTGATCGTGCTGGATCCGGGGTCTGCGACCGAGTTCGTGCTGCGCCGGCCCGCGGTCTGGGCGGTGGCGCAGGGGCAGCCCTGGGAGCCGAGCTTCCTCTCGCCCGAGGTCTACACGGGGCTTCAGGAGTCCGTGGGATCAGAGCTCGCCGTGATCGACATCGCGGTCGCCGCGGGCGATCCGGATGCGCGCCTGCGCGGTCCCGAACTCCTCGTCGAACTGGAACTCGTCGCGGGCCTGGAACGCGAGGCGCTGGACGCGGTCCTGGCCCGCCTCGCCCAGCGCTGGGCCGCCGATGACCGCATCGCCGTGCTCGTGGACTCGCTGACCGTGAAGCTCACCACTGGTTCTTCGTGACCGGGTTTTGCCTGCTGCGGCAGGAGACCATCCTGTTCCGAGTAAATCGGCGCAGCTGCGCCGCTGACAATACCCGTACACCCGTCGCGACAAGAAGCAGGTGACCATTCGCCTGGATGTCGCCGCTATCGACTACTTCAAGCAGATGGCAGAGAAGTCGGGCATCCCCTACCAGAGCCTGATCAACCTTTACCTCACCGACTGCGCAGACAACGGGCGAGTGCCCGACCTCAGTTGGAGCTGAGAGTTCTCATCGAGGGGACAGCCCAGATCGCGGCGGAGAGTGGCAACGGTGTCACCCTCGGGAGCAGAGAAGCTCGTCTGTGCGGTCCGAGCCAAGCCCGCTCAGAGTTCCCTCGAACTCGCCGCCGCGGAATACGCCGCGAAGGGTGCCGGACATCGGTGATCCGAATCCCTCATTGGGGAAGCGGATCGGAACCTCGTAGACCACTCCGTCCTCCACCGTCACCGGGACGGTGAAGTAACCCGGACCGGCCTCGAGCGGGCCGTTCGCCCATGTGAGGATGAGTTCGTCGACTCGCAGCCGCCAGTCGTAGGTCACTGCGTAGTCGCCGAGTGCAGAGCCCATGGTCACGGAGTCACTGGCGAACTCCAGCCGGAGACCGACATCCTCTGTGTCGAACTGCCCACCTGGGGGTCTGCACATCCAGGTACCCTGAATCACCTCGGCGATGGGTGTGCTTCGCGGACCTGCCGTGCAGCCTGCCACCGATACCATCGCGACGGTCAGCATGCCGCCGATGAACCATGCCCTGTGCATCCCGCCTCCGTTGCTCGTGAACTCGGTGTTCATGTTAGACGGGG
>CAZHML010000023.1:0-33690 GCA_964533745.1 uncultured Microbacterium sp.
TTGGCATTTGACAAGTGCACGCTGTTGAGTTCTCAAGGATCGGATGCTCCTGCTGCTCGGCCTCTCGACCTCGCCCGCAGGGCAACTTCTCTATCTTACATACGTGTGCGCACCGTTTCAAGTCGGCGCGCCGTGTGCGAGATGGGAGTCGTTCGCCGCTTGAGGGGGTGAGGCGTCGAGCCTCTCCGCGACCGTCTGGGGCGAACAGGTATTGACTTTACGCGAGATTCCGGCGCGCACCAAATCAGGGACCGTTCTCGGGCGTGTCGCGCGAACAGGCCCCTCCGAGTGCCCTTGAGGACCTCACCGGCGGCGACGCAGAACCACCACGACCAGGCACATCCCCAGCGCGATCACGCCCCACACCGCGCAGGCCGGCGGCAGCACGCGGTACGCCAGGTGCGCCGCCGTGAAGTCGCTGCGCAGCGGCCCGTGCGCGGCAAGACCCCAGACCCAGGCGACCCCGAGGATCACGGGGAGCGCCAGCCACAGCCCCCCTCGCACGGCACCCGGCAGCAGCCGCGGCACGTCGCTCGCAGCATCCCGTCGCCGCAGCCAGAGGATGCCGAAGACGCCGAGCGCGATCAGCCCGAAGGCGCTCGATCCGTGCTGCAGCCAGGTGTAGCCGGGCAGCGGCCCCCAGGGCTCGGCGAGGGCCGGAATCAGGTCGCTCCCCCAGCGTCCCTCGTGCGTGAAGGCGTCCCAGACGACGTGCGTGACGAAGCCGAGGAACACCGACAGCGCGAGCAGGATCGGCAAGAGCACGCCGTCGGACCAGATCGGATGCCGCGCCCGCGGCCTCTGCAGCATCCGCCAGGCGGCGAGGCCCGTGGCATCCCATTCCTCCGGGAGGCGACGGGCGAGCCCCGCGGGCGAGAGCTCCCGCACGGCCGGACGCAGCAGCGCGTACCAGAGCATGAGCAGGACGAAAGCAAGGAGCATCCCGGCGATCGCACTCGTGTGGGTCAGCTCATAGGTCAGCGGCGTCCCGCGCAGGAACAGCGGCAGATCCGGCGCCATCGCGCCGACGGCGATCGCGGCCGGCAGCAGGGGCGTGCGCACGAAGGGAAGCGCGACGACCGCGTGGCTCAGGGTGAAGGGCATCGCATCTCGCTGCGCGTGCTCAACGACCGGTGAGGAACAGTCCCGCGAGCGTCTTCTTGCCCCGGCGCAGCACAGAGACGCCGCCCGGCAGGGATCCGGTCACCACCGCGGCCTCGTCGGCGACCCGCTCGCCGTCGAGCGTGACCCCGCCCTGGGCGATCGCCCGCCGTGCCTCGCCCCCGCTCGCGCAGAGCCCGGTCTCGACGAGAGCCTGCACGACCGTGGTGCCGGCGTCCACCGTCGCATTCGGCAGCTCGGCAAGCGCCTGGCGCAGGGTCGCGGCATCCAGCGCCGTGAGATCCCCCTGGCCGAACAGGGCCTCGGATGCCGCGATGGCGGCCGCCGTGGCCTCGGCCCCGTGCACGAGCGTGGTCACTTCGAGAGCGACGCGCCGCTGCCCGATGCGCCGGGACGGCTCGGCCGCGTGCTCGGCCGCGATCCGCTCGATCTCGGCCCGGGTGAGGAAGGTGAAGACCTTGAGCCGGTCTTCGACGTCGGCATCGTCGGTGTTCAGCCAGAACTGGTACATCGCGTAGGGACTCGTCAGCGCCGGATCGAGCCAGATGGCGTTGCCCTCGCTCTTGCCGAACTTGCGCCCGTCGCTGTTGGTGATCAGCGGCGTGCCGATCGCGTGCACGGTCTGGCCCTCGGCCTTGCGGATGAGGTCGACGCCGCTGGTGAGGTTGCCCCACTGATCGCTGCCGCCGGTCTGCAGCACGCAGCCGTGCTGCAGGAACAGCTCCCGGTAGTCGAGCCCCTGCAGGATCTGGTAGCTGAACTCGGCGTAGCTGATCCCCTCTTCGGAGTTCAGGCGCGCGCTCACGGCATCCTTCTTCAGCATCGTGCCGACGCGGTAGTGCTTGCCGATGTCGCGCAGGAACGTGATCGCGCTCATCGGCGCGGTCCAGTCCAGGTTGTTGACCAGTCGCGCGGCGTTCTCGCCCTCGAAGCTGAGGAAGCGCGCGACCTGCTCCTGGAGGTAGCCGACCCACTCGGCGACGACATCCGGGTCGTTGAGGGTGCGCTCGGCGGTGGGCTTCGGGTCGCCGATGAGGCCGGTCGAGCCGCCCACCAGGCCGAGCGGGCGGTGCCCGGCCAGCTGCAGGCGGCGTGCCAGCAGAAGCTGCACGAGGTTGCCGAGGTGCAGGCTGGGGGCGGTCGGATCGAAGCCGACATAGTAGGTGATCGGGTCCCCGCCGAGCAGGGCGCGCAGCGCCTCCGGATCGGTGGACACGTGCACCAGGCCGCGCCAGATCAGCTCATCCCAGACGTTCTCGAACGAGGGATCGATGGCGGGCGCAGCGGCGCTCACGACGGTTTCGGACACGCGCTCCAGGCTATCAGCGTCGCACGATACCCCTGGACCCGCCCGCCGCGGGCTCTTAGACTGCCCTCATGTTCATCGATCCTGCTGTCATCGCGCTTTTCGGGCTCTCGTTCCTCGTCTTCCTCCTGCTGGGTGCGGCGCTGGCGCTGCTCTTGTTCAACATGCGCCAGCCCCGACTGATCCTGCTCGCGATCGTCGCGGCCCTCGTCGTCGTTGCGACGATCACGGTCGTCGCGATGAGATCGGACCTGCCCGCGCTCCCCTGGTTCTTCAGCGTCATCCCGGCGCTGTTCGCCATCGCCATCGCGGTGCTGGGCGGCAACCCCGTCACCCGCGCGGTGCTGAACGCCGCCACCAAGGGTCGTGTGAACGAGACCGAGGACGGCGGGATCACGTTGCCGGGCGAGGGCACCAAGAAGACCCCGCGAACGATCCTGCGCGGCGGAACGACGATCGGGTACCTCGAGAGAACCGCGATCGTGCTGACGATCATCGCCGGATTCCCCGAGGGCATTGCCATCGTCGTCGCCGTCAAGGGCATCGGTCGCTTCTCAGAACTGGATGCCGCCGAGGCGCGCGAGCGGTTCATCATCGGCACGCTCGCGAGTCTGGTCTGGGCCTGCGTCCTGGGCGTGGTCGCGCGGCTTCTGATCTGGTAGCGGTCATGACAGGCGCAGGAGCCTGAAGCCCTCGACGATCGCGGATCCGCCGCCGGACCGCAGCGCCTGCGACACTGCCGACTGCGTCACGCCCTCAGCCTCGGCGAGCGCCGACTGAGTCTGGCCCAGGCAGCGTCCGTAGGTGAGGTGCCGCGCGCGCTCGTTCATCGCGCCGACGATCTCGTCGCGAGCGAGCAGATAGGCGTTGGTGCGCGCGATGGCGATCTCGGGTCGATCCGCGAGGTCTTCGGATGCCGCCACCCAGGTCCGTGCCAGCGGAGCGCGACGCTGCGCCAGCGCGTGCACCTGATCGATCGCGGCGCGCGCCGCCCACCATCCAGGGCCTTCTGCGAGCCTCCGCTCGCCGGAGCGGATCTCGCCCATCTGCCCGATCCCGAGTCCGAAGCGCAGGTCGAGCCCTGCGGGAAGCGCGAGCCGGATGAGGAGCGTGGCGGCCAGCGCCGCATCGAGCGTCGGATACACGCCCTGCTGCTCGTCGCCGACCGTGGGCGAGAGGGGCCTCGTGGCCAGCGGGAGGTCGCGCTCGACCCGCTCGATCGTCTCGTCGAAGCGCAGCTGAGCGCTGGCCCGGTCTTCGAGCTTGCGGGATCCGACGATGTCGGCGATCACGGCGACGTTCATCCGGTCAGAATAACACTTATATTCTGTTTTTAGAAGCTATATGCTGAAGTTCTAGGAATATCAGATCCCCAGCGCGGCCGTAGCCCGCTGCGCACGCGCCACGAGCTCGGCGCGCTGCTCTGCCACGCGCTCGGGAGCCGTTCCCCCGACACCGGTGCGGGCAGCGACGGATCCCTCGATCGTGAGCACCTCGCGCACGGCCGGGGTCAGGTGCGGCGACACCGCCGCGAGCAGCTCGTCCGAGGCATCCTCGAGCCCGATCCCCCGCTCCTCGCAGGCCCGCACGAGCGCTCCCGAGATCTCGTGCGCCTCGCGGAAGGGCACCCGGTGCTTGACGAGCCACTCCGCGACATCCGTCGCCAGCGAGAAGCCCTGGGGTGCGAGCGCCGCCATCCGCTCGAGGTCGAAGCGCAGCGTCGCGACGAGACCCGCGAAGGCGGGCAGCACCGTCTCCAGCGTCTGCACCGAGTCGAAGACCGGCTCCTTGTCCTCCTGCAGGTCGCGGTTGTAGGCCAGCGGCAGGCCCTTGAGCGTGACCAGGAGCCCGGTGAGGTTGCCGACCAGGCGCCCGGCCTTGCCGCGGGCGAGTTCGGCGATGTCGGGATTCTTCTTCTGCGGCATGATGCTCGACCCGGTGGAGTAGCCGTCATCGAGCGTGACGAAGCCGAACTCGCGCGTGTTCCAGAGGATGATCTCTTCGGCAAAGCGGGAGAGGTCGATGCCGATCATCGCGGCGATGAAGGCGAACTCGGCGACCACGTCGCGGGCCGAAGTGCCGTCGAGGGAGTTCTCGGCGGGCCGGTCCAGGCCCAGCTCCCGGGCGACGAGCGCGGGATCGAGCCCCAGCGTCGAGCCCGCGAGCGCGCCTCCTCCGTAGGGCGACACGCCGGCCCGCGCGCGCCACTCCCCCAGCCGTTCGAGGTCGCGCACGAGCGGCCAGGCGTGCGCCTGCAGGTGGTGGGCCAGCAGCACGGGCTGGGCGTGCTGCAGGTGCGTGCGCCCGGGCAGGATCGCCGCCGGGTGCGCCTCGGCCTGCGCGACGAGGGCGTCGATGAGCCGCAGGATGCCGCGAGCGATCACGCGCGCGTGGTCGATCAGGTACATGCGCACGAGGGTCGCGATCTGGTCGTTGCGGCTGCGGCCGGCGCGCAGGCGCCCGCCCAGCTCGGGACCGAGCTCGCGGATGAGGGCCTGCTCCAGGGCACCGTGCACGTCTTCGTCGGAGGGGGCCGGCGCGAGCGTGCCGTCGGCGACGGCGCCGGCCACGGCATCCAGTCCTTCGTGCATCCGCCGCTCCTCGTCGGGCTCGAGATACCCGGCGGCGGCGAGGGCCTTGGCGTGGGCGTGCGAGCCCGCGATGTCATAGGGGGCCAGCACCCAGTCGAAATGTGTGGAGCGGCTGAGCTCGGCGAGCTCGGGCGAGGGGCCGCTCGCGAAGCGGGCACCCCAGAGCGCTCCTTCGTTGGTGCCTTCGTGGGATACGGCGCTCATGAGTCCAGCCTAGCGACCGTGGTCGGGCGGGCCTGCAGCCGCGAGAGCCGGTGGGTAGCCCGCTCCAGCGGGCCGCGGCCGACCAGCAGCGCCCAGACCGTGCATCCGGCGGTGATGCCGAGCGTTAGCGGCCAGAAGGGCTCCAGGGCGCGGAAGCCGTAGAGGTCGCCGGCGTCGCCCAGCGCCACGGCGGCGACGAGCGCCCAGACGAGAAGCTGCGCGGTGTAGGCGGTGAGCGGCATCGCCCCGGTCGCGCGCAGGGGCAGGGCGATCCAGCCCGCCACCGTCATCCGGCCGTCGGCGCGCGCACACAGCAGCAGGCAGCCGCCGAGCGCGGCGATCGCGAAGCCGCCGGATCCGAGCACCTCCAGCAGGCCGGTGGAATGGGGCTCCGCGGTCCAGACCTGCGCCCAATACTCCGTCGGCGGCGTCACTACCTCGGCAAGGCCATAACCCAAAACGGCAAGACCGACCCCAGCCATCAGCATCCGCCACTGCACCGCCCGGCGCGTGATCCCGGCGCGCGCGAGGCCGAGGCCGGCGAGCAGGAAGGCGACCCAGACCGGGAAGGGATAGGCCCAGCCGATGAGCACTCCGATCTCCGAGTCGCGCGACAGGAAGCCGAGCAGCGGGAACAGCAGCGACATGACCACAGCGACGACGAAGGCCAGCGCGAACAGAACGGGCGCGCGCAGCGCCGTGAACGGCAGCGTCAGCAGGAACAGGATCGCGTAGGCGGGCAGGATCACGTATACAGGCACCCCGGTCAGGATCAGCAGCAGCCCGAGCAGCCACAGCAGCCCGGCCCGCGCGGCCAGACGCTGGCGCGCGGGCCGCATCCCGGCGGGCGCGAGCGGCACCGCTCCCCCGGTGACCAGCCCGATCGAGACTCCGGCGAGGGTGGCGAACAGGATCGAGGAGCGCCCGTCGACGATCCCGATCCAGGTGGCAGGATCTGACCAGATCCATCCATCACCCGTGTACAGCAGGTGCGCGGCGAGCATCCCGATGATCGCCAGGCCCCGGGCGAGATCGACGCCGGCGATGCGGGCGGGGCCGTTCAGGCGATGCCAGCGGCGGGCGAGGGGGCCTGGCCCTTCGACAAGCTCAGGGACCGGATCGACGGGCTCGGGGACCGCCGGCGCCGTCATCGCTCAGCCCTGCCGCAGCAGCCAGACCAGCAACGCCTTCTGGGCGTGCAGGCGGTTCTCGGCCTCATCCCAGACGACGCTCTGCGGACCGTCGATGACCTCGCTGTCGACCTCGTAGCCGCGGTCGGCGGGCAGGCAGTGGATGAAGATCGCCTCCGGGGCTGCCAGAGCCATCAGCGCTGCGGTCACCTTGTACGCGCCGAGGTCGCGAATGCGCGCGAGCTTCTCTTCTTCCTTCCCCATCGAGACCCAGGTGTCGGTGACGATGACATCCGCCCCGGCGGCCGCGGCGGCCGGATCGGTGAACAGCGTGAGCGAGCCGCCCGTCTCCGCGGCCCGGCGATGCGCGGCGTCCGCCACATCGGGCCGGGGCGTGTAGTCATCCGGCGATGCGACGCGCACGTGCATCCCGGCGGTGACCCCTGCGAGCACGTAGGAGTGCGCCATATTGCTGCGCCCATCGCCCAAGAAGGTCAGCGTGAGGCCGTCGAGGCGCCCCTTGTGCTCGCGGATCGTGAGGAGATCAGCGAGCAGCTGGCAGGGGTGGAAGTCGTCCGAGAGCGCGTTGATCACCGGCACGCGCGTGCCCAGCGCCATCTCTTCGAGCCCCGCCTGCGCGTAGGTCCGCCAGACGATCGCCGCGACCTGGCGCTCGAGCACCCGTGCGGTGTCGGCGGGGGTCTCCTTGCCGCCGAGCTGGCTGTTGGCGGTCGAGATGATCAGCGGCACCCCTCCCAGGTCCGCGATCCCGACCGCGAACGAGACCCGCGTGCGGGTCGAGGACTTGTCGAAGATGACCGCGACGGTCTGGGGTCCTTCGAGCGTCTTGTCCGCCCAGCGGTCCTTCTTCAGCTCCATGGCGAGGTCGAGGATCTCGGCCTGTTCGGCCGGGGTCAGGTCGTCGTCGCGGAGCAGGTGGCGGGTCACTCGTCGGCCTTTCCGGATGCGGATGCCACGGCGGCAAGCGCCGCGGCGAACAGGGTGCGGAACTCGGCCACCTCGGCGTCGCCGATCGTGAGGGCGGGGGCGATCCGCACGACGGAGGGGCTTGCGGCGTTGACGATGAGCCCCTGCTGCTGGGCTGCGGCGACGACCTCGGCGGCGAGCGGTGCCGCGAGTTCGACGCCGATCAGCAGTCCCCGGCCGCGCACTTCCGTGACCAGGGGCGAGTCGGTCTGGATGATCGCCGCGCGCAGCTCGGCCCCGCGCACCGCGGCGTTCTCGACGAGCCCCGCCCGCTCGATCTCGGTGAGCACGGCATCCGCGACGGCGGTGGCGAGCGGATTGCCGCCGAAGGTCGAGCCGTGCGATCCGGGCGTGAACAGGTCACTCGCCGCGCCATAGGTCACCAGCGCCCCGATCGGGAAGCCGCCGCCGATCCCCTTTGCCAGGGTGATGGCATCCGGGATGATCCCCTCGTGGCTGAAGCCGAACCACGCCCCGGTGCGCCCGGCCCCGGTCTGGATCTCGTCCACGATCAGCAGGGCGCCGTGCTGCAGCGTCAGCGCGCGGGCGGCGGCGAGATACCCCTCGGGAAGCTCCACGACCCCCGCCTCGCCCTGGATGGGCTCCACGATGAGCGCCGCGACCCTTTCGTCGAGCGCCTGTTCGAGGGCCTCGATCGTCGCGGGGATGTGCTCGACGCCGCCGGGCATCGGCTCGAAGGGCGCGCGCATCTGCTCCTTCGCGGTCATCGCGAGCGCCCCCATCGTGCGGCCGTGGAAGCCGTGCTCCAGCGCCAGGATGCGGGGGCGCTCCGCGCCCCCGTGCAGGCGGGCGAGCTTGAAGGCGGCCTCGTTGGCCTCGGCCCCCGAGTTCGAGAAGTAGACGCGTCCGTCGATCCCCGCCCCCGCGAGGCGCTTCAGACGCGCCGCGAGGGCGAGCTGCGGGGGCGTGGCGAAGTAGTTCGAGACGTGCGCGAGGGTCGCCGCCTGCCGCGAGACGGCCTCGACGAAGACCGGATGCGCGTGCCCGAGCGAGTTGACCGCGATCCCGGCGAGGAAGTCGAGGTAGCGCGTGCCGTCCTCGTCCCACACCGACGAGCCCTCGCCGCGCACGAGCAGTGCCAGGCGCGTTCCCACATTGCGCACCAGGTCGCGGGTGACCTCATCCTGCCAGCGCGTCATCCTGCCACCACTTCCGTTCCGATCCCTTCGCTGGTGAACATCTCCACGAGCACCGAGTGCGCCACCCTTCCGTCGATGATCGCCGCCTTGTCGACCCCGCCCTGCACGGCGTCCAGGCACGCCTGCATCTTCGGGATCATCCCCGACTCCAGTCTGGGCAGCAGGGTCGTGAGCTCGGATGCCGTCAGATGCGAGACGAGCGAGTCGCGGTTCGGCCAGTCGGCGTAGAGGCCGGCGACATCCGTCAGGATCACGAACTTCTTCGCCTGGAGCGCGACGGCCAGGGCCGCCGCCGCGGCATCCGCGTTCACGTTCAGCGACTGACCGGGGTGATCCAGGTCCGGCGCGATAGACGAGATCACGGGCACCCGGCCGGCGGCGAGCAGCTCCAGCACGGGCCGCGGATCGACCTGCACCACGTCCCCGACGCGCCCGAGGTCGACCTCTTCGCCGTCGACGATCGCTCCGCGGCGGCGACCGCCGAAGAGCCCTGCGTCCTCGCCGCTCAGGCCACTGGCGATCGGGCCGTGCGCGTTGATGCGCGCGACCAGCTGCGGGTTGATCTGCCCGGTCAGCACCATGCGCACGACACCGATCGCCTCGGTGCTGGTGACTCGGTAACCGCCCTTGAACTCGCTCTCGATCTGCAGCCGATCGAGCATGGTCGAGATCTGCGGGCCGCCGCCGTGCACCACGACGGGGCGGACGCCGACCGTGCGCAGGTACGCGATATCCTCCGCGAAGGCCTCCTGCAGCTCGTCGGAGACCATGGCGTTGCCACCGTACTTGACCACGACGATCTGGTCGCGGAAGCTCTGCAGCCAGGGCAACGACTCGATCATGGTGGCCGCCTTCCGTGCGGCCTCCGCCGGGGTGGTGGACTGGAGCTCGGTCATGAGGAGTAGGCGCTGTTCTCGTGGACGTAGTCGTGGGTGAGGTCGTTGGTGAGGATGCGGGCGCTCTGCTCGCCCGCCTTCAGGTCGATGAGGATGTCGGTCGCGCGGGGCGTGAGGTCCACCTCCTCGCGCGGGCGGTCGGGGCCGCCCGCGGTGCAGACGCGCACGCCGTTCATCCAGACGTCGACGTCGTAGGGATCGAAGGCGGCGCTCGTGGTGCCGATCGCGGCGAGCACGCGCCCCCAGTTCGGGTCGCCTCCGAAGATCGCGGCCTTGAAGAGGTTGTTGCGGGCCACCGACCGGCCGACCTGGACGGCGTCGTCTTCGCTCGCGGCGTGCTCGACGCGGATCGTGATGTCGTGGCTCGCGCCCTCGGCGTCGGCCTGCAACTGCTCGGCGAGGTCGACGCAGACCACAGTGAGCGCGTGGCGGAACGCCTCGGCGTCGGGCCGGATGCCGCTGGCACCGCTGGCCATCAGGGTCACCTGGTCGTTGGTGGACATGCAGCCGTCGGAGTCGAGCCGGTCGAAGCTGACCCGGGTGGCGGCGCGCAGGTGCGCGTCGGCCTCCGCGGCGGTGATCTCGGCATCCGTCGTGATGACGACCAGCATCGTCGCCAGGCCCGGCGCCAGCATCCCGGCGCCCTTGGCCATGCCGCCGATCGTCCAGCCGTCCTGGCTGCGCACGGCGCGCTTGGCGCGCGAGTCGGTCGTCATGATGGCCTCGGATGCCGCCACTCCCCCCTCGGCGTCGAGGGCCGCGATCGCGGCCGCGGTGCCGTCCAGCACCTTCTGGCGGAAGACCTCGTCCCCCGCGCCGATGAGGCCGGTGGAGCAGACGAGCACGTCTCCCGCGCTGACGCCGAGGAGCTCTGCCGCCCGCTCGGCGGTCTGGTGCGTGGTCTGGAAGCCGAAGGCGCCAGTGAAGCAGTTCGCCCCGCCCGAGTTCAGCACGACCGCCTCGACCACGCCGTCGGCGACCGCCTGCTGCGACCACAGGATCGGGTTCGCCTTGGCGCGATTGCTCGTGAAGACGGCGGCACCGACCTTCTGCGGGCCGCGGTTGACGACGATGGCGAGGTCGGGCCTGCCACTGGATTTCAGCCCGGCGACGACGCCGGCCGCTTCGAACCCCCGGGGGGCGGTGACGCTCACGGGGCGACTCCGTTCACGGGAAGGGCCGTGGCCTCGTCAAGGCCCAGCGCGATGTTCATGGACTGGATGGCGGCGCCTGCGGTGCCCTTGACCAGGTTGTCGACCGCGGCGACGACCGTGACCCGGTTCGCCGCGCGGTCGATCGCGAGTCCCAGAAGCGCGGTGTTGGCGCCCAGCACGTCGGCCGTGCGGGGGAAGTGCCCCTCGGGCAGGAGCTGCACGAAGGGCTCGCCGTCGTAGGCCGCCTCCCAGGCATCCCTGATCTGAACGTCGGTGGTGCCGGCCGAGATGGGCGCGGTGCTCGTGGCGAGGATGCCGCGCGCCATCGCGACGATCACGGGGGTGAAGGAGATGCGGATGTCCGTGGTCCCTGAGCCCACTCCGGTCCCTGAGCCTGTCGAAGGGCCTGCCGCCCGCAGCGCCTGCCGGATCTCGGGGATGTGCCGGTGCGTGCCGCCGACCGCGTAGGGGTTCGCCGACCCGAGGATCTCGGATGCCAGCAGGTGCGTCTTCGCGCTCTTGCCCGCTCCGGACGGACCGACCGCGAGCACGCTCACGATGTCGCCCGGATCGATGACACCAGCTGCCACACCGGGCGCGAGGCTCAGCGCGACGGTGGAGGCGTTGCATCCGGGGGCCGCGATGCGGGTGGCACCGACCAGGCGCTCGCGCTGCTTCCCGCCCGCGAAGGGCAGCTCGGGGACGCCGTAGACCCAGGGCTCGTGGAACTCGCCCCCGTAGAACGCCGCCCAATCCCCGGCAGATTCCAGCCGGTGGTCGGCACCCGCGTCGATGACGAGGGCGGCATCCGCGAGCGCATCCGTGTACTGCCCGGACTGCCCGTGCGGCAGGGCGAGGAAGACGACGTCGTGCCCGGCGAGGACCTCGGGGGTGGTCTCCTGGATCGTGAGGTGGGCGAGCGAGCGCAGGTGCGGCTGGTGCAGGGTGAGCGGCGATCCGGCGCTGGAGTGCGCTGTGACGGTGCGGATCTCCACGTCCGGATGGCTCGCGAGCAGGCGCAGAATCTCGCCGCCCGCATAGCCGGATGCGCCGGAGACGGCGACGGTATACGTCATGGTTCTACCTTAGGGGTCGCTGGTGAGGGGGCCGGGGCGGCGACACCGGCACCTGCTCGTCGCGTCGACGAAGGGCGCGGGGTCGCCTAGAGTCGGCGTCCGCTGCGGCGTCGGCGCGCGGGAGCGCTCAGAGCGAGCGCCAGAACCTGCGATGCGACCGATGCCATGTCCGTGACACTAGCGCCTCCGAATGCCCTGTGACAAATCGGGCCGGAAGGCCCTCGATCACGCGCGCAGGAACTCCGTGACCCGCGTCCAGGCGTCGGCGGTGTCGGCGGGGTTGTACCGCGATCCCGTGTCGTTGAAGAATGCGTGCGCAGAGTCCGGATAGACGACGGTGCGGAAGTCGACGCCCGCGGCGGCCATGTCCGCCACGACGCCAGGCAACGCCTCGATGAGGGCCGGATCGTTCTGTCCGTAGAGGGCGAGCACGGGGCATCCGATTCCCGCCATGAGATCGGCCGAGGGCGCACGGCCGTAGAAGGGGGCTGCCGCGCGCACGCGCCGATCGGATGCCGCGAGCAGCATCGTGTAGGTGCCGCCGAAGCAGAATCCGGTGACCGCCAGCCTCTGCGATGCGCCGGGCTGCGCCTCCAGCAGATCGAGGGTCGCCCTCAGCGCCTCGACCGCCCACGCGGCGTACTCGGGGGCGTGCGCCACGGTCAGGGCATCGCGCAGCCGCGGCTGCGCCGCCGTCCGGACGCCCTCGTCGGGGCTGTTCAGGAGGGCGTGCAGTTCCGCCCCGAGCGCCGGCTCGATGCCGCCGTGGCTCAGGATGTCAGGAGCCGCCGTGACCCACCCCTCCGCGGCGAAGCGGTCGGCGACATCGCAGATGTGGTCGACGAGCCCCCAGATCTCGTGAACGACGACGAGCCCGCCAATCGGGGTGCCCTCGGGCTTGGCGAGGTAGACGTCGAAGGGCTCACTGCCGGCCCGCAGGGTGATCGTCTCGCTCATAGCAGCACACTACATCGATCGCCGGCGAGGCCGACCGCCGGCGAGGCCGTCGAGGTCGTCGGGTTCGGTCGACGACCGTTCGAGCAGTTCGACATCCCGTGAAGAGATCGCAATGCGTTCGACCTGCACCGCATCCCGGCGGTACATCGCCGCGTGCGCGTGCAGCTCGGCGCGTCCAGTCTCGGCCGCGCGGGCATCAGTGAAGTCGGCGAGCCAGATCAGACGGGGAACGATCTTCGCGCGCACGAGATCGGACGAGTAGGGGATGCCGTAGGCCGCGATCAACGCGGCGAGACGCTCCTCGCGCTCACCGTGCCGAACCGCGTCGAACCCCATTGCATCCTCGGCGTACGGCACCATCCGGTATGCAAGGTAGGACAGATCCGACAGGCGCGATCCCGGAGCCGCGAAATCGACGTCGATCACCCCGGTGATCCCCCCGCCGGTGACGAGCAGGTTGTACGGGGCGAAGTCTCCGTGGCAGATCACCTCGAGGGGCGGATGCGCCGCGACCCGCCAGTGTCGCTCCTCGTCCACGAGGGGCAGAGATGCCTCATGCAGCCGCCGCAGAAGTCGCGCGGCCTCGCACATGATCTCCGGATCCCACTGGATCTCGGCAGGCTGCTCAGTCAGCACGCTGCCCGTCAGGTATGTCAGAACCTCGCGCCCCCGCTCGTCGATACCGAGCGGGCGCGACGTCTCGGCGATTCCGGCTGCCTCGTAGGCACGCAGCAAATCGTGCACGGCGGGCGTCCACTCCCCCGTGGCCCGCCGCACCGTGTCCCCGACGCGCACGACCGGCTCCATATTGCCGCCGTTCAGTGGGATCTCGGCATCCGGCATCCCGACATCGTACCGGGCCGTGCATCGGCGCGGCGGCGGCGTGCACCGGGATGAGGGGATGAGCCGAAATGAGGGCCATCCGCGGGGAATGCCTCCTCATTTCGGCTCATCCCCTCATTTCGGCACGCTGACAGAGGTACCACGGCGACGACGCGGCTGGATGGCGGCCCTACTCGCGCAGGGTCGCGCCGAAGCGGGCGGATGCGGCGGCGACGCCGGCGAGCTTGGCCTCGGTGGCCTCGGCGGCGGTGAGGGTGCGGTCCGGTGCCCGGAAGCGCAGGGCGAAGGTCAGGCTCTTCGTACCCTCGGGCACGCCCTCGCCGCGGTAGTCGTCGACCAGACCCGCGGACTCGAGCAGCTCGCCCGCGCCCTCCGCGAAGACGGCACCCAGGTCGGCGGCGGGCACCTCGATGGGCACGACGAGCGACACATCCTGCGTCGCGGGTGTGTACGTCGACAACTGCGCGGCGACCACGCGGGATCCCGCGAGCGTGAGCAGCAGGTCGAGGTTCAGCTCGGCGACGACGACGCGGCCGGGCAGATCGGCATCCGCCGACACACCCGGAAGCAGCTCGCCGACGTAGCCGACCTCGACCGGCGACGGCGTTTCGTCTCGCTGCGCTCGCTCAACGACCGGCGGCATGACCGTGAGCACCCCGGCACGCCCCGGGTGCAGCGCCGCGCGCCGGGTCTGGGCGACCTCGATCTCAACACCCGCGGCAGCGGCGATCGTGCGCACGGCATCCAGCGCATCCGCCACCGAAACCGGCACGGCAGGCTGACCGGGCTGCTTGGCCACCAGGTTCCCCGTCAGCAGCACCGCGACGTGGCGCGGCTGGGGCGGGATGCTGGCGGCGAGCACGGCGAGCGTCTGGTCATCCGGGCGCTGCGCAGGCGGGGGGACCGTGTCGGTCCCGTAGGCCACGCCGGACTCGGGCAGGAACACCGTGCCCGTCTCGAACAGCGCGAGATCGGTGAAACCGCGCGCGAGGTTGCGATGCGCGACCTGCAGCAGGCCCGGGACGAGCGAGCGTCGCAGGAACGGCACCTGCCCGTCGAGGGGGTTCGCCAGCCGCACGGACGGCAGGTGCTCCCCCGAGGCCGAGCCGTGCAGGTCATTCTGCTCATCGGTCGTGAAGCCGAAGGAGGGCGTCTCGACGAACCCGGCCGCGGCGAGCGCGTCGGCCACGCGGCGACGACCCGCCTGGGCGGGCGTGAAGCCGCGCCCGGTGGGCGGGGTGGGGAGCACCGAGGGGATGCGGTCGTAGCCGTCGATGCGGGCGACCTCCTCGGCGAGGGTCCAGGTGTCGGTGAGGTCAGGACGCCAGGTGGGCGGGGTGACGAGCCAGGAATCCCCCTGCGCGGTCACTTCGCAGCCGATTGTCTGCAGCGCCCCCGTGATCTCGGCCTCGCTGTAGTCGACGCCGATCAGGCCCGGGATGAAGGACTTCGGCAGCGTGACCGGAACCATCCGCACCTCGGCGAAGAGGGCACCGCCGGTAGCGGTGTCGAGCGTGCCACCGGCGAACTCGACCATGAGGTCGGCGACGCGGCGCGCGGCGACCAGGGGGATCGCCGGATCCACCCCGCGCTCGAAACGCTTGGACGCTTCGCTGGGCAGCTTGTGCCGCCGCGCGGAGCGGGCGATCGTGACCGGATCGAAGGTCGCGGCCTCGATGAGAACGTTGCGCGTGGCGTCCGTCATCTCGGTCGAGCCGCCGCCCATCACGCCTGCCAGGCCGATCGGGCCGGACTCGTCGGTGATCAGCAGATCCTCGACGTGCAGCGCGCGATCCTTGCCGTCGAGCGTCGTGATCCGCTCGCCCTCGTGCGCCCGGCGCACGGTGATCCCGCCACGCAGCAGGTCGAGGTCGTAGCCGTGCGTGGGCTGGCCGAGTTCGAGCATGACGTAGTTGGTGATGTCGATGAGGATCCCGAGCGAGCGGATACCGGCCAGCGCCAGCCGCGCGACCATCCACGGAGGCGTCGTCCGCGAGGGGTCGACGCCCCGCACGATGCGCGCGACGAACTCGGTGGCGCCGACCCGGCCGCGGATCGGCGCGTCGTCCACGACGGCGACGGGGAACCCGGAGCCGGGCTCGAGCTCCTCCCGGGCACGCAGCCCGGGGTCGCGGAAGGCCGCGCCCGTCGCGTGCCCGTACTCGCGGGCGACGCCCCGCAGCGACAGCGCGTAGCCGCGGTCGGGGGTGACGTTGATCTCGACGGCGACATCGTCCAGGCCCAGCAGCGCGATGGCGTCCTCGCCGACCTCGGGGTCCAGCCCCAGCTCGGCCAGGCGCAGGATGCCGTCGTGCTCGTCCCCGAGCCCGAGCTCCTTGACCGAGGCGATCATCCCGTCCGAGACATGGCCGTAGGTCTTGCGCGCTGCGATCGGGAAGGGGCCGGGCAGCACGGATCCGGGAAGGGTCACAACGACCTTGTCGCCCGCGAAGAAGTTGTGCGCGCCGCAGACGATGCCGCGCACTCCCCCGTGCGCCCCGCCGACATCCACCTGGCACCAGCGGATCGTCTTGCCGTTGTCCTGCGGCTCATCCACGAACTCGAGAACCTGCCCGACGACGATGGGACCGGACAGCCCGAAGGCGTGCACGTCCTCCTCCTCGAAGCCGACCGAGACGAGCGAGGCGAGCACGTCCTCGGGCGTGGCATCCTCCGGCACATCGACGTACTCGCGCAGCCAGGACAGCGGAACGCGCATCAGACCACCATCCCGAACTGCTCGCTGAAGCGCACATCGCCCTCGGCCATGTCGCGCATGTCCTTCACATCGGAGCGGAACATCAGCGTGCGTTCGAAACCCATCCCGAAGGCGAAGCCCGAGTACTCCTCGGGATCGATCCCCGCGGCCCGGAGCACGTTCGGGTTCACCACGCCGCAGCCGCCCCACTCGATCCAGCGGGCTCCGCCCTTGAAGGTGGGATGCCACAGGTCGAACTCGGCGGAAGGCTCGGTGAAGGGGAAGTGGTTGGCCCGCATCCGGGTCTTGGCGTCCGCGCCGAAGAGCTGCCGGGCGACGTGGTCGAGCGTGCCGCGCAGATGCGCCATGGTGATGCCGCGATCGACGACGAGACCCTCGAACTGACTGAAGACGGGCAGGTGCGTGGCATCGAACTCGTCGGTGCGGAAAACGCGGCCGGGCGAGACGACGTAAATCGGGAGGTCCCGGGTGAGCATCGCGCGCATCTGCACGGGGCTCGTCTGTGTACGCAACAGCAGGTGGCGGCTGGGGGGATCGACGTAGAACGTGTCCTGCTCCTGGCGTGCGGGATGGTCCGCATCGAGGTTCAGCGCGTCGAAGTTGTACCACTCGTGCTCGAGCTCGGGGCCTTCGGCCACCTCCCATCCCATGCCCGTGAAGATGTCGCCGATGCGGTCCTGCAGCAGGGTCAGCGGATGCCGCGCACCCGTCCGCGCGCGGCGGGGAAGCGCCGTGATGTCCACCCGCTCGCCCTCGAGCCGCGCGGCCGTCTCGGCCTCGGCGAGCGCCACCTCGCGCACCTCGAAAGCCGTGTTCACGCGACCCCGCGCCTGCCCGATCAGCTGGCCGAGAGCAGCCTTGTCTGCGGGGGCGACGTGGCGCATCGCGGCATTGAGCGCGGCCAGGGGCGAGCCCTCAGCCAGGTGGGCGGCGCGCGCGGCCTTCAGCTCGGCGGTATCGGATGCCGCCCCGATCGCCGAGAGGGCGGCAGAAACGGCGGATTCCACCGCCTCGGGGGTGATCGCAGGAGTATCGGACACGAGAGTCAAGTCTACTGGCGCGTCGGCCCGGCTCAGGGACCGCCGCTCAGGGCGCTGAGGCTAGCGTCCGCCGAATCCCTTGTCCTGTGCCGCGATCAGTTGCGTGTCGGTGCCCTGACGCGCGAGGACCTGCGCGGGCAGCGGCTTGCGCCCCTTCTTCGGCCCACCGCTGCCACTGGCGGTCCTCGCCGCGAGCGACCGCGCGAACCACGACAGCGTCAGGTTGATGGCGAGGTAGATCAGGAGCGTCACGACGAACAGCGAGAACAGGTAGCGGTTGCCATGGTAGTTGGAGAGGTTGTGCATGGTACCGCGGATCAGCTCCGGGTAGCCGACGATGAACCCGAGCGAGGTGTCCTTGAGCAGCACGACGAGCTGGGCGACGATGATCGGCAGCATCTGACGGAAGGCCTGCGGGAACTCCACCAGCATCTTCGACTGGAGCTCGCGCATGCCCACGCTCAGAGCCGCCTCGCGCTGACCGCGCGGCAGCGCGAGCAGCCCCGCGCGCAGCGCCTCCCCGATGATCGTGCCGTTGTACAGGACGAGCGCGACCACGACGGCCCAGAACTCCCCGGTCGAGGCGATGAGCAGGATGAACAGCATCATCAGCAGCACCGGCATGCCGCGCAGGAACTCCTGCAGCCAGGTCACGGGAACACGCACCCAGGCCGAGCGCGCGCTGCGCATGAGCGAGAAGGCGATGCCGAGCAGGATCGCGCCCACCGCCGCGACGGCCGCGGCCCGCAGGGTGTTCCACAGGCCCAGGCCGATGCTCCGCCAGGTGCCTTCCGCGTATTCGGGCCTGGAGAAGTCGAAGAAGATGTTCCAGCGCGAGGCATCGAACAGCCCCGGAAGCTCGATCTCGCCGGACTGGCGGGGTGCGTTGAGAATGAGGAAGAGCCATACGCCGAGGGCGAGCAGCCCCACGATCGCCGCGATCGAGATGATCGTCGAGATCAGGCGCGCCCGGGGGCCGGGAGCATCGAAGAGGACCGAGTTCTGAGTCATCGCAGCACCAGCCACTTCTTCTCAAGCTTGCCGGCCGCGAACCCCATCGAGAAGGTGATGACGAGGTAGAAACCGGCCACGGTCACGAGGATCGGGATGACCATGTTGCCATTCTGGTTCGCGAGCTGCTTTGCGACGCCGAACAGTTCCATGATGAAGAAACCGCCGGCGACCGAGGTGTTCTTGGTCAGCGCGATGAAGACGTTGATCAGGGGCGGCACCGTCATCCGGAACGCCTGGGGAAGGACGATGAGGCTCACCGTCTGGCCGAAGCCCATGCCGATGCTGCGGGCGGCTTCAGCCTGCCCGACCGGCACCCCGTTGATCCCCGAGCGCAGC
Organism: uncultured Microbacterium sp.; assembly: GCA_964533745.1. Classification (GTDB taxonomy): domain Bacteria; phylum Actinomycetota; class Actinomycetes; order Actinomycetales; family Microbacteriaceae; genus Microbacterium. The sequence continues at coordinate 18,536 of CAZHML010000023.1, forward strand.
GCCTCGGCGACGAAGGGAGACGTGTAGAAGGTCAAGGCGAGAAGCGCCAACGGGAAGAAGTCGACGCGCACGCCCATCATCGGCATCACGAAGATCGTGAAGTAGAACACGAGGGTGAGCGGCGTGTTGCGGGCGATCTCGGTGTAGACGGTGGCGAAGACGCGCAGTGCGGGAACCGGCGAGATGCGCATCGCCGCGATCAGGGTGCCGAGGATCAGAGCCCCCAAGCCTGACAGGACCAGGAGCACGAGGGTCATCCGGAAGCCCTCCAGGAAGACCGGCATCAGGCCCCACCACTGTTCTCCGCCGGGCGCGAAGACGACCATCAGGAAGACGATCCCCGACAGCAGCGCGAGCCCCGTCAAGATGCTGGATACGACCAGCGCGGCAGAGGCGATCCTGCCGGCGCGCTCCCCTCGGCTGCGTGCCTGCGAACGCGCCACCAGTGCCAGAGCGAGCCCGACGACGGGGACCACGATCGCAAGGATCAGCGCCGCGATATCGATGCCGGGAGTGCCCGTCTCGAGCCGCCCAGACTCGGTGGGCGGCGGTTGGTCAGCGGTCATGCGTTCATACTCTCATCCGGAGCGGGAGTGCGTCTCACACGGGGGTGCTGGGCCCGGTCCGAAGACCGGACCCAGCGCTGTCAACGAATGTTGATCAGTAGCGGTTCACCGCGGGCGGGTCGACGAAGGGCATGATGGTGCCCGCCGTCTTGTCCCACGCAGCGCGGTAGCGACCGTCCGTGAAGGACTTCTCGAGGACGTCGTTGATCCACATGCGGAACTGGGTGTCGTCCTTCTTCAGACCGATGCCGTAGGGCTCGTCGGTGAAGGGGAGACCAGCGAGCTTGAACTCGCCCTCGTTCTGCGCGGCGAGGCCGGCGAGGATCACGTTGTCGGTGGACACCGCGACGACCACGCCGTTCCGCAGCGGCTCGAGGCAGTTCGAGTACGCGTCGGTCAGCTCCGGAAGAGCGCCGATCTCGGCGAGCTTCTCGGCCGGGGTCGACCCCGTCACCGAGCAGACCCGCTGACCGACGAGGTCATCCGGACCCTTGATCGAGTCGTTGTTGGCGAGCACGAGGATCGACTGACCGGCCATGAAGTACGGGCCGGCGAAGGAGATGATCTCCTTGCGGCGGTCGTTGATCGTGTAGGTGGCCACGACGATGTCGACCTGGCCGTTCTCGATGAACGGCTCGCGGTTAGCCGAAACCGTCTCGACCCACTTGATCTTGTCGGCGGCGATGCCGAGCTCGGCGGCGATGATCTTGCCGATCTCGACGTCGAAGCCCTCGGGGGTCTGGGTCGCCGGGTTCATCAGGCCGAACAGGGGCTGGTCGAACTTGGTTCCGATGGTGATCGTGCCCGCCTCGGCGAGCTTGGCCATCGTCGAACCCGCGGGGAACTCAGGGTTCTCGACGGGCTCGGTCGAGGGGCCGCCCGCACAGGCGGTGAGCGCGAGTGCGCCCGCTGCCATCAGTGCGATGAAAGAGAGCCTTGCTCGTTTCATGTCTTTGTCCTTTACTGTGTGTCGTGGTCGCTGGGTGCGACCGCTGTTCCCGACCGCGGTTGTGAGCGGGAGGGTCTTTCGTCAGTGCGCCAGGATCTTCGAGAGGAAGTCCTTCGCACGATCGCTTTGAGGGTTGGTGAAGAACCGCTCGGGAGTGGAGTCTTCGACGATCTCGCCGTCTGCCATGAAGACCACCCGGTGGGCGGCCTTGCGGGCGAAGCCCATCTCGTGGGTGACGACGATCATCGTCATCCCCTCGGCGGCGAGCCCGATCATCACGTCGAGCACCTCGTTGATCATCTCGGGGTCCAGGGCACTGGTCGGCTCGTCGAAGAGCATGACCTTGGGGTGCATGGCGAGCGAGCGAGCGATCGCCACCCGCTGCTGCTGTCCGCCCGAGAGCTGCCCGGGCATCTTCGAGGCCTGGGCCGCGACGCCCACCCGCTCGAGCAGCGCCATAGCCTGGGCATCGGCCTGGGCCTTCTTCATCCCCCGCACCTTGATCGGCCCGAGCGTGACGTTCTCGAGCACGGTCTTGTGGGCGAAGAGGTTGAACGCCTGAAAGACCATGCCGACGTCGGCACGCAGCTGCGCGAGAGCCTTGCCCTCCTCGGGCAGTCTCTTGCCGTCGATCAGGATCGTGCCGCTCGTGATGGTCTCGAGCCGGTTGATGGTGCGGCACAGCGTCGACTTGCCCGATCCCGAGGGGCCGATCACGACGACGACCTCGCCCGTGGCGACCTGGAGGTTGATGTCCTTGAGCGCCTGGAAGTCGCCATAGTGCTTCTGCACGTCTTCCATGACGACCAGCGGTTCAGCGGTGTTCATCATGCCTCCAACCTAAGCCAGTCATCATGGCCCCTCTAGTGACTGTCTGAGAGGGTTACCCGTTTGTGATCGTCCTGAGGATCCCGCGCGCGACCGGAGCCGCTACGGCCCGTTTCATCCGCGAATCGGGCCGCCACCCCACGGTAGACGCCCCGTATCGCGCGCGTCACGGACCTTGAGTGTTTCTTGAGAATGGGGCTCTCGCCGCTCAGCGGCGCGACTCGGTGTAGTACTCGGCGGCACCGGGATGCAGATCGACCGGATCGGTGAAGATCGCCTGCCGCCGGTCCAGAAGGGCCGCCGCGGGAACATGCTGAGCGATGTCGGTGCGGGCCCCGAAGAGAACCCGCAGCGCGTCGTGGATGAGCTCGTCGGGGGCGTCCGCGTAGGTGACCAGGAAGTTCGGCACGGTCATCGTCAGGGTCGACTCGCGGCGTCCGTAGGCGCCGATCGGGAACTCCGCCAGCCGGTACACCCCGGCGTGCTGCTGGTTGACCCGTTCGACCACGTCGGCGGCGATCGACAGCAACCGGATCGGGGTGTTCTCGGCGAGCTGCACGATACCCGGCGTCGGCAGGCCGCCGACCCAGAAGAAGCCGTCGATCTCATCCTGTCGCAGCGCCGTCATAGAGGCGTCCAGGCCGAGTTTCGGGTTCTGCACCGACGCCGCGGGAACGCCCGCGGCGTCCAGGATCCGCGCGGCGACCACGGCCACCCCGGAGTTCTCGGCCCCGAGCGAGACGCGCCTGCCCACAAGATCGGTGATCGCCTCGATGTCGGAGTCCGCGCGCACGACGACGTGGACGTACTCGTCGTACAGGCGCGCAACCGCGCGGATCGGGAGGGGCTCCGAGAAAGCCCCGACCCCGGCGACCGCGTCGGCTGCCGCATCGCTCTGGGCGAAGCCGAGCAGCGCCTGCTGCGAGCCGATGCGCAGCAGGTTGTCGACCGAGCCCGCGGTCTCTGCGACCGTGACCGAGATGGACAGCTGCCGCGTCAGCGCGTCGGCGAGGTGCTGCCCGTAGCTGTAGTAGACACCGGTCGTGCCACCGCCCGCGATGACGTACGAGCGGTCCGGATCATCGACGTTCGCGTCGGCGCAGCCGACCAGCCCGGCAAGGGCGACGACGCCGGCGACCAGCCCGGCCAGAGACCGCGAGCGCGCCCTCATCGCTGCGCTCCCGCCAGTTGCAGGGCCACTTCCAGGCCCGAGCCGTCATCGGGGAGCCCGACGTGCAGATGCCCGTCGATCGAGGCGAGCAGGTCGGTGGCGATCGCGAGACCCAGCCCCGAGCCGGGGATGTTCTGGTTGCCCGGGCTCCGCCAGAACCGGTCGGTGACATGATCGACCTCGTGGTCGGCAAGCCCCGGGCCGTAGTCGCGCACGACGATCCGGCAGCCCTCGTCGATCCGGTTGGTGGCCACCTCGATGCTGCTGCCGAACGGTGAGAACTTCACCGCGTTGTCGATCACCGCATCCAAGGCGCTCTCGACGATCGTGCGATCGGTCATGCACGGGGCCTGCTTGTCGCCGCGCAGCTCGAACGAGATGCCCTTCTGCGCCGCGACCTCGCGCCACGCCTCGACCCGCCGCTCGGCGAGCTGGCTGAGATCGACCGTGTCGCGCGTGGCCTCTCCCCCGCTGCGGGCCAGGCTCAGCAGGGTGTCGAGGATCCTCGTCATGCGTCTGCCCTCTTCGCGCGTCTCTTCGACGTCGGCGTCCCAGGTGCCGTCCAGACCCGTCGCGAGGTACTCCACGCGCACGAGCAGGGCGTTGAGGGGATTGCGCAACTCGTGCGAGGCGTTCAGCGCGAACTCCTGCTGGCGCGAGACCGTGCGCTCGATCTCCTCGGCCATCTTGTTGAAGACCAGGATCATCCGGCGCAACTCCGGCGGACCCGTGTCATCGGCGATCCGCGCCTCCATGTCGCCGCGCTCGATCGCCTCCATCGCGGTGTCGACGCGGCGCACGGGCTTGAGCACCCAGTTGGCCAGGCGGAAGACCACGAGCACGCCGAGAGCCGTGGCGAGCACGGCGAGCACGGCGAGCAGGATCCACTGCTGCAGGATCTCCATCCGCGGTCTCTCGGTGCTCGCCGCGACGATCACGGCTCCGATCACGTCGCGGTTGTCGAAGACCGGCTCGACCATGATCGCGTCGCCGAAGGACCACGGCATGACCTCGGGCGGCAGGTCGCTGCGGCGGCCCGACAGGGCGAGGCGAACCTGCGCCATCGTGCTCTCGTCGACCACGACCGGATCCGTGGTGGACCACGGGGTCCCCGAACGGTCGACCACGATGACCCGGGTGCCGTAGAGCTGGTGATAGCGCTCGGCCTCACCCTCGATCGCGGCGGGGTTGCCCGAGACGAGCGCCTGTCGTGCGCTAGTCACGAAGTAGCCGAGGTCGCCGAGCTGCTCGGCATAGAAGCCCTGCTGGATGCTGCGCGCGGCGCTGGTCGCGTAGGCCCCGCCGAGCACCAGCAGCACTCCGATGAGCGGGACCAGGAAGACGATGACGAGTCGGGTGCGCATGGCTTACAGTCCTGCCAGCCGATAGCCGACGCCGCGCACCGTCTCGATCAGCGGACCCCGCCCGATCTTGCGCCGGATCGAGGCGACGTGCACTTCGAGCGAACGGCTGAAGCCGTGCCAATCGGTGTTCCACACCTCGCGGATGATCCGATCCCGCGGCACCGCGACACCGGGATAGCGGGCCAGCACCGCGACGATGTCGAGTTCCTTGGGGGTGAGCTCGACCGGGGTGTCGTCGACCGTGACCTGCCGGGCGACGAAGTCGAAGCACACCCCGAGCGCGTCGATGCGCAGTTGCTGGGCGGACTCCGGATGCAGCGCCCGCGAGCGCCGGGTCACCGCCTCGATGCGTGCGAGCAGCTCCTTGACGTTGTAGGGCTTGACGACGAAGTCATCGGCCCCGGCGCGCAGACCCTTGATGCGCTCCTGCACGTGGCTGCGCGCGGTCGCCATGATGATCGGCACCCCCGTGCGACCCCGGATCCGGCGACAGAGGTCGATCCCGTCGATGTCCGGCAGGCCGAGATCGAGCAGCACCACATCGGTGTCCGAGCCCAGCGCCTCGAGCGCGCTCTTGCCGTCGGCCGCGCGCACCGGCACGTAGCCGACCTTGCCCAGAAAGGCACTGAGCGCCTCGGAGGTGCGGTCGTCGTCCTCGACGATCAGGACCCTCATCCGGCGATGCACCTCCTCTCTTGCGACTACGACGGGAACCGCGGGGGCGCCACGGCCGAGCGACTCAGGCTCGCTGGGCGAAGGCGCTCTCGTACAGACACACACTAGCCGCCGTCGCGAGGTTCAGCGACTCGGCCTTTCCGAAGATCGGCAGCCGCAGCACACGGTCGGCGAGGGCCAGCGACCCGTCCTCAAGACCCCGTGCCTCGTTGCCGAAGATCCACGCGGACGGCCCTCGCAGCACCCCCGCCGCGCGCGCCTCGATCAGGTCGTCGCCCCTGACGTCGGCGGCGAGAATCGTGATCCCGGCGGCGCGAATGCGGGCCGTGACATCGGCGAGATCCGCGCCGACCACAATCGGCAGGTGGAAGATCGAACCCGTCGTCGAGCGCACGACTTTGGGGTTGTAGGGGTCGACCGTACGGCCGGTCAGGATCACCGCATCGGCCCCCGCGGCATCCGAGGCCCGGATGATGGTGCCGAGATTTCCGGGATCGCGCACCTCCTCGCAGATCGCGAGCAGGCGCGGGTATGCCGCGAGCACGTCCTTCAGCGCGGTCGGAGTCTGCCGGGCGACGGCGACCAGACCCTGGGGGCTCACGGTGTCGGCCATCGCGGCGAGCACGTCCTCCGAGACGTACTCGATCTCGATCCCGGCCTCTGCCGCAGCGGCGCGGATATCGGGATGCCGGTCACCCCCGGTGGGCGTGCCGAACAGCTCGACGATGGCATCCGGACAGAAGGCCAGTGCCTCGCGCACCGCCTGCGGGCCTTCGAGCAGGAACAGTCCCGTCTCGGCGCGAGCGCTGCGCTTGCCGAGTTTGGCGACGGCCCGCACGCGCGGGGATCGGGGGTTCTCCAGCACGTGCCCAGTCTATGCAGACATCCCGGAACGACGAACGGGCGTCCCCGCTCTGGGGACGCCCGTTCGTCGTCGTCTGCTCAGGCAGCCGAGCGCGGTGCGTTCACGTCCGCGGGCAGCGCCTTCTTCGCCGTCTGCACGAGCGCGGCGAAGGTCGCCGCGTCGTTCACGGCAAGGTCTGCGAGCATGCGGCGGTCCACCTGGACGCCGGCAAGGCCCAGGCCCTGGATGAAGCGGTTGTAGGTGATGCCGTTCTGGCGGGCCGCGGCGTTGATCCGCTGGATCCAGAGGCGACGGAAGTCGCCCTTGCGCTTGCGGCGGTCGCGGTAGGCGTAGACCAGCGAGTGGGTGACCTGCTCCTTGGCCTTCCGGTACAGACGCGAGCGCTGCCCGCGATAGCCGGAGGCACGCTCAAGGGTGACGCGACGCTTCTTATGGGCGTTGACCGCCCGCTTTACTCTTGCCATTTCTCTGTCTTCCTATCGTGCGTCGGCGCGTCAGCGGCCGAGAAGCTTCTTGGCGACCTTGGTGTCCGCCTTGGACAGCACCTGGTCCTGGTTCAGGCGCCGGGTGCGACGGCTCGACTTGAGCTCGAGGTTGTGGCGCATGCCCGCCTGCTGCTTCTTGATCTTGCCGGTTCCGGTGATCTTGAAGCGCTTCTTGGCACCCGAGTGGGTCTTCTGCTTCGGCATCTTCTTCTACTTTCCTCTGGCGCCCTGGCGGGCGTCGCTGTCAGCCCGCTCGCGCGGGAGTCTTGTGGACGGAGCTACTCCGTGGCATCCTTCACGACCGCCCTGGCCTCGCGTGCGGCCTGCTTGTTGGCGGCCCGCTGCGCGTTCTGCGCGGCCTTGGCGTCGGACTTGTTCTTCAGGGGGGCGATCACCATCACCATGTTGCGACCGTCGATCGTGGGGTTCGACTCGACCGTGCCGAACTCGGCGACGTCCTCGGCGAAGCGCTTGAGGAGCTTCACGCCCTGCTCGGGACGGGACTGCTCCCGGCCGCGGAACAGGATCATCGCCTTGACCTTGTCACCGGCCTGAAGGAAACCCTCGGCGCGCTTGAGCTTGGTCATGTAGTCGTGGGCTTCGATCTTGAGGCGGAAGCGCACCTCCTTCAGGACGGTGTTCGCCTGATTGCGACGTGCTTCTTTCGCCTTCTGCGCGGCCTCGTACTTGAACTTGCCGTAGTCCATGATCTTGACCACGGGCGGCTTCGAGTTCGGTGCGACCTCGACGAGGTCGAGATCTGCCTCCTGTGCGAGGCGGAGAGCGGCTTCGATACGGACAACGCCGATCTGCTCACCCGCGGGGCCGACGAGGCGGACCTCGGGCACGCGGATGCGCTCATTGGTGCGGGGATCGCTGATGCGGAACTCCTTCGGTGGGGGATCTCTTCGGAGAACCACGCCCACCCTCGCCAGCGTTCAGACTGCTGGCGCACCCATTCTGCCGACGTGAATCCGGCGGAGTGCAGGACCCGGTAGCCTGGAGCGGCAAGCGCGGGTGGGAAGTGAATCCTCTTTCGTGCCGGAGCGCGATGCTCCGAACCCCAGAAGTCTAGCAGAAGGCGTGCCCCGTGACGATTCAGGACCCGCAACCGGATGCCACGGCCGATGCGACGCGCGACATCGCAGAGGTCCCCGCGGTCGAGGTGATCACGACCACCGCCGTGCACCTGATGAGCGCAGCGGCCGTCAAGCTCGGGCTCGCCGATGATCCCGAGGCAGAACGGGACCTGGACGAGGCGCGCAAACTCATCGGCGCTCTCGCCGGACTCATCACCGCGGCCGCCCCCGAGATCAGCGATTCGCACGCCCGGCCGCTGCGCGACGGTCTGCGCTCGCTTCAGCTCGCCTTCCGCGAGGCGTCCGTCATCCCCGACCCGATCGGCGAGGGCCCGGGCGAGAAATGGACCGGGCCGGTCACCTGATCGCGGCCGCCTGACCCACCGACGCCTAATCTCAAGTTTCGCTCAAGTCCGTCGCGCCCGCGCCGCGACGCGATTAGGAATATTGTCAGCGGCGCAGCTGCGCCGATTTACAACGACGTAGTTCGAGAAGAAGTCGGAGCCCGACAATGAGTTCTTCAGCAGCAACCGAGAGCAAGCGTTTCCGCAAAGCCACCTCTCTCGCCGTCTCTGTGCTGGTCGCGATCTCGCTCGGCTGGGTGGGTACCTCCCCCGCCGCGGCCGACCCCGGTGAGGATCAGTTCATCGCCCCGGCCTTCAGCGGCCCGGCCGCCGGAGCGCCGGACGGATGGTCGCCGATGTGGAACGCCGGAGACTGGAGCACGGTGGGCACCGACCCGACCGTACTGCGGCACGAGGTCCCCACCGGTGCCACCGGCCCCCGCCGGGCGATGACCTGGGACGGCGTCGGCGACGGCGGCGTCCTCGAAGGCGATGTCGAGGTGCACGCCGTGATGCGCGTGCCCGAGACGCTGGGGGCGGCTACACGGCTCGCACTCGGCCTGCACATGTCGGGTGCGGCAGGCTCCGAGACCGGCTATTACCTCGACGTGAACGCCAACAGTCTGCGGTTCTCCCGCTACCTCAACGGTTCGCAGTCCCAGATCAACGGTGACGCGAACAACACCTACAGCCTCGGCACCTTTGCGGCAGGCACCTGGTACAACTTCGTGCTGCACCGCGACGGCAACAGCCTGGCGGCGAAGGCATGGCCGTACGGTGAGCCGGAGCCCGAGGGCTGGCAGATTCACCGCTCCGAGACCCCGACCGTGATCGACTCGGGCAAGGTCGGCGTCTTCAACAACGCCGCGAACTCGAGCCTGGAGACGGCGTTCCTCTCGGTCGGCGTGGATGGCGCTGAAGCGCCGCGCGCGCCCATCGGCCTGCTGCCCGGGGCGCAGTACACCGCGCCGGAGTTCGATGGCCCCGCCGCGGGCGCGCCCACCGGCTGGACGTCGCTGTGGAACGCGGGCGACTGGGCCACGACCGAGATCGACGAGCGCATGGTGCTCGGCCAGGAGACGCCCGCTGACGCAGAGGGCCTCTTCCGTGCGATGACCTATGACGAGGTCGGCACTGTCGAAGGAGATGTCGAGGTGCACGCGGTGATGCGCGTGCCCGGCGAGCTGGGGCCGGAGACCCCCCGGATGGCGGTCGCCCTGCACATGTCGGGCGACGTCGGTGCTGAGAACGCCTACATGCTCGAAGTCCACAACGGCGCACTGCGCATGAGCCGGATCAACGAGGGCTCGCGACTGTCGATCAACTCGCAGCCCGCCCCGGCGACCTACACGATTCCCGGCGGCTTCCAGGGCGACACCTGGTACAACCTCGTGCTGCGTCGCCAGGACAACGACCTGATGGGCAAGATCTGGCTCTACGGCGCGGCCGAGCCCGCAGGCTGGAACGTGCAGCGTGTCGACACCCCGTCGGTGCACCACTCCGGCAAGGTCGGCGTGTTCGCCGAGGTGGCCGGTGCCAAGCAGCAGACCGCGTTCTTCTCGGTCGGTACCGGCGGCATCAGCGCGCCTCGCGCACCGATCGACCTGTTCACCGTCGACTACGATCCGCTGCTGACGGGCTTTGAGAACCGCGGCGGGGCGAGCTGGACGACGCACGCCGAGGAGCAGGCCTTCCTGCAGGCGGTCGAAGAGGCCTCTGACGGCCGCGTGCGCGTCACCCAGATCGGCACCAGCCAGCAGGGCCGTCCGATCAACCTGGTCCGGATCGGCTACCCGACCGCCCCCAGCGATGAGGACATCGCGGCCGGTCGCAGCATCATGCTGATCGCGACACAGCACGGCAACGAGCCGGCCGGCCAGGAGATGGCGCTGCAACGCATCCGCGACCTGGCGTTCACCGAGGACCCGACGCTGATCGAGCAGCTCTCGAACACCTCGGTCATCGTGATCCCCGTGGCGAACCCGGATGGGCGCGTGGCGAACACCCGCGCCGTCGCCAACGGCGTGGACATGAACCGCAACCACATGCTGCTGACCGTTCCCGAGTCGCAGGTGATCGCGCAGGTGACTCACCAGTTCAATCCCGACATCGTCATCGACGCGCACGAGATCCCCGGATCCTCCACGGGCAACGTATGGTCGCTGTGGGCACGCAACCTGAACATCGACACGACCGTGCGCACCATGTCGTACGACCTGGTGAACAACTATGTGTTCCCCGACCTGCAGGCTGCGGGGCTGAGCTACGCCATCTACGGCGGAGCCGGTGCCTCGACGACGGGCAACGAGAACGAGGGCATCGCGCGCAACCAGTTCGGTCTGCGCGGCCACGTCTCGGTGCTGTTCGAGACGGCCGGCGGCCGGCCGAACCTCGAGCGCGTCTATCAGCAGGGCAAGGCCGTCGACGCCGTGTTCCGCTACCAGCGTGAGAACGCCGCCGCCATCGAGGCGGCGACCAACGCTGCCCCGGGCAATCGCCAGGCTGCCGGTGCTGCGCAGGAGCCGTTCTACCTGCGGGGGGCCGACAACGACCCGCCGACGGGGCCGAACACCCTGAACCCCGCTCCTCTGGGCTACCTGCTCACGCACGCCCAGGTGAACGCGGCGATGCAGACCCGCATCGACCTGCAGGGCATCGAGACGTGCGTCACCGACGACGACAAGGTGTTCGTCACCATGAATCAGCCCATGATGACGGTCATCCCGCTGATGCTGCACTCCGGCGCGCCGAACGTGCAGGCGGTGGGCACCCCGGTGATGGATGAGGTTCCCTGCGGCGTGACCGACGCGGTGACGAACCTCACGGCTCCGTCGATCACGGGCACGCCCGAGGTCGGCGAGACTCTGACCGCGACCGACGGCACGTGGGATCCGGATGATGTGGATCTGGCCTACCAGTGGCTGCGCAACGGCACCCCGATCGGCGGCGCGAGCAGCAGCACGTATGTCGTCGCCGTCGCCGACGCGGGCACCACGCTCGCGGTGAAGGTGACCGCGTCGAAGACCGGGTACACGAGCGCCGTGGCGACCAGCACCGGCGTGGAGGTGGCGTCCGACGACAGCAACCAGTTCATCGCCCCGGAGTTCAGTGGGCCGGCGGCGGGCGCGCCCGAGGGATGGTCTCCCTTCTGGAAGCCCGGCGACTGGAGCACCGTCGGCGGCAACCCGGTGGTACTGCGTCAGGTGATCGACCCTGAGGCCACGACGAACCTGCGCCGCGCCATGACGTGGGACGAGGTCGGCACCGCCGGTGTCATCACCGGGGACGTCGAGGTGCACGCGGTGATGCGCGTGCCGGGCGAGGTCAGTTCCACAACCAGATTCGGCATGGGTCTGCATCTGACGGAGAACGGCACCAATGAGGTGGGCTACTACGTCGACATCAACGGCCGGAGCCTGCGCATCGGGCGCCTGAGCACCACGGGCACCTGGGTGCAGCTGGGCAGCAGCTACGTGCTCCCCGGCTTCGAGGGTGCCGCCTGGTACAACCTCGTGCTGCGCCGTGAGGGCAACTTCCTCCACGCGAAAGCCTGGGCCTACGGCGACGCGGAACCTGCCGAGTGGCAGGTCACCTCGCCGAGCAATTCGCTGTTCCACTCCGGCCGCGTCGGCGTGCTCGCGAACGCGGCGGGTGCCCGGATGGAGACCGCCTACTTCTCGGTCGGCACCGGCGGCGCTACCGCGCCGCGCGCGCCGCTCGGACTGATCGATTCGCCGGCGGGCTGGGATCCCCTGAAGACCGGCTTCGAGAACCGTGACGGCGACGGCTGGACGACCCGTCTTGAGGGCCTCGCCTTCCTCGACGCGGTCGATGCCGCCTCTGACCGGGTGCGCATGGACCAGGTCGGCACGACGCAGAATGGCCTGCCCATTCACCTCGTGCGCATCGGCTACCCGACCGCGCCCAGCGACGAGGACATCGCCGAGGGCCGCAGCGTCCTGATCATCGGCTCCCAGCACGGCAACGAGCCGGCCGGCCGCGAGATGTCGCTGCAGAAGATCCGGGATCTCGCGTTCACCGAGGATCCGACCCTGATCGACCAGATGTCGGACACCACGATCCTGGTCATCCCCTCGATGAACCCGGACGGGAGCCTGGCGAACGTCCGCACGGTCGCCAACGGCATCGACATGAACCGTGACCACCTGGATCTGTTCACTCCCGAGGCCCAGACCACCGCCCGGGTGTTCCAGGACTTCCGGCCCGATATCGTCATCGACGCGCACGAGAAGCCCACGACCCTGGGCGGCGCGGACATCGACGCACTCTGGTCGCGCAACCTGAACACCGACCCGACGGTGCGGGCCTTCTCGGAGTCGCTGGTGCGGGATTACATCTTCGCGGACTTCGCGGCGGCCGATCGCACCTATGCGGTCTACGGCGGAGAGGGCGCGGGAGGCGCGGGCGATGCCCGACCCGACATCGCCCGCAACATGTTCGGGCTGCGCGGCTCGGTCTCGGTCCTGATCGAGACGGCGGGCCTGCGGCCCGGCACCGAGCGACTGGTCTACCAGCACGCCGCGGTCGACTCGCTGCTGCGGTTCCAGCGTGAGAACGCGCAGGCGATCGAGGATGCCACCAACGCGGCACCGGCGAACCGCCAGGCCGCCGGTGAGAACCGGGATCCCTTCTACCTGGACGGGGCCGACAACGACCCGCCTGCCCTGGCAGACATCCTGGATCCGGGTCCCTGCGCCTATGTGCTCACGACCGCTCAGGCCGAGGGGTGGGCGACCCAGCTCGACCTGCACGGCATCGTCACGACCCCCGGGCCGAACGAGGGTGAGGTGCTCATCACCATGGGCCAGCCCTCAATGGCCGTCGTGGGACTGGCGTTCGACCCCGCCGCCCCCAGCAAGGTCATCAACGGCGTGCGGATGAGCAGCGCCGTGGACTGCGCCGAGAACCCGGTGCTGAACGTCACCCCGCCGTCGATCACGGGTACCCCGTACGTCGGCCAGACGCTCACGGCCGACCCGGGCGCGTGGGATCCGGAGGATGTGACCCTCGAGTACCAGTGGCTGCTCGACGGCGTACCGATCCCGGGTGCCGATGGCGCGACCTTCGTGCCGGAGCTCGCCCACATCACGCAGACGCTCTCGGTGCGCGTGACCGCGAGCGCCCCCGACCGCGACCCGAACGCGCTCACCAGCGCTGAGACGGCCCCGGTGAGCGTCGACGGCACCGGTATCGGCGCTGACCAGTTCATCGCACCGGAGTTCAGCGGCCCGGCCGCGGGCGCACCGGATGACTGGTCGCCGCTGTGGGGCTCGGGCAACTGGAACACGGTCGACGAGGTCCGCACGGTGCTCGATCACCGGACGCCGTCGGACGCCTCCACGGAGCTTCGCCGCGCGATGACCTGGGACGAACTGGGCACGCTCAACGGCGACGTCGAGGTGCACGCGGTGATGCGTGTGCCGGAGTCACTGACCTCCACGGTGAGGCTCGCGCTGGGGCTGCACGTCTCGGGCGTGGCGGGTTCGGAGACGGCCTACTTCCTGGATGTGACCACCTCCAGCCTGCGACTGAACCGTTTCGCCAGTGGCGCGCGCTCGGGCATCATCTCGGACATCAACAGTGCCGTGAACTACCCGCTGCCCGGCGGCTTCGCCGCGGACACCTGGTACAACCTGGTGCTGCGCCGAGACGGCGACAGCCTGGCGGGCAAGCTCTGGGCCTACGGCACTGCCGAGCCCGGGGCCTGGCAGGTCTACCGCGCGGTCGCACCGACGGTGATCGACTCGGGCCGGGTCGGCGTCTTCAACGAGGCCGCTGGCGGCAACTCGCAGACGGCGTTCTTCTCGGTCGGGATCGGCGGTGCCGACGCACCGCGCGCGCCTGAGGGCCTGTTCGACATGCCCGCGGTCGCGAACGTCACGGCTCCGTCGATCACGGGCACGCCCGCGGTCGGGCAGACGCTGACGGCGGTTCCCGGAACCTGGGACCCCTCGGACGTCGACCTCGCCTACCAGTGGCTGCGCGACGACGCTGTCATCGACGGCGCGACCGGGAGCACCTACGAGGTGCAGGCGGCCGATGTCGACGCACAGCTGAAGGTCCGGGTCACCGGGTCGAAGACCGGATACACCTCGCAGGATGCGACCAGCAGCGGCGTGGCCGTGCTGCCGGGAGCCATCACCGCGGGATCCGTGTCGATCACGGGCACCCCGGCGGTCGGGCAGACGCTGACGGCGGTTCCCGGAACCTGGGACCCCTCGGACGTCGACCTCGCCTACCAGTGGCTGCGCGACGACGCACCCATCGATGGTGCCACCAGCGCCACGTACGCGGTGCAGCCGGCTGACGCGGGTACCTCACTGAAGGTGCGGGTGACCGGGTCGAAGACCGGGTACGCCTCCCAGGATGCGACCAGTGCGGCAGTGGCCGTTCCGGCAGCGCCCGGGACCACGTTCATCGATGTGCCGCCGACGCACCAGTTCAACACGGAGATCCAGTGGCTGGCCGATGCGGGTATCAGCACCGGATGGGACACTCCTGCGGGGGCGCAGTTCCGTCCGTCGCTGGCGGTGTCGCGCGACGCGATGGCGGCGTTCCTGTACCGGTTCGCCGGGGAACCCGAGTTCACCCCGCCGGCGACCTCGCCGTTCAAGGACGTGCCGACCAGTCACCAGTTCTACAAGCACGTGAGCTGGCTGGCCGACGAGGGCATCAGCACGGGATGGACCGTGTCCGGCGGGCAGGAGTTCCGTCCCTCGGTGTCGGTGTCGCGTGACGCGATGGCGGCGTTCATGTACCGGTTCGCCGGGGAACCCGAGTTCACCCCGCCGGCGACCTCGCCGTTCAA
>CAZHML010000023.1:33790-34114 GCA_964533745.1 uncultured Microbacterium sp.
GGACGTCAAGACCAACCACCAGTTCTACAAGCAGATCACCTGGCTGGCCTCCACGGGGATCAGCACCGGGTGGACCGTGTCGGGCGGGTCGGAGTTCCGTCCCTCGGTATCGGTATCGCGCGACGCGATGGCAGCGTTCCTGTATCGGTTGAACAACCACCTGAACGACTAATCGCCCACCAACAGGGCACCCTCTGACAGGCGGTGGGGCGGAGCACACGGATGGCTCCGCCCCACCGCCCATCATTTGTGCACCTCGACCTCGGGCCGATGGGCAAACCACTCAGTCAGGCGCGATGTGACACACCCGGCTCAGAATTGACA
>CAZHML010000024.1:0-33022 GCA_964533745.1 uncultured Microbacterium sp.
CATCGGCAAGGCAGAGACCATGACGCTGGGCGACTACCGGATGATGCCGCGGGCGACGTTCTGCTCGCCGCAGGTGGCATCCTTCGGCCTCACCGAGCAGCAGGCGAAGGATGAGGGACGCGAGATCAAGGTCGCCACCTTCCCCTTCATGGCCAACGGCAAGGCGCACGGCCTGGGTGAACCCGTCGGCTTCGTCAAGCTCATCGCCGATGCCGAGCATCTCGAGCTCATCGGCGCGCACATGATCGGGCCAGATGTCTCGGAGCTCCTCCCCGAGCTGACGCTCGCGCAGAAGTGGGACCTGACCGCGCTGGAGCTCGCGCGCAACGTGCACACGCACCCGACCCTGTCGGAGGCACTGCAAGAGGGCTTCCACGGCCTCGCCGGCCACATGATCAACTTCTGAGCCGCGGTACCGCAGGTACCGGCCGCTGAGCTTGTCGAAGCGTCTGCGTGTCAAGGTGGAGCGAGCCCGCGCGCAGCGCGAGCGAGTCGAAACCCCAGATTCTTCTTAGAACCCGCGCGCTGCGGCGATGTCCGCGATGCGCTGCACCAGGATGCGTTGATTCGGCATCCTCGTAAACCCCAGCGACTCGTACCAGATTGCCACCTTCTCGTTGAGGGCATCGACCACGACGAGCCGTGCAGCCACCTGCGCACTTGCGACGACGATCCGGTCGAGCGCATCCGCGAGCAGCAGGCCACCCCATCCCTGGCCCTGAAGCCTGTTGCCGAGCGCCAGCTTGCCGATCAGAACGGCGGGGATCTCGCGCGGACCACCGCGTCCGACCTTCGCCGGTACCGATTCACGGCCAACCTTGTGCGCGGTCAGCGTGTAGTAACCGACGACCAGACCACTCTCATCGATCCAGACCCAGGTGCGCGAGTGCCCTCGTCTGTCCTCGGTCGCGGCACTGTTGCGCAACCAGTCGTCCAGGCTCGGCTGTCCGCTCTCGAAAGCGCTCGCGTCGTGACGCTCGGGGTCGAATCGCTGAGACCGGAAGCTCTCAGTCACGGGTCACGCGCTCGCGCATCCGGGCGAAGGCATCCGTGAGGGCTGCGTTCGGCTGAGCCGGTGCGTCGAGAGCGGCGAGGAGATCGTCGAAGAACTGCGCGGGCACGGCCGTCATCGCCTCGTGCTCCCGCAGCACGCGCTCCGCACGTTCCTCGGCGGCTGCGCGGGCGAAGGCCGTGGGCTGCTCCCCGGCGAGTTCCGCGGCGCGCTCGATGAGCGCTTTGCGTGCGGGAGCCACACGGAACTCGAGCCGTGCACTCGCGGTGGCCATAGAACGATCTCCCTCTTCTTGTACGTACAAGTGTACGGCATACTGATCTCGTACATCCCCTGTACGTTGGCAGGCTAGCGTCCAACGGGGCTGTTGATAAGTCCGCTGAAGATGAGTGGGTCGCCGAACTCGAACGCCGTGCGAACGACATCCTCCCCGGGGCCTTCGTGGACGGACCAGAGAGCCACGCGCGCATTCGTGCCGAACTCACCGCGCGTCGAAGGTGACACGCTCATTCACAAGCGTGCTCATTCCTTCTGAAGCGGTGCTCGCTTAAGGCGGACACAGGGGCCGCTGCCTAGCAGCCTGGGAAGCAGTGACATGCGTTGATTGCCACGTGGCTCGACGAGGAGACGAAGAAGCAGCCCGTTCGGTCAGGCCGATCCTGGGAACATGACCGCGGCGGCGAGCAGGACGACGCCGGCCGTGGAGCTGAGCAGGAGGATCCACTGCCGAAGCCGTTCTGCTCGAGACATCAACGGTGCCGACATCGATACGTTGATGTCGAAGTCGTTCCACGTCAGCCCGAGGTAGGTGATCCCTCGCTCTTCGAGCAGCCTCTTCCTCAGACGGCACGAGACGAAGCGCGCACGCGCATCGACGTGGCATACTGACGCAGTGGCTGAAACGCTTGCCGAACGCCTCGGCGACACACCGGATCCGACGATCCCGCAGCACCCGGACATTGCTGAGTGGCGCGCGCCGACACGCGACGACATCGACGCGATGCACTCAATCCATGCTGCAGCGGATGCCATCGACCACCCGACGTGGATCACACCGCGTGCGGACATCGCCGACACCTTCGACCTGAGCCACATCGATCACGCCCGCGACTCGATCATCGGGTTCGGTGCCGATGGCACGCCGATCGCCTGCGCCAGCTCGTTCCTCCACGCAACGCGCGACGAGAAGCTCGTCGTGAACATGTTCGGGCACGTCCACCCGCAGTGGCGCCGCCGCGGCATCGGCACGATGCTCCTCCCGTGGGGGCTCGCACGCGCCAGGCAGCAACTCGCCGAAGCGGGTGCCGATCTGCCGGCCGAGATCAAGCTGTACGCCGAGGCGATCAATACCGACAAGCACAAGCTGGCCGAGCGCGCGGGCTTCACCGCAGAGCGATGGTTCACGACCATGGAACGCGATATGGCCGATGCCGTCGAGCACCGGGACGCCCTCGACGGCATCCGTGTCGTCGAATACACGCCCGACCACGCGCTGGCAGCACTTGAAGCGCGCAACGATGCCTTCCGCGACCACTGGGGAAGCCTGCCTTCGACCGAGGAGACCTGGCGCAAGTTCGTCGACGGCGAGTTCCTGCGCCCGGATCTGTCCTTTCTGGCGCTTGATGACGACGATCGTCTTGTGGCGTTCTGCCTGGCATCTGTCATCGAAGACGACTGGGAAGCGCTCGGTGCCTCACACTCGTACATCGACCTGATCGGCGTCGTTCGATCACACCGCGGGCAGGGGCTTGCACCTCTGGTGATCTCCCGCACCCTCGCGGCAACCGCGACCGCCGGGCTCGAGCGAGCCGTGCTCGATGTCGATACCGCGAGCCAGACCGGCGCGAACACCCTGTACGAGCGGCTCGGTTTCGCACCCACCGCACAGGAAGTGGCGTTCGTGCAGCACCTGTGAAGCGCGTCACGTCCCACGGACAACTGAGGGCTGTGGACAGATCCCGAAGCCGACGAGCGAAGGATGGCAGGCTGACGAGGTGACCGAGCACTCGATGCCGGACGACAAAAAAGCTTATATAATCATCCATATAAAGAGAGGAGCGCATCATGGCTCTCACC
Source organism: uncultured Microbacterium sp. (assembly GCA_964533745.1). Lineage (GTDB taxonomy): Bacteria > Actinomycetota > Actinomycetes > Actinomycetales > Microbacteriaceae > Microbacterium. The sequence goes on from CAZHML010000024.1 coordinate 3,089, forward strand.
AGCGTCGACCTGGACCCGCAGCTGATCGAACGCGCCCGTACTCTCACTGGGGAGAAATCGAATCGCGCCGTTCTCGATCTCGCTCTGCGCAGGCTCATCGCGTCGAAGCAGAAGGGCCGGATGATCACCGGTATCGCCGCCCTCTCCGACCTGGAAGCGGAGCTGGGCGCACCCGTCGTTCCCCCGGCCTCGTGACCGACTACCTGGTCGACAACTCCGTCTGGGCCAGGCTCGCATCCGGCGACCCCGGTGTCTCCGAACGCCTCCGTCGCATCGAGCACGCACCGGCCGACCTCATCGTGACGTGTCCACCGCAGGTTCTGGAGTTCTGCCACAGCGCCCGCACACCCGAGGAGCACGCGCACTATCGGGAGCAGATCTGCCTCGGATTCCCCCTAGAGCACGCGCCGGATGAGTCGCTGGTGCTGGGTATCCAGGCTGCCCTGTGGAACTCCGGCCGCATCCGCGCATCCGGAGCCCTCGACATCCTCATTGCCGGCTACGCGATCGCCAACGGCGCGACGGTGCTGAGCGCCAACCGGGACTTCGACCACATTGCCGCGGTGACCGATCTCGACCACGAGTACATCGCGCCCTCATAATCCACAGGCGTGAGAACCACCCGAAATGCTGACTGGAGACGGACAGTTGCCATCCGGCCCGTCGGCGCGCATGACAGCCTGGCCGGTCCCACAGACTCACCAAGAACAGGCACCCTGCGTGAACCTATGGGACCAGCCGAGGACGTAAGGAGGAAGGGTCAGGCACGTCGGCCTCTACTTTTGAGGGATGGGGCTGGCTAGACTTGCCCATGTCCGTCCATAGAAGCGTGCCGACTCGCTGTCGAAAGGGCTCCCCGATCATGGCATCTGAATCCGGAACACCCGCAGGGAAGAACGCACTCGCCATCGCGGCCATCGTCATCTCGGTTCCGGCGCTCGCGCTCTCGCTGCTGATGGGCACCGGAGTGATCGGCGCACCGGCGCAGCCCGGAGCACAGGGCGAAGCCGGCAGCACGGGCGCGGACGGTGCTGATGGCGCCACGGGGGCGCAGGGACCGGCCGGGCCGCAGGGCGAAGCCGGGGCTGCCGGAGCACGGGGACCCGCAGGCGCGACAGGCCCCCGGGGCGTGCAGGGTGAGACCGGCGCTGCCGGACCCCAGGGGCTGATCGGACCGCACGGCCCCGCCGGCCCGCCAGGCGACACCGGTCCGCAGGGCGATCCCGGCGTCGGCACCGCACTCTCGCGGGGGCAGTGGATCGGCGATTCCGCTACGAGCCTGGAAATCGGAGATCGCGTTCGGGTGCGACTTCTCACGCTGACTGTGAGTTCCGATGACGTGTCGCTGAACGACTTCAGCGAGTATGTGATCCACACCCCTGGCTGGTATCGGGTGCTGTACATCATCAACCCCTCGCAACACGACTGGGGGACCGATTCCACGCTGACCATAGACAGAGTCGCATCAGATTCCGGTGTCCCATTCGCGAAAGCGCGCAGCGCGGGCAGCTCGAATCTTCGAGACCCCAGCCCGGCCACGCTGACCTTGGACACCGTGATACACGCCGGAGCGGGAGAGAGACTGCTGCTCTACCTCGATACGCCTGACGTCGCGTATACGGCGGTGCCCGCTCTGCAGGGCATGATCCAGATCGAGCGTGTGGGGTGACCGTTTCGGACCGCTCGCCGACGAGGTGAGCGCGAAGAGGCTGCGCACTCGCGTCCGACAGAAGACCCGGTCAGCCCCCGAGGGCGCGGGCGAGTTTCGAGGCGGATGCTGAGGGCTGAGCGCCCGCGGCGAAGATCGCCCGCTCGACGACGGCGAAGAAGGCTTCGCGCGCGGCCTCGTCGGCGGGCGCGGCGGGACCGAGCTCGACCTCCCACTCGCGCCAGGCGCGCTGGGCGCCCGAGCGGAGGTCGCTCGCCTCGACGTGATCGTCCGCGAACTCCGCGAGTACGCCCGCAGGACCCAAGAGGGCGTAGGCGTGCCGGGTGTTGCGGATGCGGGCGAGCGGGGTGAACGGGGGCGAGGCCCACTCGGCAAGAGCCTCGACCACTGCCGCAGGGATCCCCTCGTCCGGTTCCTGAGCGAGCACCGCCGAAGGCGGAGCGAGACGAAAGGCCCCCAGCGGCCAGCTCAGCTCGAGGCGCGCATCGCCCCGGCGCGGACCCTTGATGTGCCATCCGGCATCCCGCCCTCCGGTGCGGCGGCGCAGGGCCGTGTCGGCGCGTGCCAGCGCGAGGTCTGCGGTGTCGAAGTACCGAGCATCCAGCATCCGCACCTCGACCGGACCCACCTCGGCGACGCCCGACCAGTCCGGCAGTGGCGTGCCGTCATCCGCGTCGTAGGTGCGCTCGACCTCGACTGCGCGGGCGGGATCAGTCGTCACTGGGGACGATGTCGTCGCTCGCCTCGGCGAACCAGTACGGCACCTCGGTGGGGCCGTCGTGAGGACCGGTGTTGATGGGCTCGCCGGCTTTGCGGTAGATGACCTGGGTCGCGCCGTAGGGCACGATCAGGCTGTCCTGCTCGATGTTGTCCAAGGGCAGGATCTGACCGTCCAGCGGACCGCCGCGAAGTCGTGCAAGTGCCATGACCTCACTTTACCCGAGCGCCCCCGTGACGGCTATCGCGAGCACCGCGCCGAGAATCATCCATGGACCGAAGGCGATGCGGGTCTTGCGGCCCGCACGACCCAGCATCATGAGCACGAGCGCGTACAGAGCCGCGAGCACGAAGGCGAATGCCGCCCCGAACGCGAGCGCGGTCCAGCCGTGCCAGCCGAGCACAACGCCGATGAGCGCGGCGAGCTTCACGTCTCCCCCGCCGATCCCCCCGCGGCTGCCCAGGCGCAGCAGCAGGAAGAAGCCGCCGAGCAGCAGCATCCCGAGCCCCGAGCGGATCAGTCGCGCGGCATCCTGCAGCAGCAGCGCCTCGACGATCACGAGCAGCAGGGTGCCCGCGAGCGCAGGCAGCACGATGCGGTTGGGAAGGCGATGGGTGCGCGCATCGATGACGAAGAGCCACATCCCCACGCCGAGCAGCACCAGATGCGCGGTGAGCACGAGGGCGGCGTGGAGGGTCATGCGAGAAGGCTACGTGGATGCGGCATCCGCCGTTTTCGGCCTGTGGATAAGCCCGGTCGGCTCCTGATGGCACTGTCGGATGTACGAGTTATGATCGTCAGGCTTCTTGTTTTTATCGAATATATCTTCGAGAATGGTGACATGTCCCTTCCGCTCGCTGCGAATGCCGCGCCCGATCCGCGCCTCGGTGAGCTTCTGCGCCTGCGCGGCGAGATCAGCCGCATGCAACGCCGCCGCGCAGAGGCGACTCTGCTGCCCCTGGATCCCGCGCTCGAAGGACTGCTCCCGGATGGCGGGCTGCGTGTGGGTGCCGCCTACTGCATCGACCCCTCGCCCAGCCTGCTGGGAGCGCTGCTCGCACCTCCTTCGCGAAAGGGCACCTGGTGCGCCGTGGTCGGCATGCCCGCGGTCGGCGTCGAGGCGCTGGCGGGCTTCGGCGTGGACCTTGCCCGGCTGCTGCTCGTTCCCGACCCGGGCGAGCGCTGGCTCACGGTGACCTCGGTGCTGAGCGAGGTCGTGCCCCTGGTCGCGGTGCGCCCGCGCGGGTCTGTGCGCGAGGCGGATGCCGCGCGGCTGAATGCGCGCCTGCGCGACCGTGGCTGCACCCTGCTCGTGACCGCACCCTGGGCCGAGAGCCAGGCGACGATCCGGCTCGAGGATCCCGAATGGCGCGGACTGCACGAGGGATGGGGGCTCCTCGAAGAGCGCCTGGTGACCGTGACGGCGAGCCTGCGGCGCGGGGGCGGCGCGCGCCGGGTGCGCGTGCGGCTGCCCGGACCCGAGGGCACGGTGGCCCCCGCTCCCCCCGCGCTGCGCCCGATCGCCGATCTTGTCGAGGTCGCCCGGCAGCGGAGAGCGGGATGAGTCGCGCCCTCGTGCTCTGGGTTCCCGACTGGCCGGTGTTCGCGGCCTTCGGGCAGCGCAGCGCGGATGAGCCCGTGGCGGTGGTGCAGAACAACGCGGTGGTGGCCTGCTCGACGACGGCGCGGGCGCAGGGGGTCCGGCGCGGGCAGCGACGGCGGCTCGCCCAGTCGCTGTGTCCCGGGCTGCGGTTCCTGCCCGCCGACCCGCACCGCGACGAGCGGGCGTTCCTTCCCGTGCTGCGCGAGCTCGAGGCGCAGGTCCCGGGAGTGCAGCAACTGCGGGCGGGGCTCGCCGCCTTCCGCGCCCGGGGCCCCGCACGCTACTACGGCGGTGAGGAGCAGGCGGCGCGGGTGCTTCTGGACGTGCTCGCCGGGCAGGGGCATCCGGATGCCAGGGCGGGCGTTGCCGATGGCCTCTTCACCGCCGAGCAGGCAGCCCGCCGCGCCCGGCCCTGCCTCGTCGTCGAGGCCGGGCAGTCCGCGGCCTTCCTCGGCCCGCTGCCCCTCCGGCTGCTCGGCGACGAGGCGACCGCCTCGCTCCTGGGGCAGCTCGGAGTGCACACCATGGCCCAGTTCGCGGCTCTCGCCGAGAGCGATGTGCGCGCTCGTCTCGGCGAGTCCGGCGTGCGTCTCCGAGCCCTTGCCGCCGGGGCAGACTCCCGTCCGGTCTCCCCTCGGCCGCCCGCGGCTGAGATGATCCGCGAGGTCGTCTTCGACACGCCCCTCGACCAGACGGATCAGATCGGATTCGCCGTGCGGCAGACGGCCGACGCCGTGATCGACGCGGTCGCCGCGGCATCTGCCGTGTGCACCGAGGTGCGCATCGACCTCACCGACGACCGCGGCGAGATCATGACGCGCACCTGGATGCATCCGACGTACTTCGAGGCCGCTGACCTCGTCGACCGGGTGCGCTGGCAGCTCGAGAGCGAGTGGTCGGACACGGCCGACGACGACCGCGTCTGGGCGGGCATCGCCGAGGTGCGCATCACCCCCACGGGGATCGATGATGCCGCCCACCACCAGCCGGGTCTGTTCGGGCAGGGCACCGACGAGCGGCTGCACCACGGCGTCTCGCGCGTGCAGACGCTGCTCGGACACCGGGCAGTGGCCACCGGCTCGGTGGCCGGCGGTCGCCTGCTCGCCGAGCGGCAGGTGCTCACCCCCTGGGCTGATCGCGCACTGCTCGAGCGCCCTGCTGAGCGCCCCTGGCCGGGACATCTGCCTCCGCCCCATCCGAGCGAGATCTTCGTCCCGCCGCGGCCAGTGCGGGTGCAGGGGGCGGGCGGTGCCGCGGTCGAGATCGACGAGCGCGGTGAGCTCTCGGCCGCACCGGCCCTCATCGATGAGACTCCCGTGGTGGCGTGGGCGGGGCCCTGGCCCCTGCGCGAGAACTGCTGGGATGCCGAGCGCGCGCGATTCGCCCACCGCCTGCAGCTGGTCGACGAGCGGCAGCGGGCCTGGGTGGTGCTCTGTGAAGAGGGGCAGTGGCGGGCCGAGGGGATCTACCGGTGAGCCCGGTGAGCCCGGCGACCCCCGCGAGCGAGAGGAGGTGAGAGATGGGATGGCACAATCCGCCCCTGTCCTGGGCGGAGCTCGAGCAGACGCTGAGCGGGATGAATCCCGATCCCGGTCCCCTCAGCCGCAAGCGCGAGCGGGTCGAGGTGCCGAGGATCGAGCGCCCCGAGGATGCCGTGCCCTATGCCGAACTGCACGCGCACTCCTCCTTCTCCTTTCTCGACGGTGCATCCTCGCCCGAAGACCTCCTCGCCGAGGCCGAACGCCTCGGCCTTTCCGCGCTCGCTCTGACCGATCACAACGGCCTCTACGGGGCCGCCCGTTTCGCGGAGGCCGCCGAGGCGTTCTCGGTGCAGACGATCTACGGAGCCGAGCTGTCGCTCGACCTTCCCCCGCGCTATTCGGCGACAGGTGGCCACCCCGATCCCCCCGGCGCGCACCTACTCGTGATCGCACGAGGCGAAGAGGGCTACCACCGTCTCTCCGGTGCCCTCACGCGCGCGCACCTGCGCGGGGGCGAGAAGGGTCGGCCGGTCTACGACCTCGACGATCTCGCCGGCAGTGCCGGCGGGCACTGGACGATCCTCACCGGATGCCGCAAGGGTGCCGTACGGCAGGGACTCGCGCACGGGGATGCCGCCACCCCCCTGCGCACCCTGGTCGACCTCTTCGGTCAGGGCAACGTCGTCGTCGAGCTGATCGACCACGGAAACCCCACCGACACTCGTGACAACGACGCCCTCGCCGAGCTCGCCTGCGAACGGCGTCTGCCCGTGGTCGCGACGAACAACGTGCACTACGCCGTGCCCGGCCGGGCACGGCTGGCCGAGGCGATCGCCGCCGTGCGCGCGCGGCGCAGCATGGATGACCTTGACGGATGGCTGCCCGCGCACGGCGGCGCGCACCTGCGCTCCGGTGCCGAGATGACCGCCCGCTTCGCCCGCTACCCGGGAGCGATCACCGCAGGGCTCGAGATCGCCGCGGCATCCGCTTTTCCGCTGCGCCGAGCGCGGCCCGCACTGCCGAAGCAGAAAGTGCCCGAGGGACACACCCCCATCAGCCACCTGCGGCAGCTCGTCTGGGCCGCGGTTCCAGAGAAGTACCCGACGCTCACCGAAGAGGGCCGGGCGCGCATCGAGCGCGAACTCGCCGTGATCGAGCAGAAGGACTTCCCGGGCTACTTCCTCATCGTGCACAGCATCGTCGCCGAGGCGAAGCGGCGAGGCATCCTCTGCCAGGGACGCGGATCGGCGGCGGCGAGCGCGGTCTGCTTTCTGCTCGGCATCACCGCCGTCGACGCGATCGCTTACAAACTGCCCTTCGAGCGCTTCCTTGCGACGACCCGCGACGAAGAGCCCGACATCGACGTCGACTTCGACGCGGGCAGGCGCGAGGAGATCATCCAGTGGGTCTACCAGGAGTACGGGCGCGACCGGGCCGCGCAGGTGGCCAACGTCATCCAGTACCGGCCGAAGAACGCGGTGCGCGACATGGCGCGGGCCTTCGGCTTCTCGGTGGGCCAGCAGGACGCCTGGGCGCGCCAGGTCGAGGGATGGGGCCGCGGGGTCGTCACGGAAGGGGACGATCACGGCATCCCCTCCCCGGTGATCGCCTACGCGACCGAGTTGCTCAAGGCCCCGCGGCACCTGGGCATCCACTCCGGGGGCATGGTGCTCACGGATCGTCCCGTGGGCGAGGTCGTGCCGATCGAGCACGCCCGGATGCAGAACCGCACCGTCATCCAGTGGGACAAGGACGACGCCGCCTGGATGGGGCTGGTCAAGTTCGACCTGCTCGGGCTCGGGATGCTCTCGGCGATCCAGGGCTGCTTCGATCTCGTGGCCGCAGCCACCGGCGAGCGCTGGCTGCTGGACACCATCCCCAGAGAGGAGCCGGCGGTCTACGACATGCTCTGCCGGGCCGACTCCATCGGTGTGTTCCAGGTGGAGTCCCGGGCGCAGATGGGTCTGCTCCCGCGCCTGCAGCCGCGCAGCTTCTACGACCTCGCGATCCAGATCGCGCTCATCCGGCCCGGCCCCATCCAGGGCGGGGCCGTGCATCCCTTCGTCCGGCGCAAGACCGGAGCCGAGCCGGTGACCTATCCGCACCCCCTGCTCGAGCCCGTGCTGAAGCGGACGCTGGGCATCCCGGTGTTCCAGGAGCAGCTGATCCAGATGGCGATGACGCTCGGCGACTGCACCGCCGACGAGGCCGATCTGCTGCGGCGCGCGATGGGGTCCAAGCGCGGGCTCGAGAAGATCGAGCGGATCCGCGAGACTCTGTACGCCGGGATGGCGCGCAAGGGGCTCGTCGACGAGGCTGCCGATCGCATCTACGCGCAGATCCAGGCCTTCGCGAACTTCGGCTTCGCCGAGTCGCACTCGCTGGCCTTCGCGCAGCTGGTCTACGTCAGCTCCTGGCTGAAGCTGCACTACCCGGCGGCCTTCCTCGGGGCCTTGCTGCGGGCGCAGCCGATGGGGTTCTACTCGGCAGCGACCCTCACCGGCGATGCCCGCCGGCACGGGGTCGAGGTGCTCGGGCCCGATCTGCACGTCTCGAGAGTGCATCCCGTGCTCGAGAGCCACGGCGAGCCCACCGGGATGGACGCCTGCCTCGCCCGGAAGCAGCCGACGCCCGGCAGATTCGATCCCAAAGCCCCGGATGCCTCAGCCGCTCACCGCCGTGACGGCGCCTTCGCGGTGCGGCTTGGCCTGGCCGCGGTGCGCGGGATCGGCGAGCCCGCCGCGCAGCGCATCGTGGCCGAGCGCGGGACGCGCGGGCCCTTCCGAGACCTCCATGACCTGGTTCGGCGCACCGATGCCACCGCCGCGCAGCTCGAGTCGCTCGCCACTGCGGGAGCCTTCGCGTGCCTGGGCCTGGATCGCCGGGAGGCGCTGTGGCTGGCGGGCGCGGCCGCCGAGGACCGCGCGCGGTATCTGCCCGGCACGACGGTGGCCGTGCAGCCGCCGCTGTTCCCGGATCAGACGAGCCTGGAGCGTCTCACCGCCGATCTCTGGGCCACGGGGATCTCCACCGACGACCACCCGCTCACCCACTTCCGGGGGATGCTGCGGCAGCGCGGCGTGCTCACCTCCGCCGAGCTGCGCACGCACGAGACGGGGCGACGCATCGAGGTCGCGGGTCTGGTCACCCACCGCCAGCGCCCCGCGACGGCATCCGGGATCACCTTCCTCAATCTGGAGGACGAGTCGGGGCTCACCAACGTGATCTGCTCCGCCGGGGTGTGGAAGCGGCATCGCCGCACGGCGCGCGAGTCGCCCGCGCTCATCGTGCGCGGCATCCTCGAGCGCTCGCCCGAGGGCGTGGTGAACGTGCTCGCCGACGCCTTCGAGGATCTGCGTACGGGGATCCCGCATCGCTCACGGGACTTCCAGTGACGCCGGTCACCGGTTCGCGGATGGCCCCCAGGGGGCGCTGCTCCAGCGCACGGCCTCCGCCTGGGCGGCAGCGAACGCAGAGGCCGCGGCATCAAGCGCTTCGCGGGCCTCGACCCCGGTGGGGCGTTCCTGGCCGATCTCCACCACGAGCGTCGTGCCCGTGGTCCTCGCTCCGGGGGTGATCGTGCAGGCGAGGACGTTTCCCTGCCACACCTCGGTGACGGTGCCTTCAGGATGCCAGCGGATGCCGGTGTCGAGGTCGGCGACCGCGAAGGACTCGCCTGCGCCCTTGGCAGGGGTGATCTCTGCGACCTCGACCCGGTGCCCGACCGGGATCGCGGCGGGATAGCCGAGGGTGAGCGTGCGCTCCATACCTCCAGCATAGGACGCAAGGGCTCAGCACGGGCACCGAGAACGCGAGGGACTCTCTCCTGACCGGCTACGACGTGAGCGCGGTGCGACGCTTGAGGCAATACCGACGGACTGAAGGCGCTTCGCTCCGCGGCCGTGTCGCCGTTGACCTTCGGCAGGAGGACTGCGAGGGTAGAGACAAGGAGGTGCGCCATGCGCGAGTATTCCTTCGTGCGGATCCGCATCCGTCGCGCGCGCCAAGGAGCGACGCTCGAGCGGGATCATCAAGAGGTGATCCGCGAGCAGGCGGCGGCGGGATGGCAGTTCGTCCAGGCGATCGAGTTCGACAGGCATCCGCAACCTCACTTCGATCTAGTGTTCACACGAGAGGGCAAACAATGAAGCATCCACTGCGCCTGCTGCAGGCGTTCACTCTTTTTTCGGCGGGCCTGTTCGGGCTGTTCGTCTTCCTGGGCAACCTCATGGACTACGACTCGAACTTCCAGTTCGTTCAGCATGTGCTCTCGATGGACACCACTTTCGACGGCAACTCTCTGATGTGGCGCGCGATCACGGCACCGTGGGTGTGGACGCTGGCCTATATCGGGATCATCGTCGCCGAAGCCGCCTTCGCCGCGCTGGCGCTGATCGGTGCGGTGAAGCTCTTCCTGCGCCGGAACGCGGATGCCGCGAGCTATGACAAGGCTCGTGGCTGGGGCTATGCCGCGTATGCGCTGGGTTTTGCGATCTGGTTCATCGGCTTCATCGTGATCGGCTCGGAGTGGTTCGCGATGTGGCAGTCGGCGATCTGGAACGGCAAGGACACCGCCATGGGTATCGTCACGCTCTGGGCAGGCTTCGCGGTGCTGCTGGCGCTGAACGAGCCCGCGCACGACCACGACGCGAAGAGCTGAAAGCGCTTTCGCGCCATCGAGAGGGGTCGGCCGATGGGTCGGCCCCTCTTACTGTGTGCTCGGTTCGTGTTCAGCGGATGCTGCGCGCTCAGCTGACGAGGTCGGCGACCGATTCGAGCACTTCACTAGGGCGGAAGGGGTAGCGCTCGATCTCGGCGGGGTCGCTGATGCCGGTGAGCACGAGGATGGTGTGCAGGCCCGCTTCGATGCCGGCGACGATGTCGGTGTCCATCCGGTCGCCGATCATGCCGGTGGTCTCGGAGTGCGCGCCGATGCGGTTGAGGGCCGAGCGGAACATCATCGGGTTGGGCTTGCCGACGATGTAGGGATCCCTGCCGGTCGCCTTGGTGATCAGGGCCGAGATCGCGCCCGTCGCCGGCAGCACGCCCTCCAGGCTCGGCCCGGTCGGGTCGGGGTTGGTCGAACGGACCCGCCACCCCGGTGGCGGTGATCACGGGCTTCCTGGTGGTGCTGCTCTACGCGGCGCTCGTCGCGGTGCGGCTGGCGGTGCTCGACCCCATCCGGCGTCTGCGGCTGATGGCGGCCTACCTGCTCGCGATCGCCCTGGTGGCTCTCATCGGCATGATGCTGTGCCTCGTGGTGCAGCGCCTGGCCCTCGCCGGATGAGGACGCCTGCCGGGCGGAGCTTGGCAGAATGAATCAAAATGTACCCTGGCGCAGGTCTTTCTGTTAATGCTAGCTTTCCCTCACACCGCAGTATCCACTGCTGACACCCCAGAAGGGAAAGCACTATGAGAAATCTCACCAGAGGACTCGCCGCGGGAGCACTGGCGCTCTCGCTCATCGGGATCGGATCACTCGCGTCGGCCGAGCCGGCGCATGCCCAGAAGTTCTACGGCGCAACCGGCAAGGGCTGCACCGGGTCTCTCTTCAAGCAGGGAGCGTCCTCGACGTGCGTCACCTACATTCAGCGGATGCTCAATGGCATCAATGCCGAGTACAGGTTCTCCAGGGATCCCTTCCTCGCAACGGACGGTATCTTCGGTCCGAAGACCGACGCGCAGATGCGAGCCTTCCAGAAGTGGTACCCATCCCTGGTCGTTGACGGAATCATCGGCCCCAAGACCTGGGATGCCCTTTGCCTCTACGCAGGACAGTCATCCTTCAACTACGTGCATGCGCCAGAGAAGCAGAGAGTGGCCTGGACTTCCGCCTACAGTGCCGGCTGCTATGTGGAACAGTCGAACGGCAAAAGGATTTCACGGTACTGACCGTCCTGATCGATCCGCATCGCCTTACTGAGACCGAGGGGTCGTGCCGCTCGGCGCGGCCCCTCCGGTGCCGTCTGGGCGCGATGGAGTCGTCGACCCGGTCTCGGACCTGACGAGCTCGGCGACCGATCCCGGCACGGCGCTCGGACGGAACGGATCGGCGCTCGATCTCGGCAGGGTCGCTGATGCCGATGAGCGCGAGCAATGTGTGCAGGCTCGCCTCGATCCCGCCGGCGCTGGCGGGATGACCGGTCGGTTCGTCGTGGCTCGCTTCCGCACCTGTTCGCGTTGTGCGGTGCGGGCAGCACAGATGTCGCCGCGACGCTGCGCGGCTCAGCCCGGGCGCCTGCCCTCGGCCGCGTCCTCGACGATCCGCGCGATGCGCGCCGTGCGGGTCCCGGGTTTGCGGGCGAGCGCGATCGCGGTGAGCCCGAACTTGCGTGTCGAGGGCGGGAAGGCATCCCAGTGCCGTCGTGCGGCGGGGTTCGCGTCCAGCGCTGCGGTGAGGGCGGGAGGCTCGATCCCGGCCTCGGGGCCGTCCAGCACATCCCACATGCCGTTCGCCTTCGCCGCGTCGATCACGTGGCGCCCGGCATCGGTCATGAGACCCGCCGCCTCCAGCTCGGCGACGCGCGCCTTGTTGGTGCCCGCCCAGGCGCTGCGGGGCTGGCGTGGAGAGAACCGCTGCAGGGTGCCCTCGCCGTCATGAGGGCGGGACTGCCCGTCGACCCAGCCGAAGCACAGCGCCTGGCGTACGGCCCACTCGTAGGCATCCCGGTACCCGGAGCCGCGAGGCAGCGCGAGCCACACCCCGCGTGAGCTGCCGTGGTGGGCGGCGAGCCAGGCGCGCCAGTGCGCCTCGCCTTCCGCGGTCACGATGTCGTCCTCGGATGTCGCCATTGCAGGCATCCCCTCTCCGTGCGTCCTCGCGATGTCCTCAGGAGGACTCGGGCGAACCGGACTCCCCCGCCCCGGGCCTGACGAGTTCGGCGACCGATTCCAGCACCTCGCTCGGGCGGAAGGGGTAGCGCTCGATCTCGGCGGGGTCGCTGATGCCGGTGAGCACGAGGATGGTGTGCAGGCCCGCTTCGATGCCGGCGACGATGTCGGTGTCCATCCGGTCGCCGATCATGCCGGTGGTCTCGGAGTGCGCGCCGATGCGGTTGAGGGCCGAGCGGAACATCATCGGGTTGGGCTTGCCGACGATGTAGGGATCCCTGCCGGTCGCCTTGGTGATCAGGGCCGAGATCGCGCCCGTCGCCGGCAGCACGCCCTCCAGGCTCGGCCCGGTCGGGTCGGGGTTGGTGGAGATGAACCGCGCCCCGTTGCCGATCAGCCGGATCGCCTTCGTGATGGCGTCGAAGGAGTAGTGCCGCGTCTCGCCGACCACGACGTAGTCGGGGTTGCTCTCGGTCATGATGAAGCCGGCCTCGTGCAGTGCGGTGGTCAGGCCCGCCTCGCCGACGACGAAGGCCGTGCCGCCGGGCATCTGCGAGCGCAGGAACTGTGCGGTGGCGAGCGCCGATGTCCAGATGCGCTGCTCAGGCACCTCGAGGCCGCTCGCCCGCAGCCGCGCCGACAGGTCGCGCGGCGTGAAGATCGAGTTGTTGGTCAGCACCAGGAACTCGGTGCCCTCATCCGTCCACTGCCGCAGCAGCTCGGCCGCCCCCGGGATCGCCCGGTTCTCATGGACGAGCACGCCGTCCATGTCGGTCAGCCAGCTCTTGATCTCGTCGCGTGGGGGCATGCTGGTCATTGTACGGGGGGCGGGTGACGGGGAGGTGTCGGGGAGTTGCGCCTTCGCATGACAACTGCGAGGCTACGACATCTACGGCCGCTCCCGTGGTCCGGTCGGCTGACAGGACTTGAACCTGCGACCCCTTGGAGGGGGTCATCACTTTGCCGCCTGGTCCTGGATGACCACGGAAACCGCCGGATCCCTTGTGTTTACTGGGGAGTTGGACGATCGTCCAGTTCCGAGTCTAGCGGGTCGATTCGGGGTGTTTCGGGGTCAAAGTGATGAGTAGATGATGTCCACGTCGGTGCAACAAGCAATACCTACTAGCTTCGAGGATCGAATCGATCCCCCTACAGACTTACAGATCGCACTGAGGCCCTCTACGACCACCCACCTTCGCGTCTCAGCTAAGCGCGACCGAAAGCGTGACGCTTGCGAACCCGAGAATGACGAATGAGGCGAAGCTCCAGACTGCGAGACCGGTGAAGCGAAACTTGCGCTCGGCTATCACCGCGAGGCGAACTGCCTGCCACCACGCGTCCTCGGCGACTGGAACCGTCTTGGCGTGCTGGGCGATCTCGGCGGGGGTGGTGCGGGCGAGGGAGGGCCAGGCGAAGCGGTTGAGTCCGGGGTCTGAGCCTGTGGAGCGGGGCGCGATAGCCAGAATGAGCCAGTAGAGGGTCAGCAGTCCGGCGATGAACGAGGCGATGACGATGCCGATGAGGATGCAGGCGCCGACGCCACCGAAGGTGATTGCGGTCGTCACGGTTTTCCAGTTCGATACGAGCGCGGTCAGCACGACGCCGAAACCGGCCGTCAGGACGGTCGCTTTCGTGTCGGAGAAGCGGACCCAGTTCGCTACCTGCTCCAGGGCTTCGATCGCCCCAGTGTTAGAAGGCGGCACCGTATCGTTGGCCGCGTCCCGCGCGCGCGACTTCTTACGCAGCAACAGCGTCGACTCCCGCAACGGGCCATTTCCGGGTGATGCGCCACTCGGTGTAGGCGGCGAGCCAGTGCGCAGCCCAGGCCGCAGCGGTGGCAGCGGTGTGCTCCTCCGAATCCCACTCAGCGGCGTCCGCGACGCACAGGTTCCCGTTGTCATACAGGTGTGGCGAGCGCACCCAGCGTCGGCCGGCTGGAGCTCCGAGCTTGATCTTGCTGAGCAGCGCGATGCGGGGCAGTCCCTGATCACTGCGGAGAGCGATCCCGATCGGGAACTTCCCGCGGCCGGTATCGACCTGCCCGATCCAGGTGGGCACGGTGTCTGCGTCGGGCGGCAGGTAGGTGAAGCCGGGGAACGCCTGCGCCATCGCGTCGATGTGCCGCTGGATCAGCTCGGGCTCATCCCACCACCGAGGTTCGTGGTCCGGGACGTCGGCGGCCTCCTCGGAGCCGCCGTGGAAGGTGTGCTTCTGAACCGGGGTTACGGGCCCATGCACGGCGTGGGTATAGCCGCCGGTGTTAACGGGGGTCACGTCGTCGAAGACGATCTGCCCGTTGACGGTGACGTACCGGGGCTTGGTTGCGGCGAAGTGGCCGACGAGGGCTGCGATGGTCATGGGGATCTGCTTTCAGTGGATGGAGATCAGCTCGGCGGGGGTGCCGTTGACTTGCTGCGCGGCGGTCGGCAGGACGGGCAGAATGTCGCGCCAGCGGTAGTCGTAGAAGCGGTAGTACTTGCGCTCATAGTCGCGGTCGTACTCCTTCGGGGAGTCCTTGTGGTGGGTGAAGTCGTCCTGTTGTGAGAAGAGGCCGACGAGCGTCTCGCCGGCGACGATCTCCCAGGAGTTGGCGATCTTCTCGCACTTGGCGGCGAAGTTTGCGGCGAAGCCGAGCACGTTGATCTCGCTGTGCCCGGGGGTGCCGCTGCGGACGAAGGTGACGCGGCCGAAGTCCAGGCCGGCGCGTGCCTGGATCGGTGCGATCCCCTGGTCCTTGAGCCAGGGGTTGATCTCTTTCTGGACCGCGTCGAGCGCGAACGCGCACGCGCCGAGTGCCATCGCGCCGGTGGCGACGCGGTCGCCGGGGGTGAAGCCGGCGAAGAGGCCGTCACCGCGCAGACCGAGGGGGTGTCCACCGAAGCGGGTGACGACGTCGACGAAGCCGGACAGGATGGCGTGCGCGAGGTCGACCACCTCGTTGTCGTCGTCCCAGAAGGTGCGGCCGGTGAAGTTGGTGAGGTCGAGGAACACGGCGACCATCTCGGTCGCCCGCCGCTCGCCGATGGCGAGGTCGTCGAAGGCAGGATGCCCGAGGGCGCGGCTCTCCAGGACCCCGCCGGGACTGGCCTGCTTCGCGAACACGCTTCCCGCGCCGCGGCGGCGAGTGAAGTCCTCCACCACCGCCGTGCGGAACTGCCCATACGGGTCATTCACCACAACCGACCTCCGATTCGCCCGACCATCGAGCCTGCCGACGATACGCCCGACCACCGACACCGCTGTCCGCGTCTCTTGGCGCCGACGGCGTGTCGCGGTGACGGCGGGGACCGGCCTTCGCTAGCTTCGGTGTCATCCGGGTCTGACATGGCTTCTCCTGGCACATCGTGCCGGGAGCCTGTCTCGTCGACGCGTTGCACATCCGGCTTATCACAAGGCCTGCGCCCAGCTAGGGAAGACGCGCCGCTTTCGGCGGTCTCAATGTCAGCGTCGTCGGTTTGCAGGTGGCAATGTAGAAGAGTGGCTACAGCACAGTCTGAGGGCGGAGCGATGCATCGAGTGAAGGTCGGCTCCCATGAGGTTGAGACCTCCGAGGTTTTCGGCAGCTACTGGCGCTTCGCTGCGGAGCGTCAGCGTGTGTACCGGCGCCGGTTGGACGGCGAGCCGGGTCCCTGGACGGACGATCCAGTGATCTCGCGCTTTCGGTTCACGAATGCCTACCGTGCTGCGGATCGCGTCTCACAAGATCTGATCCGGATTATTTACGCCGGTCCGCAGGACGCGGCCAACCTTGTGTTCCGAACCCTCCTCTTTCGCCTGTTCAACAAGCCATCAACCTGGTCTGCGCTCGAAGCAACGCTCGGCGAATTGAGTACCGATTCGTTCGACATCGACCGGTATGCGGAGGTGCTAGACAAGCTGTTGGCACGTGGCGAGCGCATCTACTCCGCTGCCTACATCGTCCCCCCACCGCCGTTCGGCGCGACGCGCAAGCATCTGAACCACCTCCGGCTGATCGATCACATGATGCGGGCGGGCGTGGTTTCACAACTTAAGGATGCTTCGTCACTTGCCAAGGTGTTCGAGATCATCGCCAGCTATCCGTCGCTCGGGCCGTTCCTCGCTTATCAGCTCACGATCGACCTCAATTACTCAGCCCTGCTGGATTTCGACGAGAACGACTTTGTAGTTCCCGGTCCCGGCGCACTGAGCGGTATCGCCAAGTGTTTCCCAGGTCTCGCTCCCGCGCATGCTCCAGATATCATTCGGTGGATGGTCGACAACCAAGAAGTGATGTTCGACCAGTTCGACTTGGAATTCGAGGATCTCTTCGGCCGTCGGCTGAGCCTGATCGACTGCCAGAACCTGTTCTGCGAGACTGACAAGTACGCGAGGGTCGTCCACCCGGACGTGCGTGGTGTGGGTGATCGGAGCAGGATCAAACAGCAGTTCACCGCGGCACACGAGCCTGCTATGCCGTTCTTCCCGCCGAAATGGCACATCAACGAGAACCTGCCTCAGGGCACCGAAGCTACGCTCGTCTGCGCGTAGCAAAGCTCACCGTCAGTCGACAGTTAGTTCCTGGCGTTCGACATACTCGATCGCAGCGGCCGCGAGATCGCTTGCGCCCACAAGGTCGGCCTTGGTCCGCAACAGATTCGATTCCGCGCCGCGGCAATGACTCCAATAGATGTCGAGCATGACGAGGAAGTCACGAAGGAGCGGGTCTGCGATGCGCACGTCGAGCTCGTCGAGGTCCTTGCCGGCTCGGAGCTGAGCTTCCAGGGTCATCCATTCGTGCATGACCTCACCGAAGTCTTGCCACGATGTGGCGAATCGCGGTCGTGTCGTTTGCGAGTCATAGAACGAACGATTTGCGAAGGATTCCAGCTGAAGTATCTGCTCGGCCCGGCGGAAGTGTCGCTCGTAGAGGTGCAACGACGAGGTGAAGAAGCGGAGGGTGCCGACTTCGACGCCAAGCCAATAGGCCATCACCTCGAGCAGGAGCGACCACTCGAAGAGGTTGATTCCGGATAGACCCCACCAGATGTCGGTGCTGCGGGCCGTGACATTAAGATGGAGTTTGCCCTCGCGCTCGAGGAAGTGCAGCCAGTTGTTGCAGGGAATGTCCTTGCTCTGGACGAAGTCGCGGTCGGGATCGAAGATCGTGGCGACGGCACGGCGAGACGTGGGGTCGGCGTCGAGGATGCTCCGGATCTCGGCAACTTGGTCGATACCGTTCCAATCTCGAAGACGGGGGCCGTAGGCGCCGCGCCAGGTGATGCCGTCGTCGGAGAAGTCCGGGGCGCGTGGGAGGTAGGCGCTGAGGTAGTCGAGGTCGTTGCGGCCGGCGAGCACCCACATCGACTCCGCGATTGCTGCGAAGACACTGTTGTTCCGGCCTGGCACGAGAATGATCCGCTCGCAGGGGGACGTGATCTCGAGCAGCGCCGCCTGGATCTCACGGGTCGAGCTTCCCCGGACCGTGACAAGCTCGCCACGCGAGGAGACCTCCTTGAGCTCGCCGAGAAACGCGGCATGAGCGTTTCGGTACGCGGTCACGTCGCGGCTTCCGGCAGCTCGTCGATGTGGCGGGCGAGACCGCGGTCGATCAGCGCTGTCGTCATGAAAGCAGTGACATCGTCGGCTGGCATTTGCGGGATGATCAAGGCGCGGCTACCGGCAGCAGCGGCTAGGTCAAGGTACCCCCGTTCGACCCCGTCAATGTTGTTGTCATCGGGAGCGTAGGCAGAAGTGAACGCAAAGATGAGGGAGGGTTCGATAGGCGCCCAAATCGTGCGGATGAGGTCCAGGAAGGTCTCCTCGGCGAGGCCCGCCGACGGGATCTCGCCGGTGTGCCAGCCGTAGGCGACCGTCGACCACCACCAGCGATCGAGGACGAGGGCCTTCGAGCGGGCAGCCTCAGTCATGAGTGGCACGTTCTCGGCGTGGCAGGCGAGGTGGGCGAGCTGTCTCGACAGGCCGGAGGCTGGTCGGACCTCCTTCGTCTCCAGGAGGGCGTACACCAGCGACGAGAACGGGCTCATGCCTGACGGCATGTGGGCGAAGACAACGCCTTCCGGGTCGATGATCGCTTTGAGCCGTTCTAGTTGCGTCGACTTTCCAGCCTTGTCGAGCCCCTCGAGAACGATGACGGTGCCAGGTGGGAGGGTGAGTGTCAGGTCTGTCATCATGTTGCTCCGATCAAGCCGACGACGGTGGCGGCTTCCGCGCCGAATGCGACGAGGTACTCCGGCGGTAGCCAACCGTATCCTGCGGCGCCCCAATCGGTGCCCCAGCTGTTCTTGATCAGGAGCAACCGTCCGCGGTCGGAGTCGGTGCGTGCACCGACGCAGGCGACGGCGTGGTAGCCCCCGTTCTTGGCCCGCACATCAGGGATCGCGATGTGGCCTTCCTCATGGTCTGCCATCCGGAACTCGTCCGTGACCTCGATGACCAGGATCGTGGCCTGTCGCCGGGCCAATGCTGCTTCGATGTCGCCTTCGACACCATCGCGTGCCAGGTCGAGCCGTTGCAGTGTTGCCCGGCTCCAGGGCGGGGCCCCCGCTGCTGCGGGGGCGTCTTCGGTGCCGACGCCCAGCTCACCGTTGTAGGGCCAGTCCGTCAGCAGCGGCTGGCCGTCGAGCTCGAGCGCGGCGGTCGCGCTCATCAGGACCATCCCGAGGCCGTCGGCCAGCTGGTGGTGCCAGCAGTAGTGCCAAATTGCTTCCGGGCTCAGATGGGCGCGGTCAGCCCCGGCCTCGGATCTGGTGGCCTCGTGCACGGCGGAGGTCGCGAACGGGACACAGGTGGGCCGCAGACCTTGATCCAGGACCGTATCGCCCACTAGGTCACGCAGGTCGATGTCCGCCGGCCCGGTCAACGGGTACGGCCCCGCGACGGACCGCTTTCGCTGCGGGCGAACTCCTGGAGGACACGCTGGCGTTGTTCGACCGCCGGAACGGGCCGGATGGTTGCCTTCACGGTGAGCGACTGGACCGGCGGCGCTGCGGAGAAAGGGCGCAGATAGTCGAGCTCGAGCTCGCTCTGGCCCGGAGCGACCGCACTGAATCCGACTCGCCGAAGAACGGGTGCGCCGACACGAACAGGGGCAGAACCGGGTGCGGGCGCGGCGTCGATGTTGTTCGCCACCTCGATCAAGGTCATCGCGGCTTCCGTGCCGGCCTCCAGCGCCGCAGGTGCCAGGCTGTCCGCTTGCGGCCCGACCGCGAGGAGATTGAATACTGGGGTCGGCGTTGGGGTGCTGGAGCGAATCGAGCTCTGCCAGCGATAGCCGGTGCTCGGGCTTTCGGGGAGGGCTACGACGATCTCGTCGCCGACAAACACGTCGATGTTGATCGAACCCTCCGCCAAGTCGTCGAGCAACCAGACGTCGCCGCGCGGGTTCGCGGACTTTCGGCCATGTGTGAGCTCCCTCTTGGCGTCACTCGGCTGCGCGCCAAACAGCTGGCTTCGCCGTTGCGCAGAGATGAAACTGCAATTGAACAGTTGTTGTACCGCTGCTTGGTAACTCACGTGCATATCCCGGGCAAGCTCGTAGACAGCCGTAGGGGCGACACTGCCACCCTTCCGAATGCCATGAATGGCGGCCGTCGGATAGAGCAGTTCGAGCGGCATGAGGAAGTGGGAGGCGAAGACTTGGGCACTTCGCTCGCGTTGCGATTTCGGAGTGCCCTCGATCTCATCGTGTCCGTCGACCGCAAGAGCGTCCTGGTCGAGATACCAATGCCCAATCTCGTGGGCCGCGGTAAATCGCTGTACCGAAGCCGGGCGGTCTGAGTTGATCAGGACGCCTGGGTTGTCGCCGGGAATGATTACGCCGAGGATGTCCCGGAGCGGCTGAAAGAGCAGCTCGAGGTCGAGCTGGTTGATCGCCTCGAAAGGGTCGACCGGGCGCGACTGATCAATTCCCAGCTCTGTCAACGCACGCATCGCGGCCTGCGCGGCACTCCTCGTTCCAGTCGGCATGCTGTGTAGTCCAGTCTCAAGCCTGCGGATTGGAATCCCGAGAGGCTGCAGCCGACGATGCGGTACCGGCGGCGAGGAACTGCGCGAACCGCAAGACCTGCGCCTTGTCATCCTCGGAGAGGTTCGTCGTGGCACGGTAGAGGGCGCTGTCGGCCGCGACGGGCGCGATCTCTTCGCCAAGTAGCCACTCCACCGACTGGCGGTAGAGCCGCGAAAGTCGACGCAGTTCGATGGCCGACACGTTTCGCTTCCCGGTCTCCATCGCGTGAACGCTCGTGCGCGGGATGCCGAGCACACCGCTCACTTCCTCCTGGGTGAACCCCAGCGCCTCGCGGGCCTCCCGAAGACGTTCGGCAACTACCTTGAGTTCGTTGGTCGATCCTTCAGTCATGGTTTCCTCCTGCGAGCGCTACTACAAATGCGATGGCAAGGCCGCCCTCGTGGCTTAGTGAGAGCGACCAGTGTTTGAGATTCAGGTCATCCGACCGCGTCCTTGCCGCTCCGTGCAGGACCAGCTCGGGTGCGCCGAACTCGTCGATGCGGACCTCGATGTCGGTCGGAGACAAAGTGCCGATGCCGACCCCAAGGGCCTTCATCACGGCTTCCTTCGCAGCCCATCGTGCCGCAAGGCGATCCGGTCGAAGTTCCGAGTCTGCCTGCTCCTCCTTGGTCCAACCTGACGCGAGGAATTCGGGGCTGGAGTCGGCGAGCATCCGCTCGAGCCTGGCGACGTCGACGAGGTCAACTCCCGTGCGAACGGGCGCGAACGTCATGGAACGATCACCAGTTCCGGTTCATCTGCTCGGGTGGCCGCGATGAGTTCATCGATCCCGGCCTTCCCTCCATAGGTGCTGCGCTCCGCATTCGCGTACCCGGCCAGGACCACGAGTTCGCCCACCTCGTACCCGGTCTGCTGCGCGAGGAATCGCTGAAGCCGCGCGAGGCCGACGAGGTTGCCGAACGCGCGTGTAACCAGGTGCCAGTGCCGATAGATCGCGGTCAGAGAGAATGCGCCCGCGTGCACGCTGAGATCTATGTGAACGAGACAGGGAAAGCCGATCTGGCGTATGTCGGAGGCGGCGTACTCCTGGATGCCGCTGAGGATGGGGTCCTCGAGTTCCGCGTCGCCGGCGATCGCGATGTCGTCGGCGTTGTGGGTCATCTGTCGGTTGGCTCGGGCGATGCGGAGGTAGTGGATCCGATCGTCGAGCTGGTTGCGACCGTTGCCGGCGTTACCCGGCCAAGTGATCATCCGTGAGAAGTACGTCCCGCTGTGGTTCCCATTGTGTCGTCGAAGTAAAGGCAAGATCCGCCCGTACTCGGTATAGAGCGTTTCGGCCGCAGTGTCGAGCTTCCGGGCGTCCGTCTCGGAGAGATCCGGGCGCCAGTTGAAGCCGGGGTCGGGATATAGCGCCGCGGGAAATAGCGTGTTGGCCACCGTGGTCACCGGGTGCAACCCCTTGCTCAACAGGACATCGTCGAGCGCTGCATGCACGACGGCGTGCCCGGGGTCGGTCGGCTGCGTCACGGTCATCATGACGTTCGTCGCGGTGCCACCGCTCTGCGAGTTGGTGAACGCAAGCGTGTCGAGCCACGCATCTGCGAGGTTGCCGGTCGGCTCGATGAAGTGGCTCATTGCCTGCTCGCAATCGATTCGGCGAGGAGATCCGCGACGGCGTCCAGGGTCGACCAGCGTTTCCGATCCACCTTGTCGAGGTCGATCAGCGGTTTCTCGAAGAACTGGCTGAACTTGTCGATCAGCCAGATCACATGCATCGAGTCGAGCGGACTCGAAGCGCCTGCGGGCCCCGCGGTGGAGGCCGGGCTCGTGGCCGATCCATCGAGCCGGGTGACCGCCTTGGACATCGCTGCCCCGATAGCCGTGGTGCTCATGGCCCGAGCAGCGGCTCGAGTCATCGGAAGCCCAGTTGCGTGGTCGAAGACGACCGCCCCCTGATCAACGCCGCCGGACACCGGGGCCAGCTCGAAGTCGAGCTGATCTCCGAGTTTCGGAGTAGTGACCTTGTGTGCCATGTACCGATTGTCGAATATCCCGACATTAAAGTCAAGTAACCCGACATATCTTTCTAGTTACTGAACCGAAGTGACAGCGCACCGCCATGGTGTTTAGGCGTGCATGAATCTGCGACTCCCCTGTCTCTCGCTCCTCTCCGCGCAGTCTCCTATGTTCGCGTCTCGACGACACGCCAAGCAGCAGGCGGCGCCAACCAGGAAGGTTTCTCGATTCCAGCGCAACGGGAGGCGAACCGACGTCGTGCATACGAACTCGGGGCACTCGTAGTCGCGGAGTTCATCGACCGGGGCCGGTCCGGCAGGTCAACGGACCGGCCCGAACTGCGACGCATGCTCGAGTACGTCGCGTCCATGCCGGTCAACTACGTGATCGTGCACAAGATCGACCGGCTCGCCCGCAACCGTGGTGACGACGCGGTGCTGACCGACACGATCCTCGCCGGCGGCGCGCGCCTGATCTCCGCGACAGAGGCGATCGGCAGCACTCCGAGCGGACGTCTGCTGCACGGGATCATGGCCTCGATTGCCGAGTTCTACTCCCAGAACCTCGCTACCGAGGTGATGAAGGGCATGCGGCAGAAAGCCGCACAAGGCGGGACTCCAGGCCGCGCGCCATTGGGCTACCTCAACCAGCGCCGGGTTGAGGACGGACGAGAAGTCCGCTACGTCAAGGTCGACCCCGAGCGAGGCCCGCACATCGCCTGGGCATTCCGGGAATACGCCACGGGGGCATGGAGCATGACCCGACTCGCCGAAGCTCTCAACGCTCGCGGCGTCACGACCAAACCTGGCCCGAATACGCCGTCCCACCCGCTCACGCAACGCAGCGTGCATCATGTCCTTCGCAATCCGTACTTCAAGGGCACGGTAGTTCTGAACGGCACCGAGCATGAGGGCACTCATGAGCCGCTCGTCGATCCCGCGACGTGGGCGGTCGTGCAAGATGTCCTCGTCGCTCACCGCAACGGCGAACGCTCTCGCATGCATGACCACTATCTGAAGAGCACGGTTTACTGCATCGCCTGCGGCCGCCGCTTGATGGTCCAGAACTCTCGATCGAAGAGCGGCCGCATCTACCGCTACTACGTCTGCATCAAGCGCGCGGAGTCGGACTGCTCCCAGCGGCGGGCGCTCCCTCTGTCGAGCGTCGAGGATCGGGTCGCTGATAGCCACCGGTCGATCACGCTCAGCCGCGCGCAGGGTGTCCGTGTCGAGCGAACTGTGCTGGAACGACTCCGCCACGAGCGCATGACCAGACAGGCCCGGGCCGACGAGCTCGCCGCTGAAGCCGAAGGCATCGTCGCGCAACAGGAGAAACTGCTCGAGGTCTACTACTCCGACGCGATCCCCCGCGAACTCTTCACCAGGAGCCAGAAGAAGCTCTCGACCGAGCTGAGCGGAGTACAGCGAGAGCTGGACTCCTTTCGTTCAAATGAAAGCGAACACGTCGCCGATATCCAGGACGCGCTCGACTTACTCAAGGACGCTCACGGCACCTACCTCGCCGCGACGGAGCCGATCCGCAAGCAACTGAATCAGCGGATCTTCACGCGGATCTTGCTCGGCCCGGAGCTTGAGCAGGTCACCTTCGAGCTGAACGAGCCGTTTCGAGAACTCGTCGCTGCGACTGTCCCACAGGCCCAGAGAGAGCCAGTTGCAAGCCAGTGAGCGAGCCCCCACGTTGTTTTGACAAGCGCATCTAGGTGGACCTAAGGGGATTCGAACCCCTGACATCCTGCTTGTTCCGCCGGGTGGATGGCGGAGTGCCCGTCGCACCTGATTTTCGTAGGGAACCTTTGATCTCGGCCACTCAGGAAGGGGAGCTCTCGATGCGCAATGAACGATACCCCAACTCTGTCTCGATGCCGCGGTATCCGACCTCGGAGGATGTTCGCGCCTACATGGACTTCCTTTCGGATGAGCATCCTCTGCTTCTGGAAGTGATCACTCGGGCAGCAGAGGCACTCGTGGGTGAGGCGGAGAATCCGCCGCTTCCTCAAGCCCCGAGCTATACGTAAGCGCTACCGACTCCCCCGTCGCTCGACTCACTGATCAGCGTGCGAATCGCAGAGCACTGCAATCATGGATTCGGGTCGGAGGACGGAGTCGGACAGCAGCGCATCCGGCGAGTGGTCGGTCATCCCCACGAGCCGCTTGAAGATCGCCTCCGCCGCGAACGACGGGACGGCGACCGTCCGGCGTGACTTCGCGGTCTTCGGGTGGTCCTGCCGTTGGTCGGACAGCTCGTAATCCCGCAACCGATAAATCAGCTCATGACCAAGTTCCATCGCGCAACCTCCACCTTCATGGTCCAGGCGGCTTGATGCAGATTCCACGGCATTTTCGACGCTACCAGTGAGGTGTGCCGCCCCGACCGCGGCCTCGACAAGGCTCCGGCGATGCCAAAGAGCGTTTCCTTAGGACGGAGACCGTGACCAATCCGCACCGACCCGAAAGCTCCCGGGATAACAGGGAAATTAGCGACCACCGCCCCAACGCATGTCACCAACGTATCCACTATCGAAGAGCTGTTCCGTACGACGGAGACGCTCTGCTCTGCATCGCGTCAAACAACTGACTCGCGTCCGCAATGCACAATGGTGGAGCAGCTACGGCGATGCCGCGATCTCCACACTCGCGCGAGAATTCCCCGGCCTCGCGGCGAGTCACAGCGGGATGGTGTCCCGCAGGATCGTGTAGCCGACGCCAGTGCGCCGCGCCCGCTCCAGCACTCGCTCCTGGTCGACGACGTCGATGGACAGACCGGTGAGCTCCTCGAGCTCTTCCGTTATCCGCACGAGATCCCGGCGCACGCCGGGACGGAACGCGACGATGAGGTCCAGGTCGGAGCCGCCGTCCTCCTCTCCGCGCGCAACGGAGCCGAACACGCCGGCGCACGTGACGCCGTGCGCCGCAAGCAGGGCGCGGATCTGCTCGCGCATCTGGTGGAGCACAACATTGGGAAGCACATCGGCCATAGCGCGCTCCTTCCATTGCCTCGCTCCCCCACGGTACCGGCGAGTCCCAGTCGCAGGACACAGTCCATAACCCCAGGGCCGAGTAAATGAATGCGACAATCGGCCCGGAACCAGCGTTCAGGCAGCCTCAGCGGCATCGTGTGTTTGACATATATGGTCGCAAACGCGACTATATATGTCATGGAGATGGCGACCCGATCAGCTGCGGCGCAGCTCGGCCTGAGTCAGCGCCAAGTGCAACGACTCGCGCGGAGCGGACGCGTCGTCAATCGTGCCGTCGCGGGGCGGACAGTCGTCGCGGGGCGCTCGCTCGTCGCGGTAAGCAGGTCGGCGGCTCGAGGGCGACGTTGGGATGAGCGAACGGTCGCCGCGGCCTGCGATCTGCTCGAGCGCGGTGCGACCGAGCAGATCTCGGGTAGCCAGCGCAGTCGTCTTCGTGCGCGGCTACGAACGATCTCCGTCGCGGACCTCGCCTACCAGGTGCTGGGCAACCGGGTCACACTCTGGCGCAGCACCCGCCCCGCAACCGGCTCCGCCGATCACCTCGCGGACGGTCTGAGCTCCACCGGGGAGCGCCTGGACGTCAAGGTGACGCAGAACGCCGCGGCGCTCGCCAGGCGGTCACGGATGCTCGAGGATGCCGATGGCGAAACGCTGCTGGTCGAGCTCGACACGGACGCGCCGGCCGTGGTCGAGGACATCGCGCTCTATGCCTGTGGGGACGAACGCACTAGCAGCGCAGCGAAGCAGCGCATCCAGACCAGGCAGGCGGATCTCTCGTGACCGATCCCCTCATCGCCTTGGAGCCGGCTGGCGGCTGGCGAGAGCCCTGGCCGAGAGTGTTCGAGGTCGCCGGTGCGCTCCCGGTCGAACGCTGGGGACTCGTCGGCGGCCTCATGGTCCAGGCCCACGCGCTCGCAGCGGATATCGAGACCACCCGGGTGACTCTCGATGTCGATGCCGTCGTGCGCGTCGAAGCCGGCGCCTTTAGCTACACGGAGGCAGCTGCTGCGCTGACACGGCTCGGGTACGTCCTCGACGGCTCGACGCGGCTGACCTACCACTTCACCCGTGGCGCCGACATCGTCGATCTCATGGTCCCCGACCATGAGCGACCGATCCCCCGCCACGCGCGCCGAGAGGTGATGGCCGTGACTGGCGGGCATCAAGCGCTGGACCGACTCCAGCTGATGCACTTCAGACTCCGCGACGCTCAAGTCACCGTACCGGTGCCGTCGCTCCACGGCGCGCTCGTCCTAAAGGCCGCCGCACACACGGTCGACTCGCGGGATCGCGATCGCCACCTTCTCGACGCGATCACGCTGCTCGCCTGCGTCATCGACGTCGAACCGATCATCGGCGATCTCCGAGGATCCGACCGCAAGCGATTGCTCCATATCCTGCAGGCCTTCGACGAGCGCCCACTGGTCGCCGCCCAATCGCCAACAGACACCCTGCAACTCGCACAACGAACCGTCGATGATCTCCGCAGACTTCTGCCTGACAGCCACCCGGGCGGGTAACCTCCGAGGCCGCGCGCCTTGGTGTTAGGGCCGGGGTCCGCTTCTCCGGAAACGACTTGACTCCACGTCCCACTGCCGTCGGTCAGGGCATTTTTTTCGCCCGTCAGAGCATTCGACATCCGTGAGTAAGCGACTCGAGAGGTTCAACCGAACATGGTCACGACTTCACCCGTATGGTCGCCCGGGCTGTACTTGACCGCAACCTGGAAACGCTGGGCGCGCCCGTCTTCGTCAGGAAACTCCACCTGCACAGCGAACATCAGGGCATCGAGCGCAGGGTCAGCGATCCGTGCTCCGTCAACTTCTCGGGAGCCATGGATATATCTGAGGTTGAACAGCAGCCCCTTGCGGACCTCCATAAGGATTGCATCAGCCAGCGCGTTGCGATCAAGCCCTAGTAGACCGGCGCGTCGAAGTGACACACCGTGGCCATGCCCAGGTTCCTCGTTTGTGAGGTATTCGAATCGGCGCTCGTCAATCTGCAGTGTCAGAGCGGTGAGCGGTTCGCCCGATGGTGCCAATGCGTTGAGGTTGATCACCCCGTCCGTCTCGCTCCACTTCGGGACCCCCATATCGATCCGAGACTCCAAGAAGATGGGGAAGAGGAGGTCGTCCACACCGACGACCTCAAAGCCGAAGTCCTCGAACGGGTAGCCGACCTGGTTCGGGGTGCCACCGTCGTCAGTGTCGGTCAGAATCTTGGAGCCTATCCGTAAGCCGATCTGCGGAATCGGGAGGGAGGTCTTCAGCGGTGTCCAAGTGGAACAGTCGACATAGCCCAGGTATGCGGTCGACGCGCCACGGAGCGACGCATCCAATGACGCGAGTTGCGTCCGCGACAGGTTGGTCATGTAGACCACGTAATAGAGTTCGGCGGACTGACGCGGGAAGTCATCCGGTCCGACCAGCGATTCCTCAAGCAGCCGCCAGATCGCTGGAGTTGGCAAGCCGATGATGTCGCCATGCCGAATAGTCGTCTTGTCCGGACCGTCCGACATGAGCGCAGGGATCCAGGCTTCTGATATCTCGTAGCCGTAGTTCCCGCTGGATATGGCACGCGAGTTGAAGATAAACGCCACTTCATGCCGATCGGATCTCGGCGTGAGTGCGGGACGTAAGTCGGCGTAGGAGACACCCTTTGCACGGAGCTTCTCTACGAGCTGATAGTGCGCTGTCCGGAGCATCGCGTGAACTTCGGCGGGCTCCATCCCGAACTGCGTCACCGTGGCCTGCACTGAAATATTGGTGTACGCGTTGACCAAATGGATTGTGAACGGCATCGACAGAAGTTCGTCGACCGTCTGCGGTGCGTTCGTCATACTTTGAGTGTTGCCTACTGGCCCCATTTCTGGTCCCAAGTATGCCTGTCGTCGCGATGATGACTTGTCTGCGCACTGCCGTTGTGGTCTTGGTGCGAAGACTTGGCCCTGAATGAGGCATCGCGAACCTGTGCAGAGTGAGGTATCTAAGTACGCGAGATCGCTGTCGCAGGTATGGAGGCATCTGGAGTCTCAGTCCTCCTTCGCCAGCACCCGCTCCAGCACTTCAGCGGTTGCAGGGTTCACCATCTCGCTGCGGCGGATGTAGTGCTGGATGGTGATCCGCGGATCCGTGTGCCCGAGCAGCTCGGCCGCGAGCTCGACGCCAGCCTCCGCGTTGATCGCCGTGGCGACCGTGCGGCGGAACATGTGCGGGGTGACCCCGGTGATGCCGGCGAGCTTCAGCACATGTCGCAGCTGCCGCCGAACGTTGTTCGGCGTCAGCGGCGTGCCCTCACGGCTGCAGAACAGCAGCGCCTCGGGCGAGTGGTCGCCCATCCGCACGAGCCGCTTGCGAATCGCCTCGGCCGCGAACGACGGAACCGCGACCGTCCGGCGCGACTTCGCCGTCTTGGGGTGGTCCTGCCGCTGGACGGGTTCGCCGTGGTGGGTGACGATCGTGCCGGCGATCCGCACCGAGGGCGGCGCCCCGGTGACGTCGACGTCGCAGCGGCGGATCGCGAGGACCTCGCCGATGCGGGCGGAGGTGCCGAGCATGACCTCGACGATGGCGCCGAGCTGCCCATCGGGCCTTGGACCCGGCTCCCCCAGGCGCCCGGCCTCCCAGGTGAGGATCGCAGCGCGGATCGCGTTGACCTCGGCCGGCGACAGGGCACTCGGCGTCGATGGCGGACGGCGCAGCCGGGAGACGCCGTCCAGCGGGTTCCTCGGGAGGATCTCGTGCCGCACTGCAAGAGCGAACGCGAGGCGCAGGACGACGCGGGACTGTTTGGCACGGTTGTAGCTGCGCTTGGCCTGCTGCTTGAGGAAGTGGTCGCAGCGGGCGACCCCGATCTCGCGGAGCGTGAGCTCGCGGAAGACGGGCAGGACCAGGGTGCGCATGTTGCGCTCGTAGAGCTGCCGGGTGGTCTTGGACAGGTGCCCCTCGAGGTCGAGGTGCTCGAGCCAGTAGTCCACGAGCTCGGCGAAGCCGCTGTCGGGGGTGAGGACGCCGGCTGCCGGCTGGAAGAGGCTGCGCTCGGCGAGCTTCTTCTTCAGGGCTCGTTCGGCGGTCCTCTCGGTGCTGCCGCTGGCCTGCACGAGGCGGCGCCGGCCGTCCCAGTCGCGGTAGCGGGTGCGGGCGACGACGCGGCCGGAGGGGTCGGTGTCGAACCAGATGTCGCCGAAGGTTCCGATGTCCAGGCGAGGGCGGGCCATCAGTCCACCTCCCCTTCGCGCTGCTGCTCGACCCAAATGCGCACGTCGGAGACGGCGAACTTGAGGTGCTTGCCGATGCGGTGGGCGCGTGGTCCCTTGCCGCTGGTGCGCCAGTCGTAGACGGTGCCGACGGGCACGCCGAGGTAGGCGGCCAGCTCGGTGATGCCGATCAGGGGGTCAAGGCCCCACGGGCTCTCGTGCTCGGTGTCCATGCCGATAGGTGCGGAGCCGCACCCGGCGCGACCGCGGGGAAGCGGAGCCAACCGCCGCCGACCGGGCGAGGGACGCCCGGAACGGGCCGTCAGAGGGTCAAAGTGATGAGTAAGTGATGACCGGTTCAAATCTCAGAGCCTTCGGTGTCGCGGAAACCCTTGAGTTTCCGCGCCACCTCGGTCGGGCTGACAGTGTCTGGTTTCAGGGGATCCCGGACGGGTGTCTCATGTCATTCCGGACA